>CAZPQC010000249.1:0-4314 GCA_964588525.1 uncultured Spirochaetaceae bacterium
GAACAGAGGCTCAGCCCTGTGGGGTAATTCCACCCCCGAATGGGTGCACCGGGTCGGTGCGCCGCCGCGACACCCAGCTCGCTTCGGTGCGGAGATCGCCACCTCCAAGTGGGTACGGCCTGGTAAAGACGCCACGCTGTACGAAGTTCATCAACCTCTCCGATATAGCCGGCTTGAAGCTGGCAGGGGAAATCAAGGATGCACCCATATTTGAAGGGATGAGTATGTTTCAGATCAAAAAGTTTGTGCTTCTCGGCAAGATCGTGGATAAGGAAACCGGATGTGAAATTATTCACCTCGGCGAAGAGCAGCAGGACATGTATATCCTCCCGGAAGGGCGTATCCAGGTGGTGGGGCCGGCTGAGGTGTAGGGAAGGACCGTTTTCCTTGCAGAGCTTGGTGCCGGGGACGTGTTCGGCGATCATCTAATCCGGTTGGCTGAATCCCCAAACAGATCTACGTTTCCTACAACCCAGGCAGGTTCGATATCTGATCTGGTGGCAAAATTGCAGGAAAATCTGCTGCTGTCGGTTGGACAAAGGTGAAGTACCCCTAGGGGCTATTCGGGCGATTAGAAGCCCAGACAGTAGGCGGCGTCACAATGACGGCCACCTCTTGTCTGGGTTTATGTCATTCTTCTCAATCGGAAGAATACATCAAAGGATTGAATTACCCTATCGATACGTGGACATCACTAAATGACTTCGACATGATTTACAAAAACCTCGTGGGTGCCCAGCTTCTGTAGCCTCAGAGGCTGAGAAGTGAAGTTGATCGTAATTTGCAGATATCCCTGGAAATACAATATCATCGTTGAAATCCAACAATAAGCATTGGCAAGCTATTTTGTTGCCGTTCTGCTAAACTCACTTATTCTTTGCACAACTCAGCTACAGAGGGAAAAAGCGAGCTTTCAATTCTTATCCCTTAGAACTATAAAACTGGGGTAACCACTCTTGATTCGCGCTAAACATCTCCTCAACCATGGATTGGATCTCCGTGAGGCTCAACACGGCAGAGGTCAGGGGGTCCAGGGCGGCGGCGTGATAGATCTTGCGCCGATCTCCCTCCAGCGCCCCTTCCACGGCCAGATCTTCACACGAAGCATTGAGAGCGTTCAGTGCGGCCAGATGGGTCGGAAGCGTTCCTACTTTCTCAGGTTTCAGTTTCGATGAGGAGACCGTTATCGGGACTTCAACACAGGATCCGGCCGGGAGATTGTCGATCAAATTTTCGTTCAACACGTTTCCGTTGAACTGGAAAGATTCTCCGTCCCCGAAGAAGGCGTTGAGGATTCCAGCGGCGTACTCGTCTCCCCGCTGAAGGATTACCGGTTTTGACAGCTCGTTTTCGATCTCTTGCCGCCAGTTCTGCTCGCGACGGAGATAGTCCTTCACCAGGAAAGCGTGCTCTCCCGGATTCCAGCCGGTACCATGAAGGCAGTAGCGTTCAATCAGCTCAGGACGTTTACGAAACCAAGGGTTGTATTCCGAGTTATGGCCACTGGACTCGGTGACGTAATAGTCGAGATGCAGGAACATCTCGTTTCGCACCGGTTCTTCATTATATATCTCGGGTTGACTCACTGCCGCGTGGATGAGCGGGTAGGCGTCTTTCCCGTTTGCCTCGAACTTCAGAAACCAAGCCTGATGATTGATTCCGGCACAGAGGTAGTGGATTGCCTTAGGATCGACATCAATCCAGCGAGCCAGCATATCACGCGTGCCTTGAACACTGTGGCACAGCCCTACGACGTTTACATCCGTTGCTACCTGCATGGCTTTGCATACTATAGCCATAGGATTGGTGTAATTGAGCAGGATAGCCTTCGGGCATAGTTTTTCCATATCCCGGCAGATTTCCAGCATTATAGGAATGGTCCGGAGAGAACGGAAGATGCCGGCCGGTCCGCGGGTATCCCCCACGTTGATGTCCACTCTGTATCTTGCTGGAATATCGATATCTTGACGCCAGACCTGTACACCTCCCTGTAGAATCGTACACACCACGGCATCCGCCCCTTCCAGCGCCTCCCTCCGATCCTGCGTGGCGATCACCCTCCCCGGGTAACCGCCGGCCTCCACAATGTGGTCGACCGCCCGCCTGATGTAGGCCAGACGTTCCGAATCGATATCCATCAGATATAAGTCGGCCCCGGATAGTTTGGGGTAGCTGAGGATGTCCCTCACCAGATTACGGGTGAAGACGAAACTACCGGCTCCAATAAAGGTGATTTTCGGCATAACAGGCTCCTGTTTCATGCTACCAGAAATATACCGGACACCGGAATCACCATCAATCACCCTTCTCTATGGTGGAGTTGTGGTTAGCTGTCCAATTCTTATTATCAACCTACAAAGCCCGCCCTGCCGAGATGCAACGGCCTACAATCATAAAATTGTTCCTGACGCCAGCAAAATTCTCTCTCATGATTATAGTGAAAAACATTATCGCGGAGCCGACAAGCCTCGTGTTTTGCTGCCGTTCTGTGCTTCGCACAACGGCGCCGCCAAAACCAAGGAGGAGACTATGAAACGTGTCGTGACCGTCAGCTTGTTTATTCTGCTGACCGCTGCCGTCGTGTTCGGCGGCGGCCAAGGATCAACAGGCAAAATGGCTGGGAAGACAGTCACCGTCTGGTGCTGGGACCCGAATTTCAACGGATTCTCGATGCAGCAGGCCGCGGATGTCTACAAGAAGATCCGCCCCAACGTCACAGTAGAGATCGTAGACATACCGGAGAACATCGAGGGTAAAATCGAAGCCGGGCTGCAGGCCGGAGGCGCCGGGCTTCCGGACATTGCGCTTTTCCAGGATTTTGTGATCGAGAAGTTCATCCAAAACTATCCGGGCATCTTTGTAGACCTCAAAGCCGAGGGCGTGGACTACTCCAAGTTCGCCCAATACAAGGTGGGCCCCATGACCGACGGCTCGAAGATCTACGGGATCCCCTTCGATACCGGCTCCACCGGTCTGTTTCTACGGGTAGATTTCATGAGGGATGCCGGGCTCAACCCGGATCAGTACAAGAGGAACATGGCCTGGGATGAGGTGATCGATCTCGGGACGAAGATCAAACAGAGCGGCGGTAAGCCTCTGCTGGCTTACGACTCCACGAGCTATGACTTCCTGCGCATACTGGTTCAGTCCACCGGAACACAGTTTTTCAAACCCGACGGCTCGCTCAACTTCAAAACCCCCGCGTTGCGCAAGTCCCTGGAGTACATGAAGAAGATGAACGATGGAGGCCTGTTCTACACGGCTGAAGGTTGGAACAACTGGGTTTCCGCCTTCAACAATGGGCAGTCGGTCGGTCTTCTGAATGCACTCTGGATCATCGGGACCCTCAAGTCCAAGTCTGAAAACGCGGGCAAGTGGATGGTGGCGCCCACCCCGCTCGTAGCGGGGGTTCCCGGCGCCAGGAATGCGAGCAACAATGGGGGTTCAAGCTGGTACGTGTTCGCGAGCAGCAAGGAGAAAGCTGAAGCCGTAGACTTCCTGAAGTCCACCTGGGCCAGCGAGGACCCGGCTGCACTGGAGTTCTACAACATCATTCTCAAACAAGCCGGTGCCATGGGCACCTTCCTGCCGAGCCGCAGCGGTTCCAACTATACCGCCAACGATGACTTCTTCTACAAAAGCCAGCCGGTGTTCAAGGATTTCGCGGCCTGGATGGAGAACGTGCCCACGCTCAATTACACGGCGAACTATCTGGCCATGCGCGATTCGCTGCGCAACGCCATGAACCTCCTCTTCGGCGGCGAAATCACAACAATCGACGAGACCCTCACCCGGGCCGAGCAGGAGTACAAGCAGGTTACAGGGCAATAGTACCCGATAGGAAAGAGCTCCTGCCCTCACGGTGGGAGCTCTTTCCCCGGTTTTTCTGATTCGCACAATTGTCATAAACGAGGAGCGAGGCGTGAAACCTGGTGGGGCCTACTACCGCTACCTGAACAGGGTCGGCTGGTTTTACATAGCCCCGGCCGTCCTGCTCTACTGCGCCTTCATGCTGTATCCCATCGGCTCCTCGCTGTTCCTGGTTACGCAGAAGTGGCGCGGGTTCAACCGGGAGTTCGTCGGCCTGGCCAACTTCGCCCGGCTCGCCCAGGACAAGATTTTTTGGCAGGCCCTGGGCCACAACTTCCTGTTCATCTTCACCCAGATCCCGATCATGGTCTTCCTGGCGTTGATCCTTGCGGTGATCCTCAACAAGGGTATTGGGCGTTTCCGGGGTCCCTTCCGGGTGTTCTACTTTCTGCCCTGCGTGACCTCCCTGGTCGCCTACTCGGTGCTCTTCCGGATTCTGCTGCA
>CAZPQC010000250.1:0-1569 GCA_964588525.1 uncultured Spirochaetaceae bacterium
TTTCCTGTTTCTCTCTGGATTGTTCTACTACTGGGGACTCTGGATCGACAAGATGGTGTTTTGGGCTTCCGTGGGTCAGCCCGTTCCCGGAAGCTTTTTCAGGCTCTTCGACACCTACGATATCCCCGTATACCTGGCCACCCTGACCATGATCCCGGGCCTGGTGTACTTCATCGTGGTCCTGGAGACCGATTTCTACTCCTACCTGATAGACTTTCTGCGGTCCCTGGGAGAGGGCACCCTGGGAGAAATCCAAAACCGCAAAAGCCTGCTGCTGGTGAAGCTCAAGGCGGGTTTGCGGGAGCAGAGCCTGTTTCAGGGGGTGATAACCGCGGCCTTCCTGATCCTGGCACCGTCATTGTCCAGGATCTTCAGCGGCCTGGATGTGTTACTGCTGCGAATTACCATGCTGGCTGTTTTCTTCCAGCTGCTGTTCATCACCGAGATGACCTTCCTCTTCTACTTCGAGCAGTACCGCCCCTCCTTCATTGCAGCCCTCGCCTACTTCATCGTGAATCTGGGTGGATCATTGGCTACCGTGTTTTTGGGAACAGAATTCTTCGGCTTGAGCTACCTGGCTGCGGGGATCGTTTCATCGCTGATCTGTGCCCTGTATCTGTTCAAGATTATACACAAGGCCGACCGTCTCATCCTGATCCGCTACACGACCTGATGCCGATGCACAAATAACTCGGACAACCTTCACTGCCGAGCGGTACCCATCTTCAGGAACAGCGCCGCTGTGGCCCCAAGAAGCGCCGCAACCGCAGCTGCTACAAAGGAGTAGGAGTAGGATCCGGTGAGGGCGGCGATCCGGCCGGCAACAAACGGGCCCAGAGCCTGACCCACGCTCAACAGCAGGGAGATGAAACCGAAGGCCGCCGCGGCCATTTTCGTACCCAAAAGATCGCCGGCTGAAGCGGCCATGATCGCCGGAACGCTCCAGGCGGTAAGGGCGAAGAAGAGCGCAGACAGATAGAAACCCGGGATGCTGCGCCACAGCCCGAACAGGGCATAGCTCGCCCCCTGGAGCAGGAACACCAGGGCCAGCCCGTACTTTCGGCCCAGCCGATCGCTCACCGAACCCCAGATGAAGCCGCTTGCCACGCTGAGCATTCCGACGGCCGACCAGAGCGAGCCGGCTCGGCCGATGGTAAAACCCGCCTCGGAGGTCAGGTAATCGACGAAGAAGGTGGCGTAGATCACGTAGGAGAAACCGAACAGCACATAGATACCGGCCAGATGCCAGATCTGTCCCGATTTATAGAGCAGACTCCAGTCCAATCTCGGCCTGCCCGCAATACCGCCTGATGGGCTAACCGCAGCACCGCCCAAGGAACTACCCGAGGCACCGCCAACAGCGCCTCCCACCGGCACACACCCCTTATCAGCCGGTGAGTTGCGCAGCACTATCAGGCTGAGCACGGCCACGAGGAAGGCAAAGGCGGCGAACACAAACCAGGCCTGTCTCCAGCCGCCCGGACCGAAGCGCCGCAGGATCGCGGGAACCAACAAGCCCGTAACGACCAGTCCGATGCTGGCCCCGCTGACGGTGATCCCCGTGGCCAG
>CAZPQC010000250.1:1669-4306 GCA_964588525.1 uncultured Spirochaetaceae bacterium
AGCCCGTAACGACCAGTCCGATGCTGGCCCCGCTGACGGTGATCCCCGTGGCCAGGCCCCGCCGTCTGGGAGCAAACCAAACAGCTACCAGGGCCATCACAGGGATGTTGGCTCCCGCACTGCCGATGCCGGTCAAGGTACGAGCGGCCAAAGCCAGCGGGTAGCTGCTGGCCAGCCCTGATAGGAGCATGGACGCACCGGTCACCAGCATGAACAAGGAGATGACGCCCCGGGGGCCAAAGCGGGCGGCAAGCATGCCGCCGACCGCCGCAAAGGACAGGTATCCGATCATGTTGCCGGTAGCCAAATCCGCCGCCTTCACCGCATCCAGTCCCAAACCCATTTTCATGCTGGGCAGGATTACGGTGTACCCGAAACGTCCGAAACCCAGGGCTCCGACCGCGACCGCCACGCTCAAACCGACGATGATCCATCCGTAGTGGAGTTTTGTTTCCGTGTTCCCGCGGCCCAAAATCGCCCCCCTGCTAGTCCCTGAGTTTTTTGCGTCCCTCTCCCTGCAGCGCTCTGCTTTTCAGTAACATCGGTATATATAGAAGGTTATTAAAATAACACGGATCCGGCCTTGCTCATAGGGGGATCTGTTTCTATAGAGGCAGATCACGGGGGAATGGCCCTCCTGTCGCTCGTCTCCGCTTCTATCGTTTTTGTTTTGCAATCCTGCGGAATAATGAGTATTTTCTAATCGAGAGCAAGGTGCCGTTGTACACGGACCTTGAACATCCGGTCGCCTCGTGGAGGGACCGACAATACGCTTTTGGGGAGGTATTGGAATGACTGAAAAGACATTCAGCGTTGATCTGGGCAAGATTATGGACGAAGCCTTTCGCGTAGCCCATAGTTTCGGCGAAGCCTTTGGAGAAAAGATGTCCGAGGGCTTTCCATCAGCCGAAGAGATGCGGGAGCATTTCCGCGACAAGTTCAAGTGGCACAGCCACGGCGACTTCTATCCCTACTATTCCTATCCGCCGATGAACATCTTCCTGAACAAAGACAAGAGCCTTGTCTTCGAGATCGCCCTGGCCGGGTTCGAAGAGAAAGACATCGACCTGCAGTTCAAGGGAGACTATCTCCACTTTTCCGCCAAAGCCCCGCAGGCCTCAGAAGAGGAGGAGGGGATCCAGTACTTCAAGCGGCGGCTCAAGCTCAAGAGCATCGATGAGCAGCGCTACTACGTGCCGGAGGACAAATTCGACCAGAGCAGGGTCGAGGCTCGCTTCAAAGACGGACTCCTTCGGGTGGTGATTCCCGCTCGGGAAGAGGAGAAGGAGAAGGACGGGATCAAAGTGCGGATCGTTACCGAAGAAGGAAAATCGAGCAAAGCAGGCGGTTCGGCAGCCGCCGGTCGATCGGCGGAGAAAGCATCAGCTTCCGGATCTTCCGCAAAGAACCAGCAGTCGAAATAGATCGAGACAAGGGGGACAACATGAACAGGAAATCAGCTATAGTAGCCGGAGTTTTGGCATGTCTGCTGCTCCCCGCAGCTGCGCTGTCGGCCCAGGCAGAGGAGATCAAGCGGATCGCGGAGGCCACGCTGGCCTTCCGGGACATCATGACGATTCCCGACAAGACCGTCCCTGAATACCTGCTGCAGGATGCGGCCGGAATTGCCATCATCCCGGGCGCTGTCAAGGTGGGATTCATCGTCGGCGGGGAATACGGAAAAGGCGTACTGCTGCTCCGCAACGAAAACGGCAGTTGGAGCAACCCGATCTTCATAACCCTGTCCGGCGGAAGCATCGGCTGGCAGCTGGGCGCCCAATCCGCGGATTTCGTCCTGGTGTTCAAGACCGAGAGGAGCGTTGACAGCATCTTGAGCGACAAACTCACCCTCGGCGTCGACGTGGCGGCAGCAGCCGGCCCGCTAGGCCGAAGGGCCCAGGCCAGCACCGATATGCAGCTGAAGGCGGAGATCTACTCCTATTCCCGCAGCCGTGGATTCTTTGCCGGTCTCAGCCTGGACGGGGCATTAATCCAAATCGACGATGAGGCCAATGCGGCCTTCTATGACGTGGACTACATCAGTCCCCGGGATATACAGGCACGGAAGGACTTGAAACTCCCGGCAGAGGCCGTCCGGCTCAAGCAAACGGTCAGCGACAATACCCGATCCCTCGGCCGTTAGAGGCCGAGGGGCGAGCGCCTCAGCAGCTTTTGATCTATAGCATTTTTCGTTAAACTATCCCGGCCTTAGCCAACATTGCGAAGGCTATTGATGACGCGCAGCATACAGATCCAAGAGATGCCGGATCATCTTCTGGTATTGTGTATGATGCTTTCTTGCCTCGCGTTTGAAGAACTCAACACTTCTTCTGCTCAAGCCAAGAGTCACTTTCACGTTCTCTTCTTTGAACACCAAGTCCTCTGGACGCGGGAGAAAATCGTCGATCACCCGAACATCGCCGAGAGGCTCATCGGTATATCCGTTATCTTTGCGCTTGCTCATAGATTTCCCTTCCGTTCCGCCAGTATCCCGCCCCGATGATGCGCATCCTTCTCTTGCGGTAAGTGATCCGTACCGTCATGATGCGATCCCCAACTTTTCCGAAACAGTAGTACCGCCGTTCAGTCTGGCTGTGGCTGACATCTTCTGCAATCACACGGTTCGGGTCAGCGAAC
>CAZPQC010000251.1:0-4283 GCA_964588525.1 uncultured Spirochaetaceae bacterium
CTGCCAATTCGTAGCTGTCGCCGTGATCCAGATGCAGAGCCACCGGAATGGGATGTTCCGATGAATTGACTATTTCCATCGCGCCCTCTGCCATGTAACGAAGCAGGGTTTGATTGGCGTACGCCCGGGCTCCCTTGGAGATCTGAAGGATGAGGGGGGAACGGCTCTCCAGACAGCCGGTAACGATGGCCTGCAGCTGCTCCAGGTTGTTGAAGTTGTAGGCCGGGACGGCGTAGCCACCCTCCATCGCCTTCTTGAACATTTCCTTGGTATTGGATAATCCGATCTCTTTGTAGTGGGTCATCTTTGTCTCCTACACACCTGCTAGGGCGCTCTTTTCACTGTTGGTTGATCTGCACGTGATTCCAATGTCCTTCAGTTTCTGGACATCGGTTGCCGCTAAATATGCGGATAATCCGGAGGCCTGTCAAGTTGTTATAGAGGGAAACACGTGCCAACCGCGGTCCCTTGACCAAGTCGGTGCTCGACTGTAGCTTGGGACTGTGCAACCGCAACGATGGATAGCGTATACCGTCTTGATTGTCCTTGCCGCCCTTAGCGCCTGCTCCCCGGCGGGACGTTTTCTTTTGTACATCGATCCCTACGAGTTCGAAGTACTGGGCGGGCAGAACATTGACAGAGCGGCGATCAGGCAGGTCCTGCCAAAGGATCTCAAGGTCAGGATCGAAGTAGCCCCCGTGCTGACGGAGGAGGGGGAGGCACTGCGGCGTTTTCAGGAGGTGATCGAGAGGATAAAACCCGGTTGGGTCTATCTGAGCCCGGCTCATCCCTTCAACCCGTCAGCAATCATCCCGCGTTACCCGGATATTCAATTTTTCCGGGAGGATTCAACGGGGAGGACTCCGGGCAACCAGATTGCCCTGGTGTATGATCGGGAACAGGCGAACTACGAGGCGGGCAGGTCGATAGCCGCGCTTCTGGAGGATGCGGAATTCCTTGAGCGGATCGGAGTTGCCGAGCCGGGGGTGGCGAAACCGCGGGTAGGGATTCTCATTGCGGTCAGCGCTGAGCACGTCCAGAGAGAGAGCGCCGCCTTCGTGGAGGGCTTTTCAACGCTCGGGGATCCGAGGCGCATCGAGAAAAAAGAAATCGGCAACCTCACCGATCGGGTTAAAGCCCGACGCCTGCTGGAGGGGATGAAGGAGGAGGCGGTTGCTATCGTCGTGCTGAAGACGTACGTTTTAAGTGGTTTTTGCCTGGAACATCTCGCCAAAGATAATGGTGTGGCAGTTGTGGAAGGACCGATTCCGGATCAAGCTCAAGGCAATGCGGTGCTGCTCATGCTGGTGGACGATTTCCTCGGCGCCCTGGAGCAGATGGCGGAATACATAGATCGAGAAGGGCAAACCGGCGCTGCAGAGCAAGTGATTGCCCCCGTACAGCTTCGGTGGAACGCAACCTACACAACTCTGGTAACGAGGGTTCTTGAAGGAATGAATAAACAGTGAAGAGTACGGCACGTCCTCCCTGGTTGCGCAAACAAAAAAATCTGACCCCGGAGGTGATGAGGACGCGCAGGCAGATAGACGGACTTGGTTTGCACACCGTCTGTGAATCCGCCCGCTGCCCCAATCTCGGGGAGTGTTTTGCTTGCGGTAACGCCGCCTTTCTAATCCTTGGGGATCACTGTACCCGCGACTGCGCCTTCTGTGCTGTGGAGCACGGAGCGCCTCAGCCGCCGGATGTGCAGGAGGGGCAAAAGATCGCCGACTATGTGCGCGCCAACACAATCCGCTACGCGGTGCTCACCTCCGTGACCCGGGACGACCTCCCGGATGGGGGAGCCGCCCATTTCCGTCGAGTCGTGGAGGATCTCAAGCGTCTGGTTCCTTCTCTTCAGATCGAGCTGCTGGTCCCTGATTTCCAGGGAAGGAGAGAGTCGATCGAGGCGGTGGTGAAGCTGCCGATAGAGGTTTTTGCCCATAACATCGAAACGGTGCGGGAGCTGTACCGACGGGTGCGACGAGGCGCGAACTACCAGCGCTCCCTGCAGGTGTTGAGGATCGCAGCTGCGCTTCGAAACAAACAGGAGTCGCCGCGGATTAAAAGCGGAATCATGGTGGGCCTCGGGGAGACGGAGGATCAGCTGCAGCGACTTTTTACGGATTTGGCGGCTGTTCCCGTAGAGATCCTGACAATCGGACAATATTTACAACCGAGTAAATTTAATGCACCTGTGCACCGATACTATGAACCAGATGAATACGAATTGCTGCGGGAGAGGGCGGTAGCGTGCGGAATCCGCCACGTGGTGGCCGGACCTTACGTGCGCAGTTCGTACCTGGCCGAACAGGCTTACCGCGGCAGTTTGGAGAAAAGCGTTTGACAAAGGGATCGTGTGGAAATAAAATTCCAGATAACCAAAGGAATGAGAAGGAGAGTATGATGAAGCTTGGGCCAAAGATTACCATCAGGCTTCTCGTTGTAGCACTCCTGCTTGGCAGTTGCCTGCTTGCCTTCGCCGACGAGGTGACCGTCAACTTCGTGCCCCAGATACTGCAGAGTTTCGATCCTGAGGAAGCAAGCAGGGAGAACTACCGCACCTGGGCGCTTTTCCCGAGTAAATTCGGTTATGACGCCGAGGGGACCAGCCTTTGGGAAGAGCAGCTGGTCGAAGCCTGGCCGGAATCGCTGTACGGGAAAAACAGGGACAATCTGGAGCTCCAGGTTCTGGGGATCCACGGCGCCTTCCTGCGCAAGGGCTACAACTGGGTTGAGATCGTACCCGGAGAGGGGGAAGGGGAGAATTTCGAACCAAAGCCGCTCCCAATCCCCGGTCGGGCCGATGCCATCGACGTGTGGGTATGGGGGTCCAACCACGCCTATAGCCTGGAGATTCACATTCGGGATTTCAATGGCATCGATCACGTGCTGAACTTCGGCTACCTGCAGTTCTTCGGCTGGAAGAACCTGCGGGTGAGAGTGCCGGCAACCATTCCGCAAACATGGAAGTATCTGCCCCGGCTGCGCAATCTCGAAGTGACAAAACTGGTCCTTTGGACGACTCCCATGGAGAAGGTTGACGACTTCTATATGTACATCGATCAGCTGAAGGTGGTTTCCGATGTATTCGAGACCCGCTTCGACGGGGACAACCTGGCTGATGTCGATACCCTCCGGGATGTCTGGGGAACCGGGATCAAGTGAAAGGAGAGGTGAGCATGAAGAAGCTTATCGTAATCGTTGGGATAGCCGCCCTCCTTCCGGCAGTCCTGATGGCGCAGCAGACCGAGGGTATTGCCGTGGACCGTCTGGGCAAGGACCAGGCGCAGCAGGAGCTGGTCGAAATCTCGGTCAGCAAGTTCGAGGACGTGGCCTTCTGGGGATCGTCGATGATGCTGGATGACGGGATTGTGGTGATCAGACGCTTTGAAGGAGCGCCGA
Organism: uncultured Spirochaetaceae bacterium; assembly: GCA_964588525.1. Lineage (GTDB taxonomy): Bacteria > Spirochaetota > Spirochaetia > SZUA-6 > DRHE01 > JAFGQJ01. Next base: position 3,406 of record CAZPQC010000251.1, read on the forward strand.
TGGAAAAACAACCGATTCCAGGGGAGGAGAGCAGCAATATCGAGGAGTCGGACAAGTACGTGCTCGGCAGCAAGACGATTTTTTTCCGGAGGGCACTGAGCTCCGTCTCCATCTATCCGGTACGGCCCATCCCTATAGAGGGAATCACCAAAACCATCTCCGTTTGGGTGGTGGGCAGGAACTTCAACCATACACTCAAGGTGATCGTCGCGGATTACTTCAATCAGCGAAGGGAAATCACCATGGGTAAAATGAACTTCATGGGCTGGAAGCAGATGACCGCCGCCATTCCGCCGCGGATCGTTCAGGATGAGTTTCACTACGCCGCGGATCGGGGGTTGAAGCTGATTGGTTTCAAGATCGAGTTTGATCTGCTGGAGAGCTACGGAACCTATTACGCGTACTTCGACGACCTGCGGGCCGTCACGGATCTTTTTGCCGAAACCTACCGGGACGCCGACGATATGACCGACGGCTGGTGATCCCGCACTCGAGAATAGAAAATCAGGAGCCCTCCTCGACGGGAGGGCTCTTTTTAGTCCTGCTTGAAACCTAATTTCGGTTCATGCTACATTGGGGCATGACGCCGGAAGAAGAGCTGCAAGGACTGAATCGGACGATTCGACAGTTCGAATCCGTATTCAAATCTACAAAAGATCCTTCCCAGCGTGCCCGAGTGACCAAGGAACTCAACAAACTCAAAACCTATCGGGAGAAGCTGCAATCCTTTCATGAGTTCGATCCTGCCGCTTTCGAGGAGCCGGTGTCCGTGGACGAGTGGGAGGGATTGACCTACCTGAAGACAATCCTGGAGAGGGCAGGTAAGAAGAGCAAGAACAAGAAGGAATCCTACGATGATTCCTTCGACGACCGGGAGT
>CAZPQC010000252.1:0-4268 GCA_964588525.1 uncultured Spirochaetaceae bacterium
CGGCGGTGCTGAACTCGGTCCGGGACAACTACCTGGCCAAGGTCGTGTCCAAGACCTCCCTTGGAGACTACATCGTTTTCCAGGGCGCCACCGGGCGCAACAAGGCCCTGGTGGCCGCCTTCGAGCAGCTGATCGAAAAACCGATCCACGTTTCCCCCTACTGTCACCTGACCGGAGCCCTTGGGGCCGCCCTGCTCTGCCGGGAAGCAGGGACGGAGCAGGAGAAATCAACCTTTATCTGGGAAGTCCAGGACCTGCAGATCAGCGAAGAGATCTGCCGCCGCTGCGCCAATCACTGCCTGCTCACCGTTGTGGAGACAGGGGGCCGGAAATCCGGATGGGGCATGAAGTGCGGGCGGGACTACAGCTCCAGGCGCCAAACCGAACCAGCACCGAGTGAGCCGGAAAAGCGCTTCACTGAGATCATGGCTCCCCTGTACGAACCGGTTCGGGGTGGCGGCCTCTCTGACCAATCAGAAAACGCAAAACGAGCCTCTATCAACATCGGGATCCCTCAGAGTCTGTACAACGTTGGCTACGCGCCCCTGTGGTATTTATTCCTGGCCCGGCTCGGTTTTTCGGTGCAGCTGTCGAAAACAGACAGAGCCGCTCTGGAGCAGGGCAAGGCCCTGGTCAACTCCGACTTCTGCGCACCCATGATCCTGGCCCACGGCTACATCGGTCAGCTGTTGGCGCAGGATACGGACTACCTGTTCTACCCTGCCGTGACCAACGAGCATGATCCGGATTTCGACGGAGCCCTGGAGTACAGGCGGAAAACCCGGGATTCCTACTACTGCTACTACTCCCAGTACCTGCCCACCATCGTCAACAAGCTGACCGCGGTCGAAGTGGAGCCCAAGCTGATCTCTCCCCTGATCTCCTTCAACAATATGGATCTGGAGCAGATCGCGGATGCGATTCACGCCGAGATGAAACGCAAGATTCCCGTGGATCTGGACCGCGGAGAGGTGACCGGGGCTCTGAAACAGGCTCATGCCGCCTTCACCGAACAGAAGAGGCGTTGGGGCCAATCCTATCGCAAGCGGCTGGCAGGCGACGGAGAGGATCAGCCCAACATCCTGCTGCTGGGAAGACCCTACGTGCTCTTCGACCCGGTGATGAACCTGGGGCTTCCTACAAAACTGGAGCGGGAAGGAGCGCGGCTGTTCTGGCAGGAGGAGATAGACCTGGAAGGGTTTGAGCCTCAGTACGCCGGCCGCTACTACGAGAGAATGCACTGGCACTACGGGAAACAGATCCTCAAGGCGGCGGAGTACTGTGCCAAACAGCCGAACCTGTTCGCCGTGTACCTGACCTGCTTTCGCTGCAGCCCCGACTCGTTTCTGCTCTCCTACGTCAAGGATATCATGGGACAGTATGAAAAACCCTTTCTCATCCTCCAGTTGGACGAGCACAGCTCCGACATCGGCTACTCTACCCGTATCGAAGCGGGCCTGCAGTCCTTCCGCAATCACCTGCGAGCGGAAAAGAAAGTTGCGGCGCCTGCCAAGACCCGGCCTCGAAACGATCTTCTGGAAAAGGGCGACACCGTTCTGCTCCCCAACCTCGATCCGCTGACCGGCTACTTCTGGGAGGCCTGTTTCAAGCGAGCCGGATACGACGCGGAGCTCCTCGATCCGGATGAACGCTCCCTCAACACCGGCTACCGCTACACCAACGGCGGGGAGTGTATGCCCCTTATCTCACTGATCGGGGGGGTGATCGAGAAGGTCAAGAAGGAAGCTCTGAAGCCTGAAGATACCTTCTTCTACATCCCCACAACCTGCATAGCCTGCAACTTCTCGAATTTCCCGATCCTCGCCGACCTGGCCTTCGAATCGGCCGGGTTGAAGGGTCTGAAGATCGGCTTGATCAACACCATGGCTCCCGGTGAGATGCTGCCCCAGACCCTGGCGGTAAAAATGCTGGAGTCCAACATCCTGGGCGGGATCGTCTACAAGATGTTCCACAGGGTCATACCTTACGAGACCCGTCCGGGAGAGGCGGAAGAGGTCCTGTGGGAAACAAGGGAGCGGATAGCCCGGGCGATCCTGGAGGGAGCGGACCTGCGGTCGGTCCTCTCCGGCGTTGTGGCGCGGTTTCGAGACATCGAGCGGGATGAATCGGCGGGCAGGAAGCCCCGGATCGGACTGATCGGTGACCTGTACGTGAAATACAACAACCTGGTCAACCAGAATGTCCAAAAGGTCGTCCGGGAGCTGGGGGGAGAGCTATGGATCCCCTCGCTGACCGAGTGGCCCTTTCACTTTTACGACGCGGATGTGCGCCTCTACGGGGACGATCCCCGCCATTACAAGCTGCTGCAAACCATCGAAAAGCGCTACGAGCGGCTGGCCGCAAGCCTGGTCGAAGAGCAGGAGGAACCGGATTTCAGCGAGTGTGTTGCCCTGATGGACGAGTACAGGATCACCCACTACATCGTCGGGGAAACCTCGATCAACATCGGTCGCGCCCTGTACTACATCAAGCACAAGCTGGTCGATGCCATCCTGCACGTGAACCCGATCTTCTGCTGTCCGGGAGTGGTGACCGCCTCGATCTACCGCAAGATCCAGGAGGATTTCGGAATACCGATTATCGATATCTTCTACGACGGCACGGGAAATCCCAACAAGGTGCTGATTCCCCACCTGCACTATTTGAAGGCATAGGAGCTTTCCAGCATCTACGCGTCGATTCGGAACAATTCCTCAAGATCCACCCGACCCCGGTAGATCGCCTTGCCGATGATCAGCCCTTCCACGCCAGGATGGCGCTGTTCTATGACCTGCCTTACATCATCCATATTGCCGATGCCCCCGGAGAGGATCACCGGCAGGCCCGATACCTCGGCGATGCGGTTGGTGCGCTCGATATCCGGACCCTGCAGGGTACCATCCCGCCCGATGCAGGTGTACACGATCCCGGCCAGACCCATCTGCCGCACCTGTTCGGCCAGCTCGACATCCTGAAGCTCCGCCACCTGCTCCCAGCCGGAGATTTTCACCGCACCCCGATCCGCATCGATGCCTGCCCACAGAACTCCGGGGTACCGGCCGCACCAACGGCGCACCTCCTCCGGGTCCTTCACGACTGCCGTCCCAACGATCAGCCGCTTCGCCCCGCCTACCAATAACTCCTCGACATCCTGAAGCCTGCGGATCCCGCCGCCCACCTGGATGTTACAGGAAACCGCCCGGGCGATACGGTGAACGGTCTCACGGTTGTGCCCGACTGCCGCTGGCTGGTTTTGCCCGGCCTCAGGCGGCTGGCTAGGGCTGTCGGCAGCCGAATGCCGGCCGGAGATCACCGTACCGCGAGCCGCATCCAGATCCACCAGGTGGATCCACCGTGCCCCGGCCGCCGCAAACCGCCGGGCAACCTCTACAGGATCCCCGGAGTAGCGCTCTACCCGATCGTAGTTCCCTTTGGTCAGACGCACGCAGGCGCCGCCCAGAAGATCTATGGCCGGTATAAGGGTCATTGTGGGAGATTTAATTGGACGCTGTGCCGTACCTGTGCAGACACTCGCTGAAGGCCTGGCAGATCTTCAGCTCGATTTCTTGCGGCGGAGCGGTCGCCCGCAGAGATTCCCGAAAGGCTTCATCCCGAACCAGCCGGGTTACCGCGGAAAGGGCGACCAGGTACTCCATCTGCCTGCCCGGGGGATTGGTAATCACGAACAACAGATGCACGGGAGCGTTATCAAAAGAATCGAAATCGATGCCCTGCTCGGAAATCCCCAGGGCGATAACGATATCCTTGATCGTGTCGGTGGTACCGTGGGCCACCGCCACCCCGCGCCCCAGGCCCGTGGAGAGGATCCTCTCCCGCTGAACCACGGCTTCCTCGAGCTCGTCCCGACATCCGAGGCCGGCAAAAACAGGAGCCTTGTGGATGAGCTCCCTTATTGCGTCGAACTTGTCCTGGCTGGAGAGGCTCTGTACGACCGTGCCTCCCTGGAAACAGCTCAACATAGTCTATCCCTATAGCATCCCTGACGATGCACTGTCAAGGTCTTTTTTATCAACCGATTGAGTATACTTCTAAATCCCAGTCTCGGCTATAGTTATAAACCTGTTTACCGGCAGAGCTTCCACCCGGGTGATCGCACCATCTCGGCGGTTGCGATCGTCCGACCGCATCGTCCGATCGCAATGTTGACAAAGCTCCGGTGCATTACTATTATTCACTGGGACACTTAGGGGGCGTAGCTCAGTTGGCTAGAGCGCGTGAATGGCATTCACGAGGTCGTGGGTTCGATT
>CAZPQC010000253.1:0-4226 GCA_964588525.1 uncultured Spirochaetaceae bacterium
GCGGGCTACGTTCAAGGCAGAGGGCTGCTCTGCAGGCAGGTGCTCATTCCCAGACCCCATCCGGACATATGGGGGCATCTGCTGAAGGCGCAGCCGGAGGTGGATGAGATATGGAAATAACCGAGGCGAGTGTGCGGCAGTTGGTGGAGCAGGTGCTCACCAGTCTGGACGGCAAGATCCTGCGTGGCGCCCCGGGGGCCGGGAGCGTTGCTTCAGGCCCTGTCGCCGGAGCCAGGCGGGGTGTGTTCCCCGACATCGATGGGTCGATCCGAGCCGCCCGCAGTGCCCACGAGGAGCTGATGGCCCGAACCCTGGAAACCCGGAGGCAGATGATTGCAGCCATGCGCTTGGCCGTGCTGAAGAATCTCGAGCGGCTGGCCGATCTGGCCGTTCAGGAAACCGGGATGGGCCGGCGGCAGGACAAGGTGCTGAAAAACAAGGTGGCCGGGGAGATGACCCCGGGGGTCGAGGATCTTAGGGCCGTGACCTTCAGCGATGATCACGGTCTTACTCTGGTGGAGCGTGCCCCCTACGGCGTTATCGGATCGATCACCCCCAGCACCAACCCGACGGAGACGATCATCAGCAACGCCATCGGCATGATCTCCGCAGGCAACTCGGTTGTCTTCAATCCTCACCCCTCGGCCAAGGGGGTCTCAGCCTTCACCATCGATCTGCTCAACCAGGCCATAACCTCCGCCGGAGGACCGGCCAATCTGCTCTGCACCGTGGCCGAACCCACCATCCAGAGCGCCCAGGGACTGTTCGAACATTCCGATATCGATTTGCTGGTGGTGACCGGCGGCCCCGGCGTGGTGCGGGCGGCCATGAAGAGTACGAAGAAGGTCATCGCCGCCGGTCCGGGTAATCCTCCCTGTGTGGTGGATGAAACCGCGGACCTGGTCAAGGCGGGCCGGGATATCGTGAGCGGCACGGGATTCGACAACAACATCGTCTGCATCGATGAGAAGGAGATCCTGGCCGTGGCATCGATCGCCGATTCCCTGAAGGCGGAGCTCGTGAAAAACGGCGCCTACGAGCTGAACCGCAGCCAGGTGGACGCGGTCACCAGACTGGTGATTGCGGATCCGGGAAAACCGGGACACGAGGGGGCGCCGAACAAAGAGTTCGTGGGCAAGGATGCCTGCCTGATCGCCCGGGCCATAGGGGTCGATGTCCCCGGGGACACCCGCATCCTGCTCTGCGAGGTGGACGGGGAGCATCCGCTGGTCTGGACCGAGCAGTTGATGCCCGTCATTCCCCTGGTGCGCTGCAATGATGCGGATACGGCCATCGATCTGGCCGTGACCTGCGAGCACGGTTTCCGCCATACCGCGGTCATGCACTCCCGCAACATCGAGAAGCTCTCCCGGATGGCCAAGGTGATGAACTGCTCCCTGTTCGTGAAAAACGGTTCGGCCTACAACGGGGTGGGATTCGGCGGAGCGGGGTTCACCTCCTGGACCATCGCCAGCCCGACCGGGGAGGGTTTGACCCGGGCTACGACCTTTAGCCGGGAACGCCGCTGCGCCCTGATCGACTACTTCAGGATCGTTTGATGAAGCTGGGTAGAGTAATCGGATCGGTGATGTGCACCCAGAAGGTCGATTCCTTCGAGGGGGTGAAGCTGCTGCTGCTCCAGCCCGTGAATGAAAAGCTCGAGGCCACCGGAGATCCGCTGATCGCCTGCGACGCGGTGCAGGCCGGGCCGGGGGATCTGGTTCTGTGGGAGGGCGGCCGGGAGGCGGCCCTGGGTCTGGAGAACTGGTACAACCCCTCGGATGCCACGATCATGGGCATCGTGGACCAGGTAGACGTGGAGCAGAGCAGGGGAGATCGTGCGCCGGAGCACCGGAAGCACGGACCGCAAACCAGGGAACGCGGGGGGCGGTCATGACACTGGGACGGGTGATCGGCACGGTGGTCTCCACGGTCAAGCTGGAGGTACTGTCCGGCTACAAGATACTGATGGTGCAGCCCGTGGATCCGCAAGGCGAGGAGGTCGGTCAGGTGACCCTGGCATTGGACTCGGTTCAGGCCGGGGTCGGGGACACGGTGCTGGTCATCGACGAGGGCAACTCCAGCCGGATGATCGTCGGGGATTCCATGGCGCCGATCCGGACCATGGTCGTGGGCATCGTGGATAGGATCGATGTGGGAGGCGAGGAATGACAAGCGGAGTGACCAGCGGAACGACGAATACGGCGGACAAGGTACTGCGGGTTGCCGTGGGCTCGGACCACGGCGGCTACAAGGCCAAGGAGCTGCTCAAGAGCTATCTCGGTACTCTGGGCTACCGGGTCGTGGATGTGGGCTGCCACTCCCAGGAGAGCGTGGACTATCCGGATTTCGCTCAAGCGGTAGCCCGCAAGGTCGCAGCCGGGGATTGCGAACGGGGGATCATGATCGACGGCGCCGGCATCGGCTCCAGCATGGTCTGCAACAAGGTCAGGGGAATACGGGCCGCCTTGTGCTACGATCTGAAGACCGTGGTGAACAGCAGGGAGCACAACAACGCCAACGTGCTCACCCTGGGCGGTCCCCTGCACACCCCGGATGAGCTGTGCCGGATGGCCAAGGTGTGGTTGGAAACCCGCTTTGCCGGCGGGCGGCACTGGCCGCGGATCAACAAGATGATGGCTGTAGAGAGAGGATCACTATGAATACACAGGAACTGGTAGATCAGATCACCGGCCAGGTTCTGGCCAAACTGCGGGACTCTTCGAGTGGAGCGCGTGAAGAGGGCGAAGCGTCTGCCGGGGCAAGATTCGCGCCGCCCGAGCTCCCGGGTATACGCCCCGCCGAAGTGGCCCGCTACATCGATCACACCCTGCTCAAGCCCGAGGCCACCCGGGAGCAGGTCGACAAACTCTGTGAAGAAGCGGCAGAGTACGGCTTCTACTCGGTCTGTGTGAACACCACCTGGACCGCCTACTGCGCCCGCAAGCTGCGGGGCAAGGGCGTGAAGGTCTGCACCGTGGTGGGCTTTCCCCTTGGCGCCATGGACAGCCGAGCCAAGAGCTTCGAGACCCGGAGTGCGGTCGAGAACGGCGCGGATGAGATCGACATGGTTATGAACGTGGGAGCCTTGAAGTCGGGAGATCTCAAGACCGTCGAAGAGGACATCCGCTGGGTGCTGCGGGCTTGCCGGCAGAACACGATTCTCAAGGTGATCATCGAAAATGCCCTGCTCACCGACGAGGAGAAGGTCCTGGCCTGCCAGATCGCCAAGCGGGCGGGGGCTCACTACGTGAAGACCTCCACAGGCTTTGCCTCCTCCGGGGCGACTGTTGAGGACATCGCCTTGATGCGCCGAACCGTGGGTCTGGAGATGGGGGTCAAGGCCGCCGGGGGCGTTCGCAGCTACGAGGATGCCGTGGCCATGATCCAGGCCGGGGCCAGCCGAATCGGCGCCAGCTCCAGCGTGGCGATAGTCACCGGAGCCAAGAGCCAGTCCACCTATTAGCGACCCGAGTAACTCTGGAGGCAAGTCCTGTGACCGATGAGACAACGGCCCGTGAGGAGATCCTGGAGGCGGGAAAACGTCTGAAGGAGCGGTTCTTCGTTGCGGCCAACGACGGCAACATCAGCGCGCGTCTTTCGGACGGACGATTCCTGATCACCCCGACCAGCGTGAACAAGGGGGACATGAGCGCGGAGATGCTGCTCACCGTTGATGATCAGGGAAATGTTCTCAGCGGCAATCTGAAGCCCTCCTCCGAGATGAAGATGCATCTGGCCGTGTATCGGCAGCGTCCCGACGTGCAAGCCCTGGTGCACGCCCATCCACCCACGGCCACGGGTTTTGCCACTTCCCGGATCCGGCTCGATCAGGACGTGATCCTTCCCGAGGTGGTGTTCGGGTTGGGCAGGATCGGCTTCTCCGAGTACGGCACCCCCACCACCCAGCAGGTCCCCGAGGCGGTTTCCCGGGAGATCGCCGACTGCGACGCCCTGCTGCTGGCCAACCACGGGGCACTGACCGTTGGAACCTCGGTGATGCAGGCCTACTACCGCATGGAGACCCTGGAGATGTACGCCCGCATCCGGCTGGTTACGATCCAGCTGGGCGGTCCCGCCGCCTTGAGCGAACCGGAGATCGAAGAGTTGGTCCAGGTCCGGGAGCAGCACGGCTGGGGCCGATCGGCAGCTCTCGAGATCGATCCCCGGGCCGTGGAGCTGATCAGCCAGGTCGTGCTTCAGGTGCTGCAGGCCCAGGGAGCCGG
>CAZPQC010000254.1:0-4225 GCA_964588525.1 uncultured Spirochaetaceae bacterium
CCCGCCCAGGCGATCCTCTCCGAAGAACCCCGGCTCCTGGACCTGGCCCGCACGCTCCTGCCGGCCCTTCCGTCTGACGACATCGACCTGCTCGTGGTCGATGTCATGGGCAAAGATATAAGCGGAGCCGGCATGGACCCGAACATCATCGGCAGGATTTATGTGCGAGGGGAGAGGGAGCCGGAGCGTCCCCGCATCAAGGCCATCTACGCACGGGATCTGACGGCGATTTCCCATGGTAACGCCCTGGGCATCGGTCTGGCCGATGTGATCAGCCGCCGTCTGTACGACAAGATCGACTTCCGGGCCATGGAGGAAAACGCCTACACCAGCTCCTTCCTGGAACGGGCCAAGGTGCCGATCGTCGCGGATACGGATGAGCGGGGCATCGCCATCGCCCTGCGCTCCTGCGGCGCTATCACGCCGGGAGAGGAAAGAATCATGCGGATCCGCAGCACCCTTCAACTGGACGAGGTCTACGTGTCCGAAGCGCTTCTGGCGGAGCTGCGCTCACGCTCCAACATCGAAATCGAGTCGCGCTCCACTACTCCCCTTTTCTGCTCCTCATCGAGCGCAGATCCCCGGTCTCTGAATCGATCTGAAAGACCTTGTACTCCCGCTTGAACTCCGCGGACTGGCCGATCAGGGTGGCCATGGGTCCGCCGGAGGTGGATTCCTGGACTCTGGTGAAGCCGATTGTCACGTTCCAGAACTTGTTGTCCTCCGAAAGATCCACCTCCTCCAGCAGCACGTCCTTGAACCGGTCTATCTGGTACATGTCCTTCAGGTAGTCCATGGCCTTGCTGACCGCTTGTTTCACATCCACCATCGTCTCACCCCCTCACCGCGGCGGCAGAGCCACGATATCTTCGCTTTCCCACTGGTAATCCGAACCCCAGAGCAGCCGGAGGAGCCCGATCTGGCCGGAGTGATAGGTCCAGTGCCAGGCCAGCTGTCCCATCACGCCCCGTACGGTAAAAGTGACGCCCTCTTTTTCCAGTACTTCGTCGATATCCTGGACCTCCCCCAGCCTCGGCTGCGAGCAGTCCCTCTGAACGCGCCGGCAGATCTCGATCAGGGTAGAGGCTGCATAGCCGGAGGGAGGAGGCCCGCCGATGTTTCCGAGGCTGCCCTTCTGGATCTCCTCATTCAGGGAATCCGGGATCTTAAAGCCGGTGATGCGCCGCAGCCACCAGGCCTCGGCCCAGGCCATGTGCAGCACCAGCATGGAGATGCTCAAGGGGGTATGCTGGGCCGTGTAGTCCAGGGCATCTGCGGGCAGGTCGACGATCTGATCGTACACCCGCTCGGCCAACTCCTGAAGCTGGGCCACGGCGTGGGCCAGCTCTGTATTTGCGAATCCTGCCGGCGGCTGCAGGGAGTAGCGCCGCGGGCGCCCGAGCCGCCCACCGCCGAGCTTTTCTTGTTTGTCATTCATGCCTCTATTGAGGGCCGAAGATCGGCCTGTGTCAAGGTGAAAAAACACGGTTGCCAACCGGTAAAAACCGAATTAGTATATAGATAAACGAGGTACAGAAATCCGAGGGGGAACCCGGATGAGCAATATGATATGGACGGTGGTGGCGAAGATCATCAAGGTCTTTTATGTCAAGGCTCATATCGAGGGAGTACAGAAAGTTCTGAAGAGCACGAATGCGGTGGTTGTTGCCAACCACCTGGACTCCTTCGGTCCCCTGGCTCTGATGAGCTCCCTCATCCATAAGCTGTATCCCTGGGTCATACAGGAAGTCACCAATCTCAAAGACTGCGCCACCTACATCCGCGAAGATTTCGTGGAAAAGGAATTGAAGCTGAGGTCCTTCGCGGGCCGGGAGCTGTCCCGCATCATCGGCCGCATCTGCGTCCGTCTCATGACCGACCTGAAGGCGATCCCGGTGTACAATAAAAGCCGGGAGATCTACAGAACCTTCGAAATCAGCTTATCCTATCTCAAATCGAAACGGGCGCTGCTGATCTTTCCGGAAAACGACGAGAGCAAGAAGCTGGACGATCTGTGCATGCTGAACACCGGATTCATCCGCTTGGCGCAGTGGCTGTACGATACCACCCAGAGGGTGCTTACCTTCTATCCGGTAGCCGTCAACAAGAAGGTACGAGCGATCCGCGTAGGCGAGCCGATCCGTTTCGATCCCAGCGCTCCGTTCGGAGAAGAGCGCATGCGGATCAAGGAGTATCTGGAGCGAAGCATCAGCGGAATGTACCGGGCTCTGGAACGGGAAAACGAAGAGGCCGCAGCGTCGAGACATCCTCGCAAAGCAGAGAAGATCCGCGAGCAAGCCGCCTGAACGGCACAACCGTGCCGCTTGCACCTTACCCTGCAGGGGAAAATATCCTGCTTCGCTCCCGCAGGAATTCAGCCAGGAACCTCCCCGTAGAGGAACCGTTCGCTCCGGCAGCCACCGCCTCGAGTGTTCCCTTGGCCACGATCCGGCCGCCCCTGGCACCACCCTCAGGACCCAGATCGATGATCCAATCCGCCTCGGCAATGATGTCGAGATTGTGCTCGATGATGACCACAGTATTCCCGGCATCCACCAGCCGCTGCAGAACCCGGATCAGTTTTTCCACGTCCGCCATGTGCAGTCCGATCGTCGGTTCGTCCAGTACGTACAGGGTATGGGCCGACACCCGCGAAGCGCTTCGCCCGGCAGCCGGCCGGGCCGAGACGGCCTCAGCCGGGGGAGGAAGCCTGGTCTTGGCCAGCTCGGTGACCAGCTTGATGCGCTGCGCTTCGCCGCCGCTCAAAGTAGGACTGGGCTGCCCCAGGGTGATGTAGCCCAGGCCCACGTCCTGCAGCAGGAGCAGGGCTCTATGCACGCTCGGGTGGGCGGAGAAGAACTCCACGGCTTCATCCACGCTCATGGCCAGGACATCGGCGATGCTCTTGCCTCTGTAGAGCACCGACAGGGTCTCGGAGTTGAAGCGCCTGCCGCCGCACGCATCGCAGAGCACCTTCACGTTGGGCAGGAAGCTCATCTCGATCTTCTGCACCCCCTGGCCCGCGCACTGCTCGCAGCGGCCGCCGGCCACGTTGAAGGAGAAGCGGCTGGGTGTGTACCCTCGCATCCGCGCCTCAGCCGTACGGGCGTAGAGCTTGCGGATCTCATCCCAGAAGCCGACGTAGGTAGCCGGACAGGAACGGGGGGTCTTGCCGATCGGGGTCTGATCCACCTCCAGAACCCGGCCTATCTGATTCCAGTCCAGGATCTCTTCACACCCGACCAGGCGCGGGGAGGAGGAAGAGCTTTCGGATCTTCGGCGACTGCGGCGGGATGCCACCAGGGCGTGGAGGTTCTCATACAGCACATCTCGAACCAGGGTGCTCTTGCCGCTGCCGCTGACTCCGGTCACGCAGACCATCCGGCCCAGGGGAAACCGCACGCGAAGATTCTTGAGGTTGTGCAGCCGGGCTCCGACGATCTCGATCCGGGGCTCGTTCCGTCCGAGTCTCCGCCCGCCGGTTGGGCCGCTCCTCCGGGCCGAGAGGGGATGCTTGAGAGGGTGGTTGAGGTAACGGCCCGTAAGGGAGGATCGTTTTCGCAGAAGTTGTTCCACGGTGCCGGCATGGACCAGCTCACCGCCGTTGACCCCTCCTCCCGGTCCCAGATCGATCACATGCTCCGCCCGGCGGATCGTCTGCTCGTCGTGCTCGACCACCACCACCGTGTTCCCCTTGTCCTTCAGGTGCCCCAAGGTGTCGAGGAGCAGCTGATTGTCCCGGGCGTGCAGACCGATGGTGGGCTCATCGAGGATGTAGCACACCCCCCGCAGATTGGATCCCAGCTGGGAGGCCAGACGGATGCGCTGCGCCTCCCCACCGCTCAACGTGGGAGCGGACCTGTCGAGGGACAGATAGGGCAGGCCGACCTGACAGAGAAAGTCGAGGCGGGATCGCAGCTCCGCCAGGATATCCCGGGCAATCTCGGCTTCCCGGCTGCGAAGCTTCAGGGCGGCAAAGTATCGCCCTGCAGCCCGCACCGGCATCGCCGTTACTCCTGAGATGCTCCGACCGCGAAAACGAACGGCCAGCGCTTCCGCTTTGAGCCGAGCCCCTCCGCATTCCGGACAGACCCGTTCCGGTCCTTCCCACCACTCGTTCCACCATATTTCCTCTCCGCTCTGCTCCTCGTCGAAGCCGGACAGCTGGGCTCCGGTGCCGTAGCACTCGGGGCACCAGCCGTGCTTGGAGTTGAAGGAGAACAGG
>CAZPQC010000255.1:0-4153 GCA_964588525.1 uncultured Spirochaetaceae bacterium
CAGCGCCCGCCTGGCAGTCTCGTCAAACTGTAACTGTTTCGCCATCTCTTTAACCCTTCCTTTAATGGTAAGTTTTTTTGATTGTTATTGGAGCTAGAGTTTTACCTAAAAGAAAGATACAAATTCTGATACCGATCATCAACAAAAAAATGCAATTTTTTCATATGTCTCTCCGGCCGGCCGCGATCGGACCGCTTGACTTTACCCCCGGATTTGCTACAAAGAAGGGGTGAGTACCGGTCACTCCCTACAACTTCACCTTGGCCTGAGGTTTGGCTACAGCTGTGACAAGGACAGCTGTAGCCGGGTCGAGGGATTTCTAAGAGAAATCGAACGGCTGGAGACGAAAAACTCCGTCCCGCTGTACTGGAATTTTCCGGTTGCGCCGGTTCTGGAGAAGCAGACCCGGGCAGCCGCAAATCTGGTTGCAGCGATCCGGAGGCGAATCGAGAGCCGACAGGATCAGATCGTTCCCAGCGGATTCCTCGGGATTCCCCATCCGCAGCTGCTGCCGGAAGAGCTCCAGCATGAACTGCTCTGGTGCTACCGAAACCCCTGGTTTCCGGCCCTTAAGAATCTCTTCGACATGCATCCCGAGCATATCCTGCCCGTGTATCCGGATCTGTTTTCCGAAGCGGTGGGGAACACGTACAGCCGTCATGGATTCCGGACTATCGGAATCCCTACTCCCCTCTATCGTTTGTCCCCGGGCACCGGCAACAAAAAGCGAGCAGCTCTGAAACCTCTATCCCATCCGTGCTATACAATCCGGGGCTCGGACTCGGGCGTGAATCTTACTCCGATTGCCGTGCTGCTTCCCCAAGAGGTGACACCGGAGGCGATCGATTCGTTACTGTCCTGCAATGCGGATGCTCTGTATATAATGTTCGATTTGATCGACGGCAGCTGCGGAGGCGATTCAGGCGGACCTGCAGCCGTGGAACGCTTGTTCGGCATATTGTCCAAACATCGCCGGATCGAGTTTCTCCCCTTTTCGGCACGAACTCAGAAATCCGCAGCTGTTCCGATCGATCCCGCGGAGCTGCTGACCTTCGTTTCGCCGGTCGGCAGATGCCCGGAGGGCAGGATCTGGAATCAGATCGAAAATTTGCGGAAGAAAAAGCGAAAGAGCAATCTCCAGATGCGCGATCTGTTGAAAACCGTGGCCGAAGCCGCACCTTCCGGCACAGCCGCTCGCTCCGGCCAAGACAAAAACGATGATGAGCACAAGATAGAGATCACCAATATCAGCATGGCCGGTGCGGTTACCCTCGTCGGGGTAGGCCTGCAGGCTACGTTCAGCGAAGGACGGCTTTCCAACTTGATCGACCACGGCAAGAAGATCCTCCCCGGCGAACCCGGGCGATCCTTTTTCACTTTCGACGCCAAGCGGGAGCTCCTGCAAACGGACAGCGCTTTTTCCTTCGACCGGGAGGGACAAACAGGACTGCGTTCCATACTCTCCAGCCGTATCGGCAAGGAGCGCAAGGCGGTTCAGGTCATCCTGGATTACTACTTCGCCGACGATCCGAACCGGCTGATTCTGGACATCGTGGTCCGCTATCCATCCCTTTCCCCCGCAATCGTTACCGAGAGCGTACCCCTGGAGCTCTGCCTGTGTCCCTTCACCGAGGATGCCCCGCCCACGATAGAGGTGGAGATCCCGAACCGTGATCCGTACCGCGAAAGCGTAGCGCCCGGTTCGGGAGTTTTCGTGCTTTGGGGCAAAAAGATCAGACTTCAACAGGACAACCGGAGCGTGGAGCTGCAGGTGGCGCCGCTGCAGAAAACCCGGGCCGGGCAAATCGAATTCCGAGTCGAAAAACAGCGGGGTAGTACGTATCTGCTGTGGACGAACCTCGGCGGCAGCTACCTGCCCCAACCGGCGGCAAATCTCTCTGCCCGAAGGCTGAACCTATCCTACGGCATCCGTTTCAGCGGCGCCGCCGGCAGAGGAAAGCAGCCGTAGGGCACCGGATTCGATCTAGAGCTCCGGATCGGCAACAAAGCGGATCTCCCCCCCGTACACAGACACAGGCGGACCTTCCTCGGGCTGGACCAGCAGGGACCCGTCGGGATTCACCCCCAGGATGACCCCGCGTTGCTCCGACCCTTGCCGCGAGGCGACACCACGGTTTGCCGGCGACAGCAATACCATCATCGGCCGGCCGTCCCCCGCGCTCTGCGCCTGCCTTGCGGCATTTACCCGGCTCAGCCCGTACAGGCGATCGACGACCTTGGCGCGCCAATCCTCGTCTTCGATGCAGGTTTTCAGCTGGGACAACACCTCTTCCAAGAGATTCGGCAGGCTGACCGGACTGCCCAGTGCTCGGGCCAGGGATGTGGCCTTTGAATCGAGCTCCCGGGGAAAGGTCAGCTGATTGCAGTTCAAGCCGATCCCGACCAACAGCCCCAGGCTGTTGCCCTCTACCAGGGCTTCACAAAGGATCCCGGCCAGCTTCCTTTCCCCCACGAGCAGATCATTGGGCCATTTCAGCTGTACGGATAGTCCGTACAGACGCTCCACGCTCAGAGCCAAAGCCAGACCCGCGACCAGCGGCAACCTTTGAGGAACCCCGCCGATTCCCGCGCTGCCGCTCTCGGCTCTCAGCACCAGCGTGAACAGCAGGTTCTCACCCGATTCCGCGATCCAGCTGCGCTCGGCAACTCGCCCCCTGCCCAGGGTTTGGAAATCCGCTAAAACCACGGTTCCGTCGGGACAGCCGGATTTGAACAACCGCCGGGCGTCTTCCATCGTGGAAGCGGTTCGCTTCTTGAAGTAGATGGGGGCCGGTGCCCAGGGGTTCCGAATCGCCAGACGCCTCATTGATTTTCCTTGCACCATCACGTTACAATACACTCAGGTCATTAGTGAAGCAGAAGAAACGAGGCACACGTGGAAAAGGTACAGGTGTTCGCCGATTTACAGGACCTCTCCGAGTCCGGGGCCGAGATCTTGGCTGCCGCGATCGAAGATGACCTGAGCACCGGCAGGGACCCGACTGTTATTCTGGCCGGTGGAAGCACACCCCGGGGTTGCTATCAGAAACTGGCCGAGCTATTGCAGGCCTTCCCCGAGGGGTGCAGCAAGATCCACTGGTTTTTCGGTGATGAGCGCTGGGCCGGTCAAGAGAGCAAGGAGAGCAACGAGGGCATGATCCGTACAGCCCTGCTCGCGCCTCTGAAAATCCCGGAGAACCACATCTATTCGTGGCAGGCTGGAATGGGCTCACCCATAGGACGGGCCCGACAGTACGAAGAGATCCTCAAGCGGCATTTCGAAAGCGAACAGAAGTATCCGGATCTCCTGATTCTGGGGCTGGGAGAGGACGGACATACGGCATCGCTGTTTCCGGACGGCTGGGCCATGCGCGGGGGGGCGCCGGATCCAACCCGGGATGCCATGCCCATGAGCCCCAATCTCCCGGGCTTGACCGCGGCTGTGTACGCCCCCGGGGCGCAGAGCTTCCGCCTGACCATGACAGCCGCCTTTCTCAAGCGGTCCCGGCGGATCTTCTTCCTGGTAAGCGGAGCAAACAAGCGGGAAATCCTGTCCAGGGTCCTGAAGGGGGATTCGGATCTTCCCGCCTCCTGGATGAATCTGGATCATACCCGCTTTCTCGTTACCCGGGATGCCGTGGATACCGCCCGTCTCTAGCGTTTTGCGTTCAGAGAATAATCCCTCCCCCCAACACCAGATCCCGATCGTAGAATACGGCGGACTGGCCCGGGGTAACGATCCGGGGACGCTTCAACACCACCCGGAATCCTTCGGCCTCGGGCTCTAGGCTGCAGGGAATTTCATCGATCTGGTAGCGGATTTTTACGGCACAGGCGAGCGAGCCCTGCGGTGGTTCGATGAACCAGTTCGTGCGATCGACTGTAAACTCCCGACGCCGGGCATCCGCCTCTCTGCCCACCACCAGCCTGTTCGCCTCCGCGTCGATGCGGATAACGTACCAGGGTCCGTTGCCCAGGCCCAACCCCCTGCGCTGGCCTACCGTGTAGTTGATCGTGCCCCGGTGCCGGCCCAATACCCGGCCCTGGGGATCGAAGATCTCCCCTGCCCGCAGGAAATCACGGCGACCGGTTTGTTTGCGGATGAACTGTACGTAATTGTCCTCCACGAAGCAGGCATCCTGGCTCTCCCTGA
>CAZPQC010000256.1:0-2371 GCA_964588525.1 uncultured Spirochaetaceae bacterium
CATGCAGATCAAGAACTCCGGTTTTGCCGCCTGGATGCCCCGGCGGATGAAGGGCACCGGCCTGGCCTTCGCCACCTCCAACCGGGGAGCCTGTCACAAACGCGCCCCGATCGGCGCGGAGATCACGGGCCAGATCGATATGGATGCCTACGAGGGCAAGGCGGCCCTGGTCAAGGAGATCCAGGACCGGGTGAACGCCATCTTCACCCTGGTCAGCTGCCGCTTCCACGAGTTCGTTACTCCGCCGGAGGCCTATCCCCGTTTCGTTTCCGCGGCGACCGGGCGGGAGATATCCTTGAAGGAGTTCCTGGCAGTCGGGGAACGGATCTGGAATCTCGAGCGCCTCTTCAACATCGGAGCGGGCATGGGGCGGGCGGATGACCGGCTCCCGGAGCGCTGCTACCAGCCGATCCGGGGGGAGTCGTCCGAGGGAGCGGTAATGGACAGGCAGAAGTTCGAGGGCATGCTCGACGAGTACTACCGGCTTCGCGGCTGGGACCAAGGGGGCATCCCGACTCAGGAGAAGCTCGAGGAGCTGGGGATCCCGGAGTACGCCCGCCTGGGGGTGCGGTGAAGCTTCACTTCGAGTTCCTGACCGTGTTCCGGCAGAAGATGGGACGGGACAGCCTGACGGTCCGGCTGGCCGATCCGCCCGGAAGGAGGCCGACCGTGCTGGAGGCTCTGGAGGCGCTCGAGAGTTCGGTCGCGAGCAAGGGGCTTAGGTTTCTGGACGGAGCACGGGTAGCCGGGGGCGTATTGATTTTCCGAAGATCATCGACGGGCGCCCTGGAACGAATCCGGGATCCCGAGGATGAGAGCATGGAACCGGGTGAGAATCTGGTCCTCTCCGTTGCCATGGAGGGAGGGTGACAGCCGTGCAATACCTGAGAGCTGAAAATCTGGCCCAGGCTCTTGCTCAGGCCGCTGCGGCGGCGGGGGAGCGGATGAAGTTCCTGGCCGGAGGAACCGACCTGTGCGTACAGATCGCCGAGGGGGCCTTGGATCCCACGCTGCTTATCGACATCAGCGCAGCCGAGGAGCTGCGGCGGATAGAGCATGGTGCGGAGGGATTACGGATCGGGGCCGCGCTCCCCATCGCCGATCTGCTCGAGGCAGCCCGAGCTGCGGCAGCCGGGAAGCGGACCGAGTCTGCGGGCATACCCCGCTGCCTGCTCCAGGGAGCGGCGGCGATCGGTTCGCCCCAGATTCGCCAGCTGGGCACGATCGGCGGTAACGTGTGCAATGCCTCTCCCTGCGGGGACACCCTGGCGCCGCTCATCGTGCTGGCCGCCGGCTTTACCCTGAGCTCAGCCCGGGGAAGCCGGGTCGTGCCGGCGGAGGAGTTCTTCCTCGGACCCAAGGCCACGGTGCTCGAACCCGGAGAGATCCTAGAGTCGATCCTGATTCCCGCATCCCACCTCAGCGGCCGCTCGGCTTTTCGCATGATCGGCAAACGGAACGGCCAGGCGATCTCTCAGGTCAATGTAGCGGTCTGGGTGAAGTTGGAGCAGAGCGGAGGTACCGTGTCCGGCGGAGGTTCCGCTGCCGGTGGGGCGCCCGGCGCTGCAGAGGGCACTCCAGCAGCAGGCAATTCAATAGAGGATATCCGCATCGCCGCCGGCTCCGTGGCTCCGATTCCCCTGCGTCTCGGCCGGGCGGAGGAGCGCTTGAGGGGAAGCGTTCCCGACGAAGCAGCACTGCAGGCAGCAGCCAAGGCGGTGCAGGAGGAGATTCGGCCGATCTCGGATGTGCGCACCAGCCGGGCCTACCGCCGCGGCGTCGCCGCCTCCCTGTTCATGGACGTGATGGCCGAGGTTCTGGAAAGGGAAGGAGGGTGAAGTGCGATGCTGCTGGAATTCGAATTGAACGGGAGACAGACCCGGGTCGAAGCAGAACCGACCCAGCGCACCCTGGATCTGCTTCGGGATGTTCTGGGGCTGACAGGCACCAAGGAGGGCTGCGGCCGCGGAGAGTGCGGAGCCTGCACGATCCTGTTGGACGGGAAGCCCGTGAACTCCTGTCTGCTCTACGCGGCCAAGCTCCAGGGGAGGCGGGTTACCACGATCGAAGGCCTGGCCGCGGCGGATAGCGCGGCTGATAGCGCCTCAGGTCGCGGTGCCGAAGGCAATCCCCCGGCTCTGCACCCCCTGCAGGAAGCCTTCCTCTCCGAAGGGGCCGTGCAGTGCGGCTTCTGCACGCCGGGAATGATCCTCAGCGCCAAGAGCTTGCTCGATCAGAATCCCGATCCTGATGTGCGGGAAATCGAGGAGGCCTTGAGCGGCAACCTGTGCCGCTGCACCGGCTACGGCAAGATCGTCAAGGCGGTGCAGAAAGCGGCCGCCGCCGCACAGGCCGCCGCCGCGCAGACCGC
>CAZPQC010000256.1:2471-4147 GCA_964588525.1 uncultured Spirochaetaceae bacterium
CCGCCGCCGCGCAGACCGCGGAGCTGGGGCCGGGAAGGCGGGCTGCATCCGAGAAATCAGGCAACGGGGCAGCTGTGCGGAGCACAAAGGCGAAGAGCGCCGGGAATGCAAAGAGCGATCGCAGACAGAGGGGAGCATCCCGATGAGCGCCGAGAACTTCAGAGTCATAGGGCGGGGCGTGGCCAGGGTGGACGGTGTCGAACTGGTTACCGGGCGGGCAAAATTCGCCGGGGATCTGCGCTTCCCGGGAATGCTCTACGCCGCAGCCCGAAGGGCGGGGATCCCGGCCGGCAAGATCCGCGGGATCGACGGCTCCGCGGCTCTCGCCCTGCCGGGGGTCAGAGCGGTCCTCACCGCCGGGGACATCCCGGGTCCGAACATCATCGGTATTCTGCCCCCCTTCGATCAGCCGCTGCTGGCAGCCGGGGAGGTTCGTTACGAGGGAGAATCCCTGGCCCTGGTCGTGGCGGAGAGCAGGGAGGCGGCCAAACGGGCAGCCGCCGCAATCCGGGTGGACATCGACTCCTGGGAACCGATCCTGGATGTGGATGAGGCCCTGGCAGATGGATGCCGGAAGATTCACCCGGACGGGAACATCACCTTCTCCAAGCGGCTGGTCAAGGGAGATGTGGAGAAGGGATTCTCCGAAGCCGAAGTCGTGGTCGAGAACACCTATTACACCTCCTTCCAGGAGCACGCTTACCTTGAACCGGAGACCGTGGTTGCGGTTCCGGGGGGAGACGGCCGGGTTACGGTGTACGCCTCCTGTCAGTCTCCCTTCCACATCCGCGGGCATATCGCCGCCAATCTCGATTTGCCAGCCTCCCGGGTCAAGGTGATTCAGGCCTACACGGGGGGTTCCTTCGGAGGCAAGGACGATGTGGCCGCCGAAATCGGCTGTCTGGCCGCGGTGGCCGCCCTCAGGGTGCAGGCGGCGGTGATGATCGTCCACGATCGGGGGGAATCGATTTTTGGTTCGAATCTGCGCCACGCCGCCCGTATCCACTACCGTACCGGCAGCCGCAAGGACGGCACCATCCTGGCCCGGGAGGCCAGGATCTATCTGGACGGCGGGGCTTACGCCTCGGAGAGCCCCTTCGTAACCATGAAGGCGCTGATACACGCCGGCGGTCCCTACCACGTTCCGAACGTGCGGGTGGAATGCACGGCGGTGTACACCAACAAGACCTACTGCGGGGCCTTTCGCGGTTTCGGTGTGCCTCAGGTCACCTTCGCCTCGGAATCCCAGATCGACGAGCTGGCCGCTGAGCTGAACATGGACCCCCTGGAGCTGCGCCGGAAGAACGCCCTGCGGGCCGGGGAGGCGAACGCTACCGGCCAGGTCTTCGACCGATCCGTCGGGCTGGTGCAGACCATCGATCGGGTCGCCGAACGGCGGGATCAGCTCCCGCCGGCGGCTGCGGAGGGAAGCAGTGCGAACGGGGGTCGCTGGCTCTACGGACGGGGCTGCGCCTGCCTGCTCCAGGGCATATCCAACGGCGCGGAGGGGATCGACGTGGCGGGTGCCTCCGTGCAGGCGAGTCAGGACGGCAGCGTACTGGTGGGGGTAGGGCTCACCGACATGGGCCAGGGCTCCCGCACCGTGTTCGCCCAGATTGCAGCCGAGGTGCTGGGGGTGACCATGGACCGGGTCACGGTGCGCCAGGTGGACACCG
>CAZPQC010000257.1:0-4086 GCA_964588525.1 uncultured Spirochaetaceae bacterium
ATATCCAGGCCGAGCTGGACCTGCGCCGTCCCGGGCAGAGTGAGCTGACCACCCCTCGCAGAGAGCCGGATAGGGTCGAGATCCTCTCCGGCGTGTTCGAAGGAAAGACCCTGGGCACCCCGATCGCGCTGATCATCTTCAACCGGGACATGCGCCCCTACGACTACTCGAAGCTCAAGGATCTGTACCGCCCGGGCCACGCCGACCATACCTATCAGCACAAGTACGGCCGTCGGGATTACCGGGGCGGGGGCCGTTCCTCAGGCCGGGAAACCGCGGTGCGGGTCGCAGCCGGAGCTGTGGCGCGCAAGCTGCTGGCCGGGAAGGGGATCCAGGTAGTGAGCTTTGCCCGCATGATCGGCGGGATCTGGCTGGAGGAGGTGGAGCCGAACATTGGGGACCGGTCGGGTGCGACGACGGTCGATGTGGAAGCCGGGCGGATTGAGGCGTTGCGGTCAAGCATCTACGGCTCCAAGGTCCGCTGTCCCCATCCGGAAACCGCTGCGGCCATGGAGCGGGCCATTCAGGCTGCGGCGGATGAGCAGGACTCGGTAGGCGGTATCGTGGAGGTACGGGCCTACGGAGTGCCCGCCGGACTGGGGGATCCGGTGTTCGGCAAGATCGACGCCCGCATCGCCCAGGCCGTGCTGTCTCTTGGCGCTGTCAAGGGGATCGAGTTCGGTGATGGGTTCCGTCTGGCCGGGATGCGGGGAAGTGAGGCCAACGACCGCTTCACCACGGGGGCAGACGGACAGGTTCTGCCGGAGACGAACCGGGCGGGGGGAATGGCCGGCGGGATCAGCACGGGCCTGCCAATCGTTTGCCGGGCCGTGGTCAAGCCCACCGCTTCGATCGGCAAGGTGCAGAAATCCGTGGATGCTGCGGGCAAACCAGTGGATCTGACGATCGAAGGGCGGCACGATCCCTGCATCGTGATCCGCATCGTGCCGGTGATCGAGCATATGGTCAACCTTGTGCTGCTCGACCTGTACCTGGCTCAGGCGGCCATACAGGGCTGGTGCTGATGCTCGGCCAAAGAGGCTTGGCCCGGCGCACCGCCGGGCGGTTGTTTGAACCAAGGGGATGAGCCGGTAGGCGGGTGGATCGCCAGGCGGACGGATCGTCGGTCGGCTGATTCCTGCCGAAACCCCTATCCCGGTTTTTTTTGAATCGAACCCCCTCATGCCACCTGTTCGAATCTATTCTCATCTGTTCGATAGCAGCAAAGAAATTAAGGAATTCGGTAACACGATCGGGGTTTTACATCATTATATTATTATACAAGTGAATCCAACCGCGATAGGAGCAGTAGAATGGGAGATATCGTTCCGCGTAACCAGCTGGTGAAACAGGGTGTGCAGGGCATCGCCGGGATCGGAGGCGGTGTGGGCCTGCTGATTCTCAAAGCCATCGCTTCTGCAGGATTCGTTCCAGGGCTGATCGCCGGGGGAATCGTGGGAATCGCCGGTCTGGTAATCGCCTCCTCCAAAGAGGATCGAACCGCGGGCATGATCGCTGTGGGAGCCGGTGCCCTTACAATCGTGGCTTCGATTCCCACTATCGGGGGCGCCGTTGGTTGGTTGATGCCGGTGGCCGGTGTCGGGCTGATCATCGCCGGAGCCATTTCTCTGTTTAGATTCCTGCGCAACCTGCGGCGCCGCAGCCGCTAACTCTACAGCCGGGGTTTATACAGTCAGGACTCCGACAGCCTGGTAATCTGCAGGCTATATGCTTCCCATCTTTCCCTCGTTATCGTTCCCACCTCAAATTGAAGCGTCCGTCCCAAAGTACTCGTTGTATGGGGTATGGACTCGATCAGCTCACACCACGACAAGTTCTTCCACGCCGTGTTCTCCGATGAAGAGCATGCCCGGGATCTTCTCCGCAACGCCCTGCCCAACAAGATTCTGAGGGTGCTGGAGCTGACCCCGCTGGACGATCCTTCAGTTGCTGCGATACATGGAGGTGCCGAGCTGTTTCAGGCTTCTATGAAAATCGCCAAATATGCCCGTACCCGGCTCCGACCCCATCTCAGAGATATCCTGCAGGCGGTATCGTCTCATCCCATGGATGAGAGATACAGGTCTTTCCTGAAGGTGTTTCTGGAGTATATACTACAGGTAGGACGAGATACTCCGAGAAGTTTTGTGGAGGAGGAGATCGAAAAGGTAAGCGGTGAGGATACCAGGGAGGTGTACATGACTATAGCGGAACAGCTTCGGGCGGAAGGTATCGAGATAGGTAAACGGGAAGGTAAAATCGAGGGCAAACGTGAAGGCAACATTGAGGGCCAGATTGTGGACAAACAGCAGGTTCTCGTGCGTCTGCTCGAAAAGAAATTCGGGCCGCTGGATGCTGCCGTAAAACAGAAAATACGAAGTTGTCAGGACCGTAAGCGGTTAGATAAAGCCATCGATCTGTTCGTGGAAGCCGAGTCTGTAAACCAGATCCTCAAACCTCTCGCCTAGAGGGAACACTGAAACAAGATACCGGAATCATCAGGCCATCACATCTATACAGCGCGCTTACGCCCAATTCACCCGAATATCCTGCACTTGACCAACGCCGCCCCCCGACGTAGCCTACGCACATGTTTACCCTGACCCTTCCCCTCTCAGGCGTGGATGTCTGGATCCCGGGCATCGTCATGCTGGGAATTGTCATCGGATTCCTAATCGGACTGTTCGGTGTGGGGGGAGGGTTTCTGCTCACGCCGCTGCTCAAAGTCGTGTTCGGCATTTCCTATCCCGTGGCAGTGGGAAGCAGCCTGCTGCAGATCTTCATCAACAGCTCTATCGCCACCGTCCGGCACTGGCGCAACCAGAATGTGGATTTCAAGCTCGGCCTGCTCCTGGCAGCCGGCGCCATGGCCGGCACCGAGATCGGGGTGCGCATCCTGAGCCACCTGCAGCGAAGCGCACCGATTCTGATCAACAGCCGTCCCTTTTCTCCCGTGGACCTGGTGTTGAACATCCTCTTTCTCGTCCTGCTGTCCACCGTAGCCATCTTCATACTTATCGAAACTACTCGCGGGACAGCCACCCAGGAGGTGAGCACCGCCATGTCCCGCTGGCTGCGTACGGTCCGTCTGCGGCCGACCCTGTTCTTTCCCCGAAGCGGGATCGCCTCCTACAGCATCTGGATACCCATTCTCCTGGCCGTCTTCGTCGGAGTCCTGACCGGGCTGATGGGGGTAGGCGGGGGGTTCGTGAACTTTCCCCTGCTCATCTACGTGATCGGGGTGCCCACCCATATCGCCGTGGGCACCAGCGTGTTTCAGATCCTCTTGGCCAGCGGCTACGGAGCCACCCGTCACATTTTTCTCGGCAATGTGGAGATCATCCTGGTGGGGCTCCTGTTTGCCGGTTCGTTCGCAGGTGTTCAGCTGGGGGTGAAAGTCTCCCAGATTCTCGGCGGCCGCAGCATCCGGCGCTACTTCGCCCTGGTGGTGGCTCAGGCCGTTGCCCTGGTCATCTGGGATTTGATCCGCCAAATCTTTTTTTAGTACACTTACCTGTAGGCAGCAAGCAGTCCTGAAATTCTATGAACGATCCCAAAAGAAAAACCTACTGGCTCGAAACGTACGGCTGTCAGATGAACAAGGCCGAATCGGGCTTTCTGGAATATGAGCTTCAGCGCCACGGCTGGGTTCCGGTTCAAACACCGGAGGAAGCGCAGACGGTGATCCTCAATACCTGCTCGGTTCGAAAAACCGCTGAGGACCGCATCTGGGGCCGCCTGGGATTCTTCAAGGCCCAGAAGAAGAACCACTCTTTCCGGCTGGTTTTGATGGGCTGCATGAGCGAGCGTCTCAAAGAGGAGATTCTGAATGCGGCGCCCCACGTGGATCTGCTGGTGGGCAACTTCCAGAAGCACAGGTTGGTGGACGTGCTCGATCACGAAGATGCATTTTCTGAAGTGGCTGCAGAAGCGGGCGGCCGGGCTGATCCGCAGCTGGCTCACCAGGAGGCGCATCTGATCGATCCGGGCGAGTATCGCTTTGCCGAGCGCCACAGCCTGTCCGGGTTCCAGGCCTTTCTGCCCATCATGCACGGCTGCAACAACTTCTGTACCTACTGCATCGTA
>CAZPQC010000258.1:0-4084 GCA_964588525.1 uncultured Spirochaetaceae bacterium
GCCATGCCGATCACCAGGGCCGCGAACTGCTTGCCGTAGTCGGAGGCCATGGTTCCGGAGAACCTGTAGATTCCCAGGGGCATGGACTTGAGCTCGGTCTTGGAAACCAGGATATTGATCAGGGCGAACTCATTCCAGATCTTGGTGATGTTGAGGATGGTCACGGTCATGGCGATGGGCACCGCCATCGGTAAGATGACTCTCCGGAATGTCTCGAAGTAGCCGGCCCCGTCCAGGCGGGCGGCTTCGATCAGGGAATCGGGGATGCCCCTGATGTACTCGGTACACAGATAAACGGCTATGGGCAGACCCGCACCGATGTAGATCAACAGCACCCCCAGGCGGCTGTTGTAGAAGACGTTCACGTTCTGCTGGCCGATGATACCGATCAGGCGCAGCAGGTCGCTCACCATCCTGTCGAGCTGAGAAACCTCCAGAAAGATCGGAACCATCAGGGACTGGATGGAAAGCAGGATGCCGATCACGAAGCTTCCATAGATGGGAACCGTAGCCTTGGATTTGATCTTGGCGAAGGCGAAGCCGGCCAGGGTGGCGACCAGGATGATACCGATCGACGCCCCTATCGTGTAGAAGAAGGAATTGCCGATCAGCTTGTTGAACTCTCCGATCTTCCAGGCGCCTACGTAATTCACCAGGGTCCAGGTCCGGGGTAGCCCGATGCGGTTCACCCGATACTCCTGTGTGGGCTTGAAGGAGTTGAGGATCAGCCAGAGGATCGGATAGACCGTCATCAAGGCGAAGGTGCCCATCACCAGGTAGGCCATGAACTTGCCGAAGACCGAGGCAACCCTGCTGAAGCTGCTCTCTTTTGTCTTTACCCGCATGATCTACTCCCTCCCTCCGTAGCGCCGTTCCACGACCTTGGTGAGCATGATCAGGACGAGGCTGAAGATCACGATAGCCAGGGCGATGGCGTTGGCCAGCGGATAGTCCGGCGCCCCCATGAAGGCCCGGTCGTACATGTAGATGGAGAGCAGTTGGGTCACCCTGGCCGGCCCGCCTCCGGTCATGGCGAACACCAGCTCGAAGCTGTTCAGGGACCCGGCGATGCAGAGGATGGCCGCGTTGACCACCACCCCGGAGAGCATGGGCAGCATGATGCGCCAGATGATCTGCCCCTCCGAGGCGCCGTCGATGCGGGCGGCCTCTACGATCCCGCTGTCGATTCGCTGCATGTTGGCCAGGAAGAGGATCAGGTACATGCCGGTCCACATCCACAGCACCACGAACAGGATCGGAAGCATGGCTATGTCCCGCTTGGCCAGAAAAGCGGGCGACCATTTGCGGGCCAGGAGATTCACCAGATCCTGCTTGATCACAGCGAACTGATCGGGGGAGTAGTGGGAAAGCAGGGCTTTCAGTTCCGCCACGGGATCGGCGAAAATGTGGGTGGCGTTCGGGCCACCGGCGGCGATCAGCTGCTTGGCAACTTCGTCGGTCACTTGAAAACCACCGGCCTCGGTAAAAATTCGCTCGACCTGCCTGGAGAACCCTGCCGCATAGGATCGGTTCACCACCTCGGCGATCAGGCCGTAGGGGGAGAAGATGATGTTCCACATGATGCCAATGACGATCACCGAGATGATGGCGGGCATGTAGAGGATGCCCTGCCAGAACTCTCCGAATCTGACGATCCTGCGATAGATCAGATAGGCGAAGATCAAGCCCAGCGGGAGCTGCCCGAAGACCGAAATCAATACGATGTAGACATTGTTTTTTAGAGCCAGCCAGAAGTAGGGGTCCCTGGCCAGCTTGATGTACTGCTGGAAGCCGGTGATACGCCAGGATTCGCCTCCGAACATCTTGCCCCCTGCATAGTTGCTCAAGGAGATGACGATGGAGATTATTATGGGGAAGCCGAAGACAAACACGTAGAGTATGACGGCAGGGGAGACCATGGACCAGTAGGCGCGTCTCTCCTCGACCGCTTTCCACGGCCGCTGACTCATGCGCTACCTCCTCGAGAAAATCTAACACCGAAGCGGGTGTCCCTGCCAGGGGCCGGACACCCGCTTCA
The DNA here is from genome assembly GCA_964588525.1 of uncultured Spirochaetaceae bacterium. Taxonomy (GTDB): domain Bacteria; phylum Spirochaetota; class Spirochaetia; order SZUA-6; family DRHE01; genus JAFGQJ01. Next base: position 2,039 of record CAZPQC010000258.1, read on the forward strand.
ATTGTGGTAGAGCACGGATATGACTATTGTTTGGCCCGCCAAGCCTCTATGGCTTTCTGGACATCCGCCGCCACCTGGGCGGGATTCTTGGAACCCAGCCCCATTTCCTGCAAGCCGTTGTTCAGCGGGGTGTACACATCCACGTCCAGCACGCCGTCCAGCACGTAGCAGGTCTTGTTGATCGAGGCGTAGTACAGGGGCATCTTCTGGGTGAAGGGCTCGATCTTGTCGCTGGTGATGCCCTTTCGTGACGGGATATAGGCCCCGGTCTCCAGCTTGATTTTCTGTACCTCGGGAGAGTAGTAGTACTTCATCCAGCGAACCGCAGCCTCTTCCTTGGCCGAGCCCGCGGGAACCGAAGAGGAAATTCCGAAACCCACCCCGACGATGGCCGAGACGACCCCCGGATTCTTCTCCCCCGGGATGGCCGGGAAGTTCAGGAAGGCGAAGTCGTTTTTCTGCCGCTGGGGATCGATGAGTGCGATCCCGCTGGCCTTGTCGGTAAGAAAGTACCCCTGTCGCCAGTCGCCGTCCACCTGGAAGGCCGCTTTGTTCTCGGCAAACAGGGCCGGTGCCTCACCATAAGCAAGCTGGATAGTGTCTCGGGAGATCACTCCATCCTTGTACATCATGTCGATGAAGCCGAGGGCGTCGACGAAGGCCTTGTCGCTGAAGTTGACCTTGCCGGCCTTCACGCTGTCGATCCAGGCGTCGCCGAGCAGCCTTCCGGTGACCGTGGAGAACAGGCAGGACTGCATGACCCAGGTGTCCTTGTTGGCCATGAGCACGGTCTGAGCTCCCTTGGCCCTGAGCTTCGGCACCATGGCCTTCAGGTCCGCATAGGCTTTGGGTTCGGCCAGACCGGTGTCCTTCAACAGCTTGGTGTTGGTGTACATGACCGTGGTGTAGGTCACGCTCTGGGGCAGTTCCGCCAGAAACTTGGAGTTCTGAGCGTCCGGGTCGATCGCGGCGGGGACGAAGTTGGACAGGAACTCCTTGCCCAGCAGCGGTGTCAGGTCCTTGACCAGCTTCTTCTCGTGCAGGGCAGTGGAGCGTCCTGAAGGCCACATGAACAACACGTCGGGAAGGGTGCCCGCCGCTATGTAGGCTGCCACTTTCTGATGAAACGCTTCGTCGAATAATTCTTCTTTCTGGATCTTGATGTCCGGGTTTTCGGCGGAGAATTTTGCCCAGATGGCCTGGTCCTCCGCGTAGCCTGCCTGAGTTGCATCGATGTAGTACAGAACGGTGAGGACAGTCGGTTCAGCCGCGGTAATTTCGCCGCCTTGGCCGCCGGCGAACACGACGGCCGCCGACAGCAGGAGCAGCACTGCCAGAATTGCGGTAGCTTTTTTCATAAAAAGCCTCCTTGTATTATTTTGCCCCGAACGGGGCTCACTCCCCTCACAGGGGAGCGTAAGATTGCTATCCCCCAACGAGGGACGTCTGATTTATCAGCTCGACACCCGTCGGCCCGCCCGGATGGAAGCGCTCCACGCTCTCGCCGATGCCGACGTCGGCAAACAGGCGGTGCAGCACCATTCCTGCGGCCCCGTAGGCCACGGACTTGTCTCCGAGAGAGGAAAAGCGAATCTTGCAGCGTACCGCGTCCGGGTAGGGCCAGTTTCGCTCGATCTCCTCGGTAAGCACCGCGTGAACTTCCTTCTTGTAGCGCTCGATGTCGCCGCCCAGAAAAACGTGGCTGAGGTTGAAGGTGTTGATCATCATGGCGGCGTTTTTGGCCAGCTCCCGGATGAAGCGGTGCAGGACCTCGGGATCCTCCTCGATACGATAGGCCTCCTCTTCGGTGAGGGAGAACTGGCCCTTGCTCTGGAGTGTGCAGAAGGTGCTGCGGAACTCCCCGGCCGAGTAGCGGTGCCCGTAGTGGACCCGCCCATTGATCACGATCCCGATCCCCACCGCAGTCTTCTCGTGGAAGTGCTGCCGGTCTTTGACGTTCCGAAACTCCACCAGGAGGAAGATAAAATCCTGGAGGTTCTTCACCCGGTGAAAGGCCAGCTCCCCCCAGGCGCAGGCGTTGGCGTC
>CAZPQC010000259.1:0-4077 GCA_964588525.1 uncultured Spirochaetaceae bacterium
AGATGACTGAGGCGTTGGGGGATTTCAACGCTCATCAACGTGAACTCGGCAAGCCCGAGTTTCGCATCGGTGTGGGGATCAACTACGGGGTGGTTACGGTCGGCAACATCGGCACGGACAAGAAGATGGACTACACGATCATCGGGGACATGGTGAACCTGGCCTCCCGTATGGAAGGGTTGACCAAAAAATACCAGCAGCCGCTGCTGATTTCCGAAAGTCTGCACCAGAGAGTTCACGAGGAGGTGCCCTGTCGGCTGATCGACACGGTGGCTGTGAAGGGAAGGGCCGAGGGTGTCAAGATCTACTCGGCAAAGAAGACCTTGAGTGAAGAGGAAAACCGAGCCTGGACGCTGCACAACACGGCCATGGAACACTACTACCAGAGGGATTTCGACCAGGCGATCCGCTATTTCCGGGACGTCCAGAAGATTTTTCCCGAGGATTATCCTTCAGCGTTGCTGATCGACCGCTGCCGCCAGTTCAAGGCAACACCGCCGCCTGCGGACTGGAACGGCGTGGAGATCATGAAGGAAAAGTAGTTGTAGATTCAACGACCCTGAGTCGATCATAGAACCGGGATACCATATCGTGAGTGGGTTATTTAAGCGAGCTCTTGAAATCCGCAATCACAACCAGCAAGACCTCGAAGGAGAGGAATACATCCTAGACGAGAAATCGGGGATCTCCAAGGAGGACCAGAAGGAGATCCTGGAGGAGATCGAAAAGGTCTCCCGGGAGAGCCGGATCTCCGTCACGCCCGAAACCATGGCCATCAAGGCCATGAAGAAGGGTTTCCTCTTTCCGCTCCTGGTAAACATCCTCTTCGTCTTGCTTCTGGCCGGCGGCGGCTTCACCCTCTACACCCTCTTTCAGAGAGGAGAGACGGTGCTGATGGAAGAGGGTGGTGCAATCGCCTCGGCCGAGGGCAAGCTGATCGAAGAGCTCAAGAGGGAGTCCGAGGCCGCCCTGCAGGCCAAGAACCGGGAAATCAACCAGATCCAGTCCCAGCTGCAGGATATCGACAAACAGCGTCAGGAGTTGCAGTCGGGTATGGACGAAAAGGTCGCCGCCCGGGAGGCGGAGCTGCGCAGCGCCCTGGAAGCCGAGTTGGCCGCAGAACGGGAGCGGCTCCGTCAGCAGGGCGTCTCCGAGACGGATATCACCAGCCGCTTGCAGACCCTGGAATCGGAGAAAACGGCCTCATTTCAAATGGAGCTCGAAACCTTCAGGCAGCAGGCCGAGGCGGAGCGCCGGCGGCAGGAGGAGAACCTCAGAGCGCTTCAGCAGGAGTACCAGAAGGATCTGGCCCAAGCTGAAGCGGACCGCCAGCGGGTTCGGCAGGAGGCGGAAGCCCGGGAGGCGGAGCTGCGCACACAGCTCGAGGCGCAGACCGAGCAATTGGAACAGGCAACCCTGGAGGCAAAAGCGGAGCTGAACAAGCTGGCCGCTCAGCAGGAGAAGCAGACCCTGGCTGCAGGACAGCTTACAGGTTTCTACAGCCGGGTGAAGGAGGACCTCCAGGAGGGAGATTACGACGGCGCTCTGGAGGATCTGCAGGCTATCAGAGAGTACCTGGACGATCCTTCGGTGGCCACACTGCCCAATATCCTGCAGCGCCGCGAGATCGAGCTGTTCGTCGTAGATTCGATCAGCAGCCTGGTAGAGGGGGAGATGCAGAAGACCGAGGCGGATACCACCTCCCTCATCGCCTCGGCCGACCTGCTCAATACCATGAAGAACCGGGTAGTCGAAGGGGATACCCTGTTCCGTCAAGGGAATATCCCAGGAGCGGAGGCCAAATACCGGGAAGCGCTCAGCCTGATTCCGGAGATCGACAAGGCCCACGCCTACTTCCTGGCCAGGGGGGATGATGCCGAGCAGGCGCGCCGGCAGACCCTGCGGAATTTCCTGGGGCAGGCGGAAACCGCCTTCGGGCGGGGGGATTATAACACCGCCCTGGACAGCTACACGAAAGCCCTGGCCTATCTGCCCGAAGATGCAGCCACCGTGGAGAAGATGATAGGCCAGGTTCGCCGTGCCGGTTACGAGCTGGGCATCACCCAGTTGCGTAGGCAGGACAGCTCCAACGCCGCCGGACCTCTGGCTGCGGCTGAGGTCCTGTACAATCAGGAGGAGTACAACGACGCAATTCTCGGCTACATAGAACTGATCGGAAGGTACCCCAACAGCACCCAGGTGTCTTCTGCCGTGGAGGGGATCCGGAAATCCGTGCAGGCTCTGGAGGAGCAGGCCCAGACGCGGGGAGCCCTGACTTCTGGAGGTGAAGCCCTTGCTGCCCTGCAGAGCGACATTGCCGGGCTTGAGGCGAGCCTGGAGGAGAAGGACCGGGAGGTCCGGGACCTGCGGGCTCGCCTGGATGCCCAGAGCGGCGATTCCACCGCTCTGGAACGGAGCATTGAGGATAAGAACCGGGAGATCGCCGCCCTGAAAGAAGAGATCGAACGAGCCCGCTCTACGGCCGGCGCATCCGCTTCCGAGCTGGAGGAGCGGGTCAACAGCCTGACCGATGAGCTGGAATCCAAAGTCGCCCTGACCGAGAACCTGCAAACGGAGAAGAGGGCGATGGAGGAGGAGATCGCCTCCCTGAACAGCCAGATCGAACAGATGGAAGCCGAACAGGCAGCCATGCTCGGAAATCTGGAAGAGGAAATGCAGAAGAAGATCAGCCGCCTGGAGAACGTGGAACGGCGCTACAACAAACTGGTGGACAACTACCAGGAATACGCCCGGCAGGAGGATGCCCTGGTGGCCGCTCAGGGTGAGCAGGGATTGGTCCAGAGCAAGCTCCACCTGAACACCTTCCTCAGCGCCAGCGAGGAGAGTTTCCCTGGATTATGGGATCGCATAAAGCGTTACGACGAGGCCTTCGAGAAGGCCGGCCGGGCCAGTGCCGCCCAGGACCTGAGCGATATCCTCTTCGAGCTCGCCGTCCGGGACCGCCCCGAATCCCGCGACCTGTTCCTGGAGTCCGAGAAGACCCGCTACCGGGATGTCCCGGAGATGGTCGACCTGATCGACGATCTGCGGGTGCTGATGCGGGAGTAGGGATACTTACTGGAGCTCTCTCAGCCTGTCCGTGGGCAGGATGTACACGTAAAAGTACAGTTCACTATCATGATCGCGTTCCGTCATCACGGCGGGCATCGTGAATACGGTGTGGGGCACACCGCCGAGGTAGATCTCGTAGCAGAAGCGTAGCCCTCCCATCAGGAAGTCGTACTGCTTTTTCCCGTGGCCGTTGTACACGTAGCAACGGTTGTTTTTAAAGCTGAGCAGGTTCCCGTTCGTGAGGGCGGCGTCGATGCGGCGCTCCATTTCAACCAGTGGTTCGAGCAAACCCGCTGCATCCCATCTGTAGTTCTTGTACTTGTGCTGAGTCTTCGAGTAGTAGCTGAAGAAGCTCAGATCCATGGACCAGAGGTAGTGGTAGAACCCGTTATCCACGTCATCGGGAAAATTGAAATCCAGGTTGTCTCTGTGCAGCATGGACCCGCTAATGTTAAGTCCCGAGGTATCTGAGGTTGGATAAGAAACTTCGGCAAAGCCGCCGCTGCCCTCGAACTTGCAGAAGAACACCTGCAGGTCGTTATTAGGCGCATCGATCGGGGCAATCGACGCCCCTACCACGATCGGCCATTTTTCAGGGAGAGGATCGAACCATTGGAAGTAGATGAGGTTTCGTATGCTGGGCAGCTCTGGATCGATCGATCCGGGATCGATTTCCCAGTCGGGAGAAGGAGGGTACCGAATAACCCGCAGCTGATTGTTCCGGTAGTCCTTCGGTTCATAGCTCATGAAGTTGAGCAGAAAAGGTGCCGCTCCCTTCACGGTCTCGGCAAAGTAGTTGTTGGTATCGGGGTCATCGTTGTCGATGCCCTCTCCCCATCCGCGATAAAAATAATATTCATCAGGCGGGTCCCCTGAATACTCAACGAAGGAAAGGTCGAAGGATCGTTCGTCCACGGACACGATGAATCCGTTCTTGAACTCGTTCGGGCCGAGCGGGAGTCCGCCGACCGCTTTGTTGGGCATGAAGTAGTACTCCCTGTTCCG
>CAZPQC010000260.1:0-4069 GCA_964588525.1 uncultured Spirochaetaceae bacterium
CTGACGATGAGGTTGAAAGGATGATAACTGGATTCTGCCCCGGGTCCGTTGAGCTTGAGTTCCAGACTTTCCTGATGGGACCAGTAGCCTTGCCGGCCAATCTTCTCCGGCAGCAGCGGCAGCCTCACGCCTTTCTCCGGGTACCGGGACCACAGATAGAGGAACTTAACGGTATCGCCCCACAGTATCTCTGTTCCGATCTCCTCCCTGTCTTGCCGGAGATTGAGGCGGTTCTCGAAAGTCAGCTGTTGGTCGTTCTGGCCTTCAAATGAAAAGAAATGATCCAGGTTCATCTCCAATCCCCTCAGGGAAGGTCCCCCGGTCTGTTCATCGACATCGGCGTTTAGGGACAAGCTGGTGCTGAACTCATCGGTTCTGTAGAAGGAAAACACAGGGTAGGCACCGAAATCTCCGAACAGGTTCAAAGCCGTACTCCGGGCTGAAAGCGAATACGAGTTGTACAGATCGCTCAGATCTTCATCTTTGACAAACTGCTTCTTGACGCTCAGCTCGAAAAACGAGGGCAGAAACAGATCCCGAATCCTCGAGGAAAATCGTCTGGAAAGCCGCACGTAAGCTTCGGCGCTGTAATCGGCTTTATCGAGCCCGGCGGCCAGGTCGAGGAACAGCCGTTCAGCATTCGGCGAGTACAGCTCGGCGAATGGGAACTGGCCCCATAGGTACTGCTGACTGTAGATCGTTTGGAAAGAGCGGGAAAAATCGCCCGCATAGTCGCCTGCTCCCGACTCAGGAGCGACCACATCGAGATGGCGGCGATAGCCGGGTGTTACCGAAAACAGTGAGACGCCCTTGTCCAGCCACCTGAAGGGCACGCTCAGCTCCATATCCGCAGAGCTCTGCAGCATCCGACCGGCAGCTACGAAGTCGTAGCTGTGAAAGCCGTGCCGCCATATCATTTGGAGGCCGACCGGTATCGTGTTTAAGCTCCAATCGAGGTTGAGGTCTGCCCGGCGCTCCAGCTCCGTAGCAGACGGCCATTTGGCGCTATCCCATCCCGAAAGCATTTGATAGGGAAACAGAAGAGCAAATCCATAGATCCAATTGGAGAAGTATCCGGAAGATCCGAGAATAAACTCATCGACAGCCCCGGATATCGACAGGCTGTTCTGCAGGACCAACGGCGCTGGCGTGATCCGCAGGTCTGCGCCCCAGCTCTGGCTCAGGGTCTGTTCCAGAGATCCTGCCTGGCTCCGCAGGTCGAGCTGTGCAACCGGAGGGGCTTTCAATATGAGCGTATTTTCCCGGTGGAGCTCCATTCCCGTGTCGCGTTCACGGAGGCTGAAGGAATCGGAAAACACGACCGGAAAGGGTATATTCGGTACGGTGATTCCGTGCCCGCCCGCCAGAGTTACCAGATCGTCCGTGTCTGTGATCGTGCCCGCAACCGTGAAATCGACGCTCACATCCGCCAGGGAAAGCCCCAGATCCAGCTCGCTCGCCGAGCTGTAGCTCTGCGCACTCAGCGGCGTGCCGTACAGGGTCGAGAAACCCCGGCTGGCATACGCGGCCCTCTGCCGAAAGCTCAGGTCGTGGATCAACGGGTGCGCACCCCAGCTGACGAGCTCTCCCGGCAGATTCAACTCCAGATCCAGAGTCGCTCCAGCACCTAGCGCACCCTCGGGGTCGGTCAGGTACAGCTCGTCGATATAGAGGGTGCCGGAGGTGGCATTGGTCAACTCGACGGTGAACAGGCCCAGCGAACCATAGGCGGCTGGTTCGCTCACAGCCACGTCCACCCCGGTGAGCTCGGTTCCGTTGCGGTAGATCTTTCCCTCATCCAGGGAAACCACGATCTTCTCCCACTCCGTGGTTGCAAAGGGCGGATAGCTCCACGTAATGGCGTTCCCGTCTTCGTCGGCCAAAGAGAAATTGAGCACGTCCCCGTTTGCAGAGGGGAAGTGTGTGTAATAGACGATGCTGCGGTAGCGGATCCCCTCGGTCTGCGCTTCGGTGTAGCCCCTGGTCTGCCAGGTATCCGGGCTCCCACCGCTATCCCAGGAAATCTCCACCACCTTCTGGGTCTCCTCGTAGGGATGAAATATGTCCTCGACCTCAGTGAAGGTCGCCTGCAGCGGTTTCGAAGGAGGAGACTTCATCTCCCATTCCTCGATCTCCCGGGCGCTGATCGGGCCGGGGGCGGGCTCGACCTCCCAGCCGGCGAAGAAGCGACTTCCGGCCAAAGAGATCTCATCCAGCAGCAGGCGGCCCGTGGCATCGCTGCCCCCCGTGTGCACGACGATCAACCGCAGGCTGCGGGTGCGGGATAGTTTTCGCTTCTCAGCAGCGCTGAAGTTGTGGGTATAGGATGTCCAGCCCACCGTGCCTGTGATGGCCTCGGAGGGCAGGGTGATGATGTCCGGGTCCGCCGATGGATCATCCGGGTCGAGGAATCCGTTGCCGTCGATGTCCTCACTGTCCAGCCGGTCATTGCCCTCGTTTTTCGGACCGCTGCCGATCCTCAAGTCCACCCCGTAGTTGCCCTCATTGAACACGAAGCCCCTGGCGCTGGCCGAAAGCTCTTCATCCAGAATGCCGTCCTCATCCAGGTCTTCCCCGATGGCTCCAAGCTGCAGGTACACGGTGAAGACGCTTCCCGGATCGATTTCGAGGGTGCGGTACAGGAGAGAAACACCCTGCATCTGTGAAAGGTCACGTACACCGCCGCCGTAGGATACGGGCAGCTGCACGCCGACCCATGCGTCAACGGCGGTCAGATCGAAGTCCAGGACCAGGCTCTGGCCCTCGTCGCTTCCCTCCGCACTTCCCGCCGCTGCGTACGGTCCGGGCTTGGAACCGTTCTGGTCGTACTCGAATATCTGATCCGCAGGGGGATCCCAGGTGTACGGCATCAGAACCGAAGTACCGAGCAATCCGTAGGAACGGTAGTCCTTGTAAAGCAGCTTGCCACGTACGGAATGAGTGAAAGCGGCCAGGGTGTTCAGAGGGTCATCCCCATTCGGCGGTGAGGCCACATAGGCCGTATTTTCCGAAAGTGGGACCGCCATCCCGGTGGATTCCATCCCCAACAGTCGCATCACTCCGGTGGTGTCCGGATTAGTGTAAGCGCCCGCAACCGAAGCCTGGTAGGTCAGGGGTCCGATTGTCCCTTCGAACCCGGCGGAGGCAACCACACTGCCGGTTCGGGAATACGCCTCCTCCGTGTAGGATCCGGGTAATAAGTTCCAGCGAACTCCCGTAGCCAGTTGGAGTTTCAACGCCTCACCGAAGTCGAGTGTATTGCCCCAGGCAAACAGGATGTCCCCGTTGTTCGCCAGTGAGGATTGCCGGCGGAAGCTCACGACCAGCCGATCGTCGGGAGAGATCTCCGTCAAGAACGTGATGACGCCGGTTTCAGAATCCACTTCGAAGCGGGTCTCGGAAATTCCGTTGCGCAGGATCTGTACGGAGCCGGGGACGATATCCGACCCGATCTGATAGGCGCTCACGGGTGTGAGCTCACTTACCAGTATTTCATAGTCCAGGTATCCGGATGTGGCATCAGCCAGGGGACCGTAGAGAAGGTTCTTAGGATCGAAAGGCGGCGTTGGGTTGGCAGCATCCAGGAACGGGTATAGATTTCGGAATTCAGCTCTCAAATCCGGATCGGGTTGGTAGTACGCCCGGATGAAATCCTGCCCCGGAGTCAGGCGGAAGGCCACTTCGGTGGATTCTCCCCGATTGAGTACACCCTTTCGCACGATCGAAACACGCAGCCGGGACAGGTCCTCCGGTACCGTTCCATCCAGGGCATACCCGGCCAGGATCTCGAAGGGTGAGAACTCTCCGGGCCGGTAGAGGCGGAGATAAGGATAGGACGTGCTGCTGGGCGTCAAGCTCACCTGTCGATCACTGAATGGCTGTCCCAGGTAGGTGAGAGCCCAGTTGAAATCGAACCTATCACCGAGGTCGATTTTATCTTCCAATGTTTGTCCTGGGAACGCTTCAGCCACAGTGTATGCGGGATCGCCAATCTCCGTCCCGTCTTTTTTATAATACACCAGCACGTTGCCGTCCGCCGGCTCCTTTAGAAATACGGTACCGTTTTGAC
>CAZPQC010000261.1:0-4065 GCA_964588525.1 uncultured Spirochaetaceae bacterium
TTTCGACTCAACCATGGAGCTGGCTGGGGGCGCCCGGCCAGGGGCGTGGGGTCGGTGGTTCAAATCCGCCCAGCCCGATTTTTGAACCTTGTCGGTTGAGGTGAGGGGAAACGACAGTTTCTCGAGCCGGGAAGGTTTATTACTTTCAGCAGGATTGATTGCAGAAACTATCGAACTCTTCGACTATAATCGAAATATTTTGGAGATCCGGCGTCAGCATTATTTGGAGACACTCGGACGATTCACGGAGACCCCGAGCATTGTCACCGTGGTGGGCCTGAGGCGCGTTGGCAAGAGTGACCTCCTGCGGCAGTTTGCCGAGGAGGCGCGTTCTTTTCAGCGCGTGGTCTACATCGACAAAGAGTCTCTCGATTTCGCTCACGTTAAGACGGCGAAGGACATCGTCCGGCATGTCAACGCGACGAGCAAGAGAGGCGAGGATCGTCTGGTTGTGGTGGACGAGGTGTAGCAGATCGAGCAGTGGGAACGCGCATTGGCTTCGCTGAACGGAGAGACGCGCACCCGCGTGATCATCTCCGGGTCGAATGTTTCTATGTTCTCAGGGGAACTGGCTACACGGATCGCGGGTCGCTATCTGACGCTTCAGGTCTTTCCGCTGACGCTTTCGGAGTTCGGGGAGCTTCACGCCAAGACGTCCGGGGCCGGGGTCAGTCCGGAGGAACTGCTTCGCCATTACCTCCGGCTCGGGGGGCTGCCCGAGCTGCTACACACCGATCTGAGCAAAATGGTCACATACCAGATGCTGGGGGACATCTTCAACACGATCGCGGTGCGTGACATCATCGGCCACCGCAATATCCGTGAGGTTCAGCTCTTCCAGGACGTGACGCCCTTCGCCATGGACAATGCCGGCAGTCCCGTATCAGCCAAGCGGACTACGGATTTCCTGACCGCTCAGCGCCGATCGGCTTCCGTGGATGCGGCCCTAACTACCTGGCATATCTGGATGAGGCATTCCTGCTGAGCACGGTCCGCCGGTATGACCTGAAGGGCAAGAGACATCTGGAAACCAACGCCAAGTACTACCTTGGGGACATCGGATTGCGGAACGGCATTCTGGGCTACCGCGAGTCCGACATCGGAGGCCTTTTGGAAAATCTGGTGTATCTGGAGCTACGCCGGCGCGGGTATAGGGTTGCGGTCGGCTCAGCAGACTCCAAGCAGATCGACTTCGTGGCGGAAGACCGCTCGGGGAAGGCGTACATACAGGTCGCCTATCTGCTGGAGAACCGGGAGACCATCGACCGGGAGCTTAAGCCCTTTTCTCTCCTCGATGATGCCTATCCCCGCTACCTGTTGACCCTCGATCCATACCAGCCTCGCGACCTGGAGGGCGTGAGACACCGCTCGATCCGGCGATTCCTTCTAGGCGATGGCCTGTAAGCGTAGGATCTCGCCCCGGACGGATGTGTCCTAGGCACCGGAGACCGCTGAAACCAGACACATAACGATCCATGCCCAGCAACTCACAGCTTTCGTCGTTGCCAACGATCGCTCCAGGTGTTGTAATAGTACGAGACTGGTGAAGAGACATAGAGTTTTTCTAAGGAGGATAGCCCAGTGAAGACAAACGCATTGGAGCCATTCATTCCCGAATACATCCGGGTGCTGCAGGAAGGCAATACCGACGAGATCTATAAATGGCAAGCTCTGAAGAACTTCCAGGAAAATTGGGATATCGAGGCTGCAGACTTCCGCACCATGTTCGACTCAAGTCTGCAGGCGGAAAGCGACAATCTGTGGGCATCGATGAACTACTACCCTAAACGGATGATCATGGAGTTTGCCGAAGTCAACCAAGAGAAGGTGCGGGACATGTTCCGCACACTCTTTGACGAGAAAGCTGAGCTGGCAGACCGTATTCATTTCTTCCTGAAGGGATGTGAGGATTTCCTTACCTTTCTGAACGCTCAAGAAGACCGGGAAAAAAAATGGGGCCAGCATTATCACAAGGACATGCGGGCAATTTCTTTTTACCTGGCCTTCCGCTACCCAGATCATTACTTCACCTACAAATACACTGAAGTAAAGAAGGTCGCCGAGTGGATACAGACGGATCTCATATCTATGACCTGGGACCCGGCTGAGAAGTATCTCTGGTATATGAATATGGCCAAGGAGCTTCGGACTTACCTACTTGCTCAAGAGGAACTGAAGTCTACATACGTGCAGTGGCTAAAGGAGCACGATTTGACCGATCCGGAATTCACATTCCTGACGGCTGACTTCATAATCCAGAGTGCCAGCAGCCAGCTGTCCCGTGAAACCGCCGCTCAAGCTCAAGTGGATAGAATACCGACGGTGGGAGTCACGCCCATAGAACTACCGGCAAAAAACGTGATTTACTACGGACCACCAGGCACGGGTAAGACCTACTACCTTCGCAACGAGCTGTTCAAACATTTCTCCGAGAGTAGGAGCCCAACGTCGGATGAAGAACGTTATTTGTCGATTGCTGGATCGTATTCGTGGTGGCAGATTGTGGGCGCCGCCCTTCTTGATAGCGGATTGACTTCTGTACCGGAATTAAGAAACCATCCACTAATTCGTGCGAAGGACGCTGTTTCTCAACAACAGAACGTCCAGGCAATGCTCTGGTCGATGCTACAACAGCATACGGTAGACGCGTGCGAAAACGTCAAATACTCGAAACGCGCTGAACCGCAGTTCTTCTACAAGGAATCTGATTCCCGCTGGCGTGTCGTAGAGGAACAAATCGATTCGGTAGTACCGGAACTCCGTGAGATTCTAAATAAGATGCAAGCCGAGGTTGACGAGACAGTCGACATCCGACGGTACGAGTTTGTTACCTTCCACCAATCATACTCCTACGAGGATTTCGTAGAAGGCATTCGACCGGATATGCAGGATGAGCTGACGTACACGATTAAGCCAGGGGTCTTCAGGAGTATCGCCGAACGGGCCCAACAAGATCCGGATCACAACTATGCGATTTTCATCGATGAGATAAACCGTGCGAATGTATCGTCGGTTTTCGGAGAGCTTATAACTCTCATTGAGGAAGACAAGCGACTTCGCGCTCAAAATACCTTGACAGCAACTCTTCCGTATTCTCGCCTGGAGTTTGGGGTTCCGAATAACCTCTATATCATCGGCACGATGAACACCGCAGACCGAAGCGTCGAGGCATTGGATACGGCTTTGCGCAGGCGATTCGCATTCATTGAAATAGAGCCTGATCCCGCGCTATTACCTGAGGACGTCGGCGGAATTAATTTGAGACGACTTCTCTCCACAATCAATTCTCGACTCGAACGTTTGACGGATCGAGATCATCGGATCGGGCACGCATACTTCATCAACGTGACTGATGACGACACTGTAGGAGAGCTTCGCGCTATTTTTAGAAACCAGATGATCCCGCTCATGCAGGAATACTTTTATGGCGACTGGTCACGCATTGGTCTGGTACTCGGATCCCGCTTTATTACGGCCGAAGTTCAGGATAACGCCTTCGCCGCGTTTGAATCCGACAGATATTCAGAATATGCAGATCGAATAGTCTACCGTATAACCGATCCCGACCATTGGGGACTCGAGGATTTCCGCGCGGTGTATGAATCCTGAAAACCGACTGACGGTATTCGAGCACGATCGACTCCGGATAAACGGTGAAACCTTCCGGCATGAGCATCTGGAGCTGCTCGATCGCTGGAACAGCTCGTCTAGCCGGGAGACCATTCAGATCGGACGCAACAGTGTCAAATTTTCGGAGTACGTGGGTGTCCTTCAGGTTGGGGATCTGGTGATCGAGATTCTGCCCAAGATCGGACGGTTCGAGGCGGCAACGACGGCAAGGGGCAGATGGAGAGACGCGCTGTGGGGGATGCTACAGCTTGTAGGAGTTGTCCGCTCTCGGACTGCAGGTAACGCTTTTCTTAGAACTGCTCACTTCTCTCTGTTGGACATGCTTTTCTGCGAGTTTCTCTCACGAGTAGAAGAAATCGTGAAGAGAGGTTTGTCCAAAGGTTACCTTCAAGACGAAGGCAATCTGGGTACAGTCCGCGGCAAGATAGTGTTTAG
>CAZPQC010000262.1:0-4053 GCA_964588525.1 uncultured Spirochaetaceae bacterium
CCGAGGTGATGGTCGAGGAAAATCCCAAGGGGTTTCCGACCGCCAGCACCCAATCACCCACCTGAAGCTCATCGGAGTTTCCCAGCGCGGCGATGGGGACCGAGTCTTTGGTCTCGAACACAACCAGAGCCAGATCCTTGCGCGCATCCGTACCGACCAGCTTGGCTGTGAACTGCCTCTGGTCGGACAGCTTGACGCTGATCTCCTCCGCCTCTCCCACTACATGGTTGTTCGTGAGGACGTACACCTTGTTGCCGTCCCTGCGGACAATCACACCGGAGCCGAGCCCGTACTGCCTGTACTCCTGCTCCTTGGGCGCCGGATTCTGTCCCTGCGGCCCAAAGAAAAACTGGAAGGGATTGGTCATGACGGGCGCCTTGACCACATCGACTACGTCGACCTCCACGACCGTGGGGATCACCTTCTGCGCCACAGCCCGGAAGGAGCTCTGGATGCTCTCCAGGGACTGTACGCCCGTTGCGGCGGAACCGTAGACGTCGGCATACAACGAGCTCGACGCTCCGAATCCCACCAGTGCCATCAGCAAAATCAGGACCGGCAGTCCGATTCTGACTGATTTCTGCAATTGTTTGTGGATCATAATGAATCCTCCTCTAATAAGTTGTTCTTCCTAAATTAATAGTGATGTTTTTCAACATCCTTTCCGCTGCGTTACGTTTTTGTAACGATTAACCGCGGAGGGCTTGGATGGTATTGCCTGCCTGATATTCCTCCCAGAAGCCGATTATTGCATTCACTACCAGGAGCACCGCGATTATGGCCAGTCTGCACTTCTGCCTTGGTCAAGCCGGTTTCAGTGAAACCCAAACCTCCTTTAACGACGCCCCGCCCGACGACAGCCGGGAGGGGTCCAACCATCGTGTTTGTAACTTTGGGCGGGACGTTCGTTTTACAATCATGCTTACCTGACCAACCCGACTCGATACTCTTTGCCCTGCCGGGTAATTTCGAGCATCAACTCCCTCGAATCCGGCTCATTGAGGGCA
Source organism: uncultured Spirochaetaceae bacterium (assembly GCA_964588525.1). GTDB lineage: Bacteria > Spirochaetota > Spirochaetia > SZUA-6 > DRHE01 > JAFGQJ01. Next base: position 1,008 of record CAZPQC010000262.1, read on the forward strand.
TGGTAGAAATCAGACAGGGTCGATAGTCTGTGATCATCCGCCTTGCGGACAATATCGCCCACTTGAATACCGGCCACGCCGGCTGGACTGCCCTTGACGACCGCTCCGATGATCAGGCTTCCGGTGTTGCGGGGCAGATCGAGTCTGGATCGCAATTCCGGAGTGATCTGTACAACGGACATACCCGGCCACAGCTGGTTCGCCTGATCGGCCAGAGCTTGGTCATCCTTACGCTCGGTTATGTTTACCTGACGGACCAGCTGTTGATGGCCCCGCAGGATGGTAAAATCAGCGGTTGAGCCGGGTTCTATGTTTCCAACTACCAGAAGCAGCTGGGTGGGGTCTGTGATTTGTTCACCGTTGACAGAGGTAATCGTATCTCCAGGAATAATACCGGCCTTCTCCGCCGGCGAGCCTTCGTACACGCCGGACACGAACGCACCCCGGATGTCATCTCCATACAAGGCCCCCGCTTCCTGGCTGGAGAGGGTACCCATATTGATGCCCAGCCAGCCGTAGGAAACTTTTCCCTTGGTGATGAAATCTTCGATAGTTGATCTGGCATTGTTGATCGGAATGGCGAAACCCAATCCGATATTGCCGCCGGATGGTGAGGCGATCCAGCTGTTGATGCCGACCACCCTCCCATGGATGTCCACGAGGGCGCCACCGGAGTTTCCCTGGTTTATGGCTGCATCGGTCTGGATGTAGTCGGTGAACGAGCCTACAGCAGAGCCGGGCAGGCTCTCCCTGCCGACGGCACTGACGATCCCCTCGGTCACCGTGGAGTGGAAGCCCAGAGGGCTGCCTACCGCCAGAACCCAGTCACCAACCTGAAGGGTGTTCGAATCACCCAATTCAGCCAGGGGCACGGACTCCCCGGTAGCGAACATCACCAGAGCAAGATCTTTCTTCGGGTCCTTACCCACGAGGTCGGCGGTGTAGCTGCGTCCGTCTGCCAGCGTTACCGTGATTTCCTCGGCCTCACCCACGACGTGATTGTTCGTTAATACATAGACGTTCTGCCCTGCACGTTTGACCAACACACCGGAGCCCAGGGCCTGCTGCCGCAACTCCTGCTCCTGCGGCTGGCCGTTTGAACTATCCGGACCGAAAAAGAAATTAAAAGGTGAATTGATGCCGGGAAGCTGTGCTTTCACAACGTTCACCACATCGATTTCCACCACCGAGGGCAGAACCTCCCGAGCTACTTCCCGGAAGGCTGCCTGAATATTGTTCATTGTCTGAAAACCCTCTCCTACCTCCGCCGGCTCTTGCGTGTACACCAGATCCTCCGGCACAATGGACCGTGAAGAACTCCTGGTCAGAACACGTCCGCCGAAAAAACCGACGGTTATTCCGACTACGGCAACAGCGACAATCTGAACTGCCTTTGATTTGAAAATCGTTTTTGGGTTCATATCATACCCCCTTGGTTTCGTTGTCCAGTTTCAACATACACGGCATAAGTTTCTGCCGGCTGACCTGAGTGTTACAGTTTTGTAAGGATGCCCGTTGTTTTAGCAGACTTTGTGAGAGTAAAATACGGCGATAGTCGCATTCATCGTATTCGCAGTGCTGAGCTGTGTAACGCCGAAGCCGGCTTCAATTCTCCAGAGGACAGACAACTCGGAAACGGAGGCCCCTATGAATCAGACAGAACGAGAACACGATTCCCTAACAGGACGATGGGAGGGCAGCTTCGAGTTCCGGAGCCAGAAGACAAACATGGCCGTTGATTTCAGTGCGAAAAAAATCAGTATCCCCCAACAGGGTCTGCAAAATTACCCGATTGAAGACGTTAGCTATGAAGCACCGGAAATATCTTTCAAGGTGGCGCTGGCAGGAACGGTTCTATTCACCGGACAACGGGTTGGCCAGACAATCAAGGGAATTTTCCGGCAGTCCGGTGCACAGGGAACCTTCGAGCTGACCTATGCCGGTGAAAGTCCGCCGCCTTCCGCTGCTTCCGCTGGCAATGGATCTTCCGACTCTCCGGAGGCGGCACGCCCCATTGAGGGGCAGGAGGTGAGCCTAAAAACAGGAACTGGGATCCTATCCGGAACCCTCACGCTTCCGAACCACACGGGGCCAGTCCCCATGGTGCTCATTATCGCCGGATCGGGACCCACAGACAGGGACGGCAACTCACGACTACTTCCAGGGAAGAACAACAGCTTGAAAATGCTTGCTGAAGGATTGGCGGGCTGGGGAGTTGCGGCTGTGCGCTATGACAAGCGCGGTATAAGTTCGAGTGCGGATGCCGGAACGGATGAAAGTAGTGTGACCTTCGACACGTTCATAGACGATGCGGTTGCCTGGATTGAAAAGTTCAAACAGGATTCCCGATTTTCGGATTTGGGCATAATCGGTCACAGCGAAGGCTCTCTGATCGGAATGGTAGCTTCGTATCGAACCGGAGCTCATGCATTCGTTTCGATCTCCGGGTCGGGAAAACCGATCTACGAAACTCTGCTGGATCAACTGAAGACCCAAGTGCCCGGTGTCGCGGAGGAAGCCGATCGGATCATCACCACTCTCCGAGAAGGAAAAAGAGTAGAGAAGGTCAGTCCGGAACTCCAAAGCCTGTTTCGACCCAGCATACAACCGTTCCTCATTTCCATGTTCCGCTACGATCCGGCATCAGAAATCGCAAAGCTCGAGCAACCGGTGCTCATCATCAACGGTTCGCGAGACCTGCAGACAGACGTGAGCCAGGCGGAACTGCTTGCTGCAGCCAAACCGGAGGCAAACCTGTGTATCATCGACGGAATGAATCACGTGCTCAAGGATGCCCCGCCGGATCAGAAGGGGAATCTCACCACCTACAGTGATCCGACGCTCCCATTGGCCGGAGGATTGCTGCAATGTGTCGGAAGCTTCCTGGAGAAAACCTCGCAGTGAATCGTCAACCCGGATCAGCCGGCGGCAGCCGCCGCCGGGACCTTGTTTCGGGTGTTCTTGGAACGCCGCAGTAGCTCTGCGAAATCATGCCCGTCGAGTACCTCTACCTTGAGCAGCTCCTCGGCAATCTTTTCGATCGACC
>CAZPQC010000263.1:0-4006 GCA_964588525.1 uncultured Spirochaetaceae bacterium
TCGGAAACATCCTTGCCCTTATGATTGATGTTTCCGATAAATAACCTAAACGATGTTTCACCCGGAAAACAAGCTCAGAACCTCGTGGGATTTCTTTGTTCTGGCGGTTACCGTGCTGGGGGCGATAGTAATCCCGCTCTCGGTTGTCTTTGACCTTTCCTCCTCCCCGGCGGCGGCCTCGGTGCTGTGGATCATCCCCGCCGTGTTCATCGCAGATATTCTTGTCCAATTCAACACGGGCTTCTATCGTCTGGGCAAGACAATCACACGGCGCAGCAGCATCGCCCTTCGCTACCTGAGAAGCTGGTTTGTCCCGGACCTGCTGGCCGCCCTTCCCCTGGGACTCCTCATCAATTCGTTCGTTCCCGCCCCCGGTACCTTGCTGCTTTTAGTCAGTCTCAATCCGCTAATCAAGCTGATCCACTCGGGTGCGGCCCTCTACCGCATCGGCGGCACCCGTATCAATCCCGCGATCCTCCGCCTCGTGCTGCTGGTCTTTTGGATCCTGCTGGTCGCTCATCTTGTCTCCTGCGGCTGGATCTTGATCTCGGGAAATCCGCAAAACCTGGATTCGGCCCCGCTGTACATCCGGGCGTTCTACTGGACCATCACCACTCTGACCACCATCGGCTACGGGGACATTACCCCCACGGGTTCGGTGCAGACGGTATTCGTGATCTTCATCGAGCTTCTTGGAGCGGCTATGTACGGCATGATCATAGGTAACATCGCCAACCTGATCTCCCACATCGATGTGGCCAAATCCCAGTACAAGGACAAGCTCGACAAGATCAACGCCTTTCTCAACTACCGTAACATCCCTCACGATCTTCAGCGCAAGATCAACGACTACTACAGCTATCTCTGGGAGAGCCGCCGGGGTTACGACGAGTCCGCCGTAATCGAGGATCTGCCCATCGCCCTGAAAACAACGGTGGCCCTGCAGATGAACAGGGAGATCATCGAGAAGGTGCCCCTGTTTCAGACAGCAAGCGAGGACTTGATCCGCGAGATCGTGCTCAATCTCACGCCCGTCGTCTTCACTCCCGGAGACACGATCGTCACGGCGGGGGAGGTCGGCTTCCAGATGTACTTCATCAGCCAGGGAAGCGTGGACGTGCTCTCGGCGGATGAGCAGACCGTGTACGCCACCCTGACAGCGGGGCAGTTCTTCGGAGAGATCGCCCTGCTGCTGTCCATGCCCCGGACCGCGACCATCCGGGCCAGGGAGTACTGCGATCTGTACCGCCTGGACAAGGATAACTTCGACCGGGTCATCCAGCGCTATCCGGATTTCGCCGAACGTATCAACGAACTGGCGGAGAAGCGACAAGCTGAGAACGAGGCGATCCACCAGACCAGGGAAAACGAATCCAAGGAGAGCGAAATCCCCGAGGAGATCGAAGAGATTCAAGCCGAACGTACGGGCGGGGCTGTAAGCCTGCGCTGGAACTGGGTGCGGGACTTGAGGTACTATGAAGTGGTGCGCAGGAACTCGGATACCGGCAAGTGGGTCTATGTCGAGAAAAACATCCTCGAGCCCGGCATCACCGATCCCCACCCCGAAACGGATCGCCCGACCGTATACCGCATTCGAGCCATCAAAACATCAGGACCGGGCGCCTGGAGCGATCCTGTAGCCATCGAACCGGCTCCCGAGGAGCAAGAATCGGGAGAGTAGAGGCGGCGCCGTTTCCGCTAGATCGCCTTTAGCGTCAGAAAATCGAAGAGCAGGCTCCGTAGGGACAGTTGGAGATACAGCTCAGGCACTCCACACATTGATCGCTGTCGAAAACAATCTTCATCGTGCTTCGATCGGGGATGTGCAGAGCTTCGGTCGGGCAGTGAGCGACGCAGTTTCCGCAGCCGGTGCAGAGCTTTTCATCCCAACGAACACCCTTGTGCGCCTCGTCTACCTGTACATTGAAGGTCTTGACGAATTCCATTCCCCGGCGAATGTCATCGTCCGTTCCGGTGACATCGAGAACCAGATACCCGTACTCCTCCGGGGTGACCTTGGCACGAAAGATATTGATCACCAGGTTGTAGTCCTTCACCAGGTGATAAACGATCGGTTTCTCGGTTTCGCTCTTGGGAAAGTAGAGCATGAGTTTCTTGGTGATCATCGCCGCACCTCCCTGTTGTTCTGATCGACGATCTTCAGGCTCCCCATACTCTGGTTTCGAGGAAGAGGCTGGTAAGGCCGGGAGAGCAGAAAATCCCCCCGTTTGATCTCGTCCTTCAGCAGGTGGGCGATCTCCAACGCTTTGGAGTAGGAGGACATCGAACCGGTCAGGACCTTTTTCCCCTCGATGTTCACCTCCCCACTCTTGAGCTCGGCGTAGCTCAGGCGGCAAATCACCTTACCCGTCTTCTGCGGATAATCGTGGGCGTAATCAATTACGGGTGCCAGGATATCCCGATCCCGGACCGTGGTGCGCTCGAGGATCTCAGGGGTCAGGATGGGAATGGGGATACCGACACCGAGGGCCAGGGAGACGCCGTAGCCGATCAGGCTGACACCGCGGACAAACTCCGCCTTCATTTCCTTCATGTTCCCGGTCAGCGCAAGGGTACCGGCACCCTCCGTCGGCACGCCGCCCGAGCCCCGCTCGCAGGTCGGGCTGTGCTGAGTCCCTTCAGAATATACGTGCCCCTGGGTGCCGGCCAGCCACACTTTGCTGCCGATGCCGATGGTCTGGTAGAGGGGATCGTTGAGAAGGGGGGAGAGCTGTCCCGCGGAGCAGTAGCTGAGGTTCTGCATGTTCGGCTTGAGCAGCCCCAGGTAGGTGTAGATCGGCCGATCCGAGCAGTTGATCGCCACGTTGTAATTCTGGTAACAGTTGCGGGGATTGACCATGACCGCCTGATTCAGATCCCGAATCGACAGCCAGGTGCGGATCTCCTTCCGGGGATAATCATCCGTGCCGTAGGAAAGCCCGAAAAGCTGAACCCGTTCTCCGGCTACGAGTTTTTCGATGACGTGCCCTCCACCGTAGCGGAACTCCCCCGGATAGTACAGATTCGCCGGATCTCCCTGCCGCAGCTGAGTTGCGCCAAGAAAGACATCCACTGCGGCAATTCCGCAGTACACCGGGACGTCATCGAGCCAGGCTTCGCTGATGCGCATCTTCGGGGTGCTGTGGCCGAAGTTCAAAAAACAACCGGAGGAACACATCGGCCCGAAGGTGGCCGTTGTCACCACGTCCACCTCCTTGGCCGCAGCTTCCAGACCCTTGCGTTCGACGTATTCGATGATTTCCTCGGCGGTCAGGACAACCGCCTTCCCCGATTCGATTTTAGCATTGATCTGCGCGTAACTTCTTATCGCCTCGTTTTTCATCGTCCCCTTTGGTCAGCCGACCCCTTTCTCTTTAACCCCTACAGTAACACCTTTCCATGGAGTGTGAAAAGTTGTAGCTTCCCCTATAGTTATATCATGAACGTGCAGCGCTATCGCATGGAAACCTTCGAGGCGCAGAGCCTGGCAGGCAATCCGTTGGGAAGCCCGGTACGGCGGGGAATCCACATCTATCTGCCTCCGGGGTACTTCGATACAGAAAAGGCACACTATCCGGTCGTCTACTTCCTTCACGGATATGGAGCCGACAACGACAATCCCGTGGTGAACTCGCGGAAGGGCCTGAAGCACAGCTATCCCCTCGTGCTGAGAGTGCCGTTTCGAAAGTACTTCACCCGGGTTATCACCCTTGAACGGCTGGACAGGCTGATCCTGTCCGGAGAGCTCCCCCCGTTCATCCTGGCGCAGCCCGACGGCAGCCTTCATCTGCCCAACATCTACCACGCCAAGGGACTGGACGGAAAGGTCGGTACGAAAGGAAGCCTGTACACCGACTCTCCATTCAGCGGGAATTACGCCACCTACGTGTTCGAGGATGTTCTTGGCTATGTGGAGGAGCGCTATCGGACCATCGGCGAGAAGAGCGGCCGTTACCTGATGGGCGGATCCATGGGCGGCTACGGGGCTCTTCTGGGAGGAATCCTC
>CAZPQC010000264.1:0-3980 GCA_964588525.1 uncultured Spirochaetaceae bacterium
GGAGAAGGCCAGGGAGCAGGAAATCATTATGCGGGATCTCCAAATCAGCCCCCATTGTCGGTTCGCAAATAATTCCGACGTACACCCAAACTAATTTCTCACAGTAGTCTGGACACTTCTCTGTTTTTCTCGAATTATTTGGAGGCCTAAAAAAAGAGGTAACCGAGGCTAGTTGAACGCCGGCACTCAGTTACCCCCACAGGATACTCTACTGATACTGCATTTTCCAATCGATTTCAAGAGCCTTTCGGAAAACAAGAAACAATATCCTTGGCCGAAGATATCCCGTTGTCCGAGATGTCAAGGAGGTCGAGTTTGGGGTCATGGGTATGTGAATCGGTTCTTTGACGAGGCTCCCGAGGGACTGTGGATGAAGCGGTATCGGTGCCCGGACTGTGGGGCGGTACACACCGTGCGCCCGGACACCCACTGGAGAGGGTTTTGGGCGTCCTGGACGTTGATTCTGATCTGTATGGTGCGAAAGCTGAAGAAAGACCGGTGGCTCCAGAGGGTGGATCGACAACGCCAGCAGTACTGGTGGAAAGGATTCCGCCAGCAGGCGACTCGGTATTCGGGAATCCTGGATTTCTCCGAAGCGTTGCGAGAGCTGGTTCGCCGTCCGATCATCGTGAGCACCCATTCGCTGGAATACTCTGAGATGACCCCTGTTCTGGACCCACCCTACCGGATCTTTGCGGTGACGGCAGCCCGAGGGTATGGGTAAAGTAGGTCCATCACAAACCAAGCAGGAGAGACTGTGGTGGACAAAGAGCAAAAACAAAGAATTGCCTTGTTTCGCTTTGGCGTGATCGCCGAACTGGTAGGCCGCAAGGATTTGCGGCGAGGGGAGCGAGAACACAAGATCCGGGAGCTGGCAGGCAGGGAATGGGAAATTCCCGGCTCGGGACGAACCCGGGTCAGCCGTTCGGTGATCCGGGAATGGCTCCGGCGCTACGAGGCAAGCGGGCGCAAGATGGAGAGCCTGTTTCCCAAAGATCGATGTGATTCCGGGCGGCCGCGAAGCATCGATGCGGAAACAGAGCTGGTTCTGGTGAATCTCAAACGGGAACTCGGTGAGGTATCGTTACCGGTGATATTGAAAGTGGCTCGGCAGCGCAAACTGCTTCCCCCAGACTTCAGAGCCTCCCCTCAGAGCGTGTATCGGGTGTTCCAGCGCCATGGGCTGAACAAAAACGAGCAGAGCCCCGTGGACCGCCGACGATTCGAGGTGGAGTATCCGAATGAGCTTTGGCAGAGCGACTGTATGCACGGTCCGAAGGTCCTGGTAGAGGGGAAACTGCGGAAAAGTTATCTGTTCGCCGCCCTCGATGATCATTCGCGCCTCATTGCGCACGCCCAGTTCTACCTGCGGGAGAACCTGGACAGCTACCGGGATTGCCTGATCCAGGCTTTGGAGAAACGCGGGCTGCCGCGCAAGCTGTACGTGGACAATGGCCCGGCGTTCCGTTCCGAGAAGCTGCGCTACGCCTGTGCGTGTCTGGGCATCGCTCTGGTGTACGCAACCCCGTACACCCCGGCCGGGAAGGGAAAAATTGAAAGGCTGTGGAGGACCGTGAGGATGCAACTGTTGCCGTTGCTCCCGCCAGTGTTCACGCTTCAGCAGCTGAACGAGCAGCTTTGGCAGTGGATCGACACCGAGTATCATGTTCGCCCTCATGGAACCACCGGCCAAGCGCCTCTGAAGCGTTATCTTGCCCACATCGAGCTGATCCGCCCGGCACCCAAAAATCTTCGCGATACCTTCCGCACCTCGGTCATCCGCAAGGTGGACAAGGATCGCAGTGTGAGCCTGAACGGAAAACTCTACGAGGCGCCGGTGGGATTGATCGGTAAAAGCGTGCGGCTTTTGTACCATGAGGAGGATCCCCAACGCATCGAGGTGATCTGTGAGGAGATCTCCCATGGGTTTTTGGTGGCCCTGAATCCGCAGATCAACAGCCGAGTACGTAGAAACAGCGGCAAAGAAACCGAACTGGTCCCGGAGCCGCACGAAGCCTCCGAGCCCCCTGACCGCAGCGATGAGCGCTACCGGGGAGGCCGGCTGTTTGAGGGAGAGAAGCAAGCATGACAAACCTACAGAACTTCTTTGGCTTCAACCGAGACCCCTTCGGCACGGATCTGAAGGTGGAACAGCTGTATGCCTTACCCAATCTCAAACCCCTGGTGGATCGGTTTGACTATGCGGTGGCTCACGGCCTGGTTACTGTGATCATCGGGGATGTGGGAAGCGGCAAATCCACCTCCTTGCGCTACGCGGTCAGCCGACTGCATCCTTCCGAGGTACGGGTATTCTCCCTGGTGGCCACCTCCGGAAGCCTTCTGGAGCTGTACCGTCAGTTATGTATCGCCATGGGCATGGAGGGCCATTCCTATTCCAGCGCCTACCTGACCAAAACCCTTCGGGAGATGTTTTGCGACATCGCGGCGAAAAAGCAGATCCCGCTTCTGGTCATCGACGAAGCGCACCTCTTACGGCTGGATGTGTTCAAACAACTGCATACCCTTGCCCAGATCGACTACGATTCCCAGGCCCTGCTACCGGTGGTGTTGAGCGGACAAGATCTGCTGATCGACAAACTGGTGTATCATACCTCCCGCCCCTTCTCCTCCCGGATCCTGGGACGAAGCCGCCTGGAAGCGCTGAACCGCAGCCACATGGAGGAGTATCTGAATCATCACCTGGGTGTGGCCGGTGTGAAAGAACCTCTGTTCGCCGAGGAAGCGATCACCGCCATTCATCAGGGCTCGGGAGGACTGCTGCGGCGGGCCAACCACCTGGCCAAGGGAGCCCTTCTGGGCGCGGCCCGGGAACAGTGCCGGATTGTGACAGCCGAACACGTGCGGATCGCATCCACCGAAATCATTTAGGAGGCAACTCATGAACAATGCTCATTCCAATTTCAATCGTCGTCTAACGGCCAACGAACAGGAACGCGCCATCAAACAGGTCTTGCTCCAGGAGGCACGTACCTGTGGTCCTTCGGTGGCCCAACTCCTCCAAATAGTTTGGGCCGGAAGTATCCTGGAGTTGGTTCGGGATTGCCGGGAGCTGATGGAACTTGCTCGACACTATTCTCCCAAACGCTTGCAGTCCGCTTGCCGGCGTGCAATCTATTACCGGAAAGATCGCAGTTTCTACATCATCCCACAGATCCTGGAGTATGAGTATGATCGACTTCCCTTAAGTCCGTACACGGACATCAAAGGACAGTTTCTCTTCCGTTTTGAATCGTGTGACGGCGACAACCTGACTAATGTGGAGTCCCGATTAATGTGTGAAAGAAAGGCAGTTTAATGTGAGAGGTTACACGGCGACCGAGACATCTGCAGGACGATCATTAGCAGAATCATTGATCAAACAAATGACCGGCGGTGATAAAATAACGGCTCCTTTTCTGTATGGTAACTTTTTCGAGTTTACACCCCAATTCAAACTTTTTCTAGCGACCAACCACAAACCGAAAATAACTGGTAATGATTACGCAATATGGCGGCGTATAAGACTAGTGCCGTTCGATGTAGTGATTCCTGAGAAAGATCGGGAAAAAGACTTGTTCGACAAACTTCTTCATGAGCTTCCTGGCATCCTCAATTGGGCATTAGACGGGTGTATGCAGTGGCAAAAAGAAAAGTGTGGACTATCACTTCCCGATGAAGTACGAGAGGCAACTAATGAATATCGTATGGAAATGGATTCTATCCATAACTTTCTTGATCAATGTGTTGTTGAAAAAGACTTGACTGTAGAGACATCAGCAAAGGATATCTATGCAGCTTATGAAAAGTGGTGTACTGATGCCGGTCAGAGAATTCAAAACAAGATTGTACTGGGAAAGAGGCTGGCTGCAATGGGGTACGAAAATATGAAGAAAAGAGATGGAAACTATTGGATCGGTTTAAGGATTTCATCAGATTCGTGAACGATGTGAACTATTATTTGTATTATTTTTGGAACTTTT
>CAZPQC010000265.1:0-3938 GCA_964588525.1 uncultured Spirochaetaceae bacterium
CCTCGTCCAGGTCCTCCGCCTCGTACTGCACGAGCCCGAGGAAGTCCTTAGGGGTGGGGCCACACTCCGACTCTGTGCAGGACCCACTCGAATGGCAGCATGGCCAGACCCAAGAACTCGGGGCTGCCGACCTCAGGATGCAGAGCGCGCGCACCCGGAAGTCGCGCGGCCGCGAGATCCACCAGCCTCTCGGCTTGGTCCAGCAATGGGTCTCGGTGTGGGTCAGTCACTACCGTAGCTTCCAAGGAGCGACTGAAGCTGCCTGCGGCATCGCCGTCGAACTCCAGGTAGAGGTTGGTGGGCCGCTTGGCCTCGTCGTAGGCGTAGGTGGCCTCTACGTAGCTGCCCCAGGTTCGGGCGAGCAGGTTGCCGTCGAGAGCCCAGGTGTAGGTCGTACTGCCCACGCTGTCGGGCAGGCTGGCCGACGCCAGCTGACCCAGGTCGGTGTAGGTGAAGCTGCTGTAGTGGGAGCCTTCGGTCGGGTCGTAGTCGGTCCGGCTCGCTGCCGAGCCGTCGGCATTGTAGGTGAAGCTGGTCAGGACCGATCAAGGATTGCGCCCGCGGCGACAAGGACCGCGCGTCAGCCCTTGGGCCTGCTGGCGCACCGCTCCCCTACCCCTCAGCGGTCACTCCGGAGAAGGCGCACCCGTTCGGCGGGGAGGACGGGACCTGCCTGGCGGTGCCCGGCTTCATGCGCTCAAGCCTCTGCACTCTTCGTGGCGATCTTCCTGGACTACTCGTAGCCGCCCACAACGATGCGATACCGACAGCTGCCGCGTACTGCTCAAGTCTCTGCGGTGGCGCTCACCCACAACTCGCGTGCAGCCATTGTGCTGCCGCCTACGGGGCTGGCTGCAGCGGCTCGCCCTGCAGCCAGCCGGTATCCGTGGAGACGATCACCCGCTGATTGCTGGCGAGCTGTATGTCGATGCCGCCGGAGCTGTTCTCGCCCACCAGTGTCCAGCTCTGTCCACTGTCTGCGGTGGCCCAGAGTTGGGTGCGGCCATTGGGACCTCCGCCCGCAGTGACAAACACCGTGTCTCCAGCAACGGCAGTTGTGGCTGGCGATGAGCCAACGAAGCTGGCGGTTTGCCAGGTGACGCCGTCCGCCGATTCGACGAGGATCGCCTCCTGATGGGGATTGCCCACGATGTTGAAGCCGCCAACCGCGAGAAGATGCCCATTGGGCATTCGGGCCCAGGAGACGTAGAAGCCATCCAGAGGCGAAGGCAGGATGGCCTTGGTCCAGTTATGACCATCGCGAGAATACCAAGGTGCCCCGTCCGAATCGACGGCCCTGAGACCCCTGCTAGCGTCGCCCTCCAGATACGCCAGGCCATCGGGCATCGACGCCGGTGTCCAGCGCGTTCCGTCAGTCGACTCGAACCATAGTTGCCTGCCCCCACTCCAAGCGCCAGCGAGGTAGCGATCCTCGAGTCCTAGCACAGTCCAGGGATGCTTGAGGTCATCGAGTGCAGGTGTCGCGACCGTCGACCAGTGGACGCCATCGCCAGACCGCCAGATGGTCCCCTCGGCAGAGAAGCCAGCGGCTTCACCTTCGCCGACGAGGTATCCGGCAGGGCCTTGTGCGACCGCTCCTGGCAAGAACTCACCCGGGCCTTCCTGCACAAAGACGGCCGGGTTCGGGGGGGCCACCCAGGAGATGCCGTCGCCCGAGGAGCAGGGTTCCATCGTGGCCCCTACAAGACACACAGCGACGAAGCCATTCGGAACCTCGAAAAGGCCTATCGGGCGCCCAAGATCGGGCCAGGGAGCCATCGGTCGCCAGTGCCAACCGGCAGTGGTTACTTCAGCCGCCCCAAAGCTCGCCGGGGCCGATGCACTGTGACTCGCTGTAGCAACTGCGGTCCCACTCGCGGAGGTCAATGTCGTCGATGGGCCGGCTCCCGGCGAGCATGCACCAAGCATCGCGGCCACAGCGCCTGCAACAAGGGTCCTGGCAATCCCGCGCATGGTGTTCCTCCCGAGGCCGGGGCTGGAGTGCGAACACCGCCCTTTGGCGGCCCCCGTGGACAGTACGATCAAGTGCACGATGCTCGCTGGGCGGCTGTTGATCTGATCGACCTTGACCTGATCCAGGTCCGAGAACGCCTGCGAGGCGCCCGTACCCGGGGGACGATTACGTCCATGCCGCTGGGCGCGCGATTGTCGAACGCCGAGATGGCACCCAGCCAGTCGCCGGCTTCCTGCCCGAAGCCCTGCGAAAGGTTGACAACTTGGGTGTAGTCGGCGGGATCGCCTTTCGCCACCTTGCCGGCAGCCTCCGGCCACTCACTCTGGCTCAGGAGGTACTGAAGCCCTCCGGCAATCATCATCATGTGATTGCCGTCGAAGCCTGGAGCGTGGGCTGCGACCAACAGATTCCAGCGGTAGGTCATCAGCCCAGCGATGACGGTCTGATCGTTGTTTCCCCAGCCGTTCCATTGCGGGAGCAGGTACATGTGGTCGCGGGCGAAGTTGCTCTTCCTATCGGAAGACCACGTCGTGTACTGATCGAGCGAGGGCATATCCAGCTGATCGCAAACGGGCACGTAGCCACTGGCACTCGTGACGGTGGCTACGCAGTGGCCCGTGGGGTCGACGAAGCTCGCCGGATTGCCCAGACAAGCATAGCGAGGGGCGCGAGTGCCCAGACGGCCCTGACGATTGGGTCGGATTCCCTGCCCGGCCAGAAGACCATCACAGGCATGGCCGCGGCGACGGCCAGCCACACGATGTCGATCACCCGGCGGAACCACTTCCCTGCACCCGACTCGCCTGCCTGAATCCGTTCCTGTAGAGGCCCGAATCGCTTCTGCCAGCGCGGCAGGGCTGCCCCGACCGTGTGCAGAAGGTCGATGGCCAGGTCTGCCGAGGCAAGCGTGGCAACGAACCACATTGTCGCAGCGATGCCAGCGTGGGCGGCGTAGTCACTCGGGGGCACGTGTGTCTCCTGCTACGGGTTTGACGGGTCCGGGATCACGCCAAGGACGAAGCCAAGGAGAGCTGCCCTAGTCGGCCGATTCGATAGCTCTCGCGAGATCGTCCCGCCCCAGGGCTCGTGCAGCCAGAGAAGCGTATAGATCGGCCCGGCCCGCCGCCAGTTCATCCGTCAAGAAGGCCAGGGCCTGCGGGTCGCGCAGCAGCGACAGGCCGAGTAGCGCTTCCCCTCTCACTTCGTCATCGGGGTCGCGCATTCGCGCCACCAGCGCCTGGGCAATGGCCGGGTCGCGATGCGAGAACAGCTCGACAGCGATCCGAAGACCTGCGCACGACCAGTTGCGCACCTGGCGGCTTCTGTCGCCAGACAGGCCGATCAGCGCCGGTATCGCTCGGGCCGTCTCATCGACGCAACCGAACAGGGCCTTTGCAGCCGCCAGCCTGACCCGGGCCGAGTTGCTGCCGACGAACCGCTCCACCAGCTGCACCGCCGGGCGGTGCCATGTGTTGCCCAGCGCGAGCAAGAGCTGAACTTGCACGCCCTCCTCCGTCTCGTGATCAAGCGCCCCCATAAGAAGCCGCGCCAGTCGCTTCCGCGCTGGCGGTTCTGCCCTGTCAGCCACGATGCCGATGGCATTGGCCGCCCTTCGCCTGTCGGACGGGTTGTCCGATGTCAACAGATCCAGAGCTTCCTCGATTTGCATCCGTCTCACCTGCGGTTCTCTGAGCCGGAGCCTACGGCACTGCCGCGTTGGCGGGTATCGTCCACCAAGGTCCCGGGTACAGCGACGGGAGCATGCGAACGACGCGGTACGTTACGTAGATGGCTGCGGCCCCTGTGACTATCCGAAGAGGCGCGAGTCTGAGAGCCGGGTCCGGTCGAGGCTAGAGGATCCGGTTACCGGCTTTCTGGCCGCCGATCTAGCAGCTCGCTGGCGGGTCGGGGTCGCTCGGGAGTACCAGCGCCAACCTGCAGACGGGCCCGCCGATGAGCTCTA
>CAZPQC010000266.1:0-3853 GCA_964588525.1 uncultured Spirochaetaceae bacterium
TTGCGTATCTTCGTCAACATATCCGCAATAGGATCGGAAACACTCATTACTCACTCTCCCTACCAACTAGACTTTGTTACACCTGGAATCTTGCCCTCACTGGCAAGATTTCGGAAACAAATACGGCACATCTGGAACTTGCGCATGTACCCTCTAGGACGACCGCAAATCCGGCAACGATTCACCTTGCGCGTGCTATACTTCGGTTTTCTCTGCGCCTTGTTGATGAGTGATTTTCGGGCCATAAGTTGCTCTCCTCTACTTCCTGAACGGCATTCCCAGGCGGGCCAGCAGACTTCCGGCTTCCCGGTCCGTCTGTGCCGTGGTTACTACTGCAATATTGAGTCCGGCCACCCGCTCGATTTTATCGTAGTCGATCTCAGGGAAAATGATCTGTTCCGTTACACCGAGGGAATAGTTCCCATGCCCGTCGAAGGCATTGGGATTCGTGCCGCGGAAATCCTTGATTCTCGGAATCGCGATGTTCACGAGCCTGTCAAAAAACTCGTACATGTAATCCCCCCGAAGGGTCACCATGGCACCGATCTCCATACCCTTGCGGATCTTGAACCCCGCGATCGACTTTCGGGCAACTGTTTTTACAGCTTTGCGCCCGGTAATCTGGGTGAGCTCCTGGAGAGCCGAATCCAACAGTTTCTTGTTCTGGGATGCCTCTCCGACGCCCATGCTTACAACGATCTTCTCCATCCGGGGTACCTGCATTACGGACTTGTACCCGAACTCGTCCTTCAGCGCCTTGACGACCTTTTCGTGATACAGGGTCTTCAGTCTGGGTTGTTTTTGTTTCACTGCCGTGGCCATTACAGCTCGCCTCCGCATTTCTTGCAGAATCGAACCTTCTGCTCTTTCTCCATGCGCAGCCCGATCCGGGTGGGTCCGCACTTCTTGCAGACGATTTGAACATTCGAGATGGCAAGGGCGGCTTCCACGGAGGTGATGCCTCCCTTCTGATTCTGGCCGCGCGGCCGGATCGCCTTCTTGACCATGTTCAGCCCCTCGACCACAACCCTGCCTTGTTCGCGATCCACGCGCAACACCCGGCCCGACTTCCCACGATCCTTTCCGGCCATGATCTGCACCTGGTCGTTTTTTTTGATTTTGTATTTTACCGTTTTCGTGCTCGCCACTTTTACTGTACTCCTAGATCACTTCCGGCGCCAAAGAAACGATCTTCATGAAATCCTTGTCCCGCAGCTCCCTGGCAACGGGTCCGAAAATTCGTTTGCCCTTCGGGTTGCTGCTCGGGTCAATAATCACACAGGCATTATCGTCAAAGCGGATGTACGTTCCGTCAGGTCTCTTGTACTCTTTCTTCGTTCTCACGATAACCGCCCGTTCCACGGTTCCCTTCTTGATCACAGCATTCGGCAATGCGTCCTTCACGGCGACCACGACAATATCACCTATCCCGGCGTTTTTTCTGCGTGTTCCACCCAGCACCTTTATGCACTGCACGCGTTTCGCTCCACTGTTGTCGGCAACGTTCAAGTAGCTTCTCATTTGAATCATAGTCTGCTCCGTTCATGTGACCCTATTTTGCCTTTTCCAGGACCTCCAAGAGACTCCAGCGTTTGTCTTTACTCAGCGGTCTGGATTCAATAACCTTCACGAGATCACCGATTTGGCAGAGGTTGCCCTCGTCGTGGGCCTTTATCTTTTTCGTGCGGGTGATATACTTCTTGTACAGAGGATGGAGCTTTCTGCGTTCGATCCGAATTACAATTGTTTTCTCCATCTTGTTGCTCACAACCGTCCCGACCAGTGTTTTTCTGTTTCTCTTGTTCGTCTTTGTTTGCGTTTCCACTTCTTTCAGCTCCTGGCACTAGGTCTGCCTGATTCCTGTCTCGTATTCGTGAATGATCGTATTGATGCGGGCAATCTTTCTCCGCAGGGTTCGTTTCTGAAGTGGATTGTCCACGTGTCTGAGAACCAGGTCGAAACGGAGATCCCGGTACTGCTTGTTCAACTCTTCCCGTTTGGTCAGCAGCTCTTGAAAGGTCAGATCGTTGAATGAATCCTTCATATCCCTACTCCAGATCACGCCTGGCTTTGAATTTGGTTTGGATGGGAAGCTTGCTGCCGGCCAACCGAATGGCGGATTCCGCCAGATCTCGTTCCACCCCGCCAATCTCGAACATGACGGTGCCGGGCTTTACAGCCGCGACCCAGTATTCGGGAGTACCTTTTCCCTTTCCCATTCGCGTTTCCGCCGGTTTTTTGGTAAAAGGAATGTCGGGAAATATCCGAATCCAGACTTTCCCACCCCTCTTGATATGACGGGTCATGGCGATACGCGCCGCCTCTATCTGTCGATTGGTGATCCAATGCTTCTGCAACGCGACCAGGCCATATTCGCCGAAGGCGATGGTATTCCCCCGGGTCGCCAGACCTTGCATCCGGCCTCTCTGTTTCTTGCGATACTTGGTTCTTTTAGGACTGAGCATAACCTGATCTACTCCTACCCCCGCGCTGCTTCTTCAGCAACAGTCCGGCGTCTTCCTGGGTTTCGCCGCCGAAGATCTCACCCTTGTAGATCCAGACCTTCACACCGATCGAACCGAAGGTCGTGATCGCTTCGGCAAAACCGTAGTCTATGTCAGCGCGAAAGGTGTGCAACGGAATCCGGCCTTCTTTGTACTCTTCCCTCCGGGCCATCTCCGAGCCCCCCAATCGTCCCGCGACCTTGATCTTGGCTCCCTGAACCCCCGCCTTCATGGCGTTCACCACGGCCATCTTCATGGCCCGGCGGAAGGAAGCCCGGGAGCGCAGCTGCCGGGACACATTTTCGGCGATCAGCTTGGCATCTGTTTCGGGTCGGGAGATCTCCTTGATCTTGATCTGTATCTTCTTGCCCACCAGTTTCTGGAGCCGCTTCCCAAGCTTCTCGATATTCGCACCCTTGGCGCCGATGATCACTCCGGGTCGCCCTGTATGAATGATGATGGTTATACGCTGCGGATGTCGGATGATCTCCACATCGGCTATATCCGCCCCTTGCGTTTCCGGAGATTTGTCAATCGTGCGCCTGAGACGCAGATCTTCGTGCAGCGTGCTGGCATAATCTCTGGGATCCACGTACCACTTGGACTTCCAGGTTTTGTTGATACCCAGCCGCAGACCGTACGGATTTACCTTCTGTCCCACGTTATTCTCCTCGCCCCGCAATTTCATCCAGTGCCACCGAGATGTGGCAGGTTCTCTTTATCAGTCTGTCCGCCCTTCCCCGTGCCCGAGGCCAAACTCTCTTCATCCGCACCCCTTCGTTGACCTGGAGATCGCGAATGTAAAGCAGTTCCTCGTCGAGGTTCTTGTTCGTGTACAGAGCATTTGCTGCAGCCGACTGGATAACCTTCCTCAACAGGCGTGCCCCTTTGTGCGGTAAGTTTTCAAGGAGGGCAATGGCATCCCCGTAGGGTTTTTTCCGCACTTTGTCGGCGATCCGCCTGACCTTGTAGGGGGACATCCTCACGTAGCGGGCATGGGCTGTGTAGCCTTTCTTGATCTCCATCTTTCTACCTCTTGGCTGCCTTCTTGTCTGATCCACTGTGCCCACGGAACAGACGGGTCGGGGCGAACTCCCCGAGCTTGTGCCCGACCAGGTTCTCGGTGATGTAAACGGGGATCCAGGTTTTTCCGTTGTACACCGAAATTGTGTATCCCACCATCTCCGGGAAAATTGTTGAACAGCGAGAATAGGTCTTGATCATCTTTTTCTCGCCGCTCTTGTTCATCTCCAGAACCTTCTTGTACAGGCTTTTGGCGATAAACGGACCTTTCTTTACTGACCTCGACACGAATGACTCCTATTTCCTTTTCTTCACGATCAATCGGC
>CAZPQC010000267.1:0-3804 GCA_964588525.1 uncultured Spirochaetaceae bacterium
TTACAGACCTTGATATCCTTTCTCAGATCTGCTATATTATGGTAACCGACCGACCGGTCGGTCGTATATCCTGGAAGGAACCGGTGAACCATGGTTGCAGAGAACCAGAGCCGTGAAGAAAAACGAGGCAATAAAGAAAAGCCGGGCGGCCTGGGAACCAGAACCAGGATCCTCAAGGCCGCGGAGGAGTGCTTCGCCCGCTACGGATATGACAGCACGGGGGTTGCGGAGATCTGCAAAGCCGCCGCGGTCAGCAAGGGAGCTCTCTACCATCACTTTCCCAGCAAGCAGGCGATCTTCGTCGAGATGTTCGAAACCTGGATGGACGGTTTTGCCGGGCAGATGGAGCGGATCCGAGACGGTGCAGCCTCGGTTCCCGATGCCCTGCTGAGAATGGTGAAGATGACCGGACTGATTTTCCAGACCGCCGCGGGCCAGCTACCCCTGTTTATCGAGTTTCTCACCAAAGCCAGTCGGGATCCGGAGACCTGGAAAGCGACCATCGCGCCCTACAAATTCTTTCGGGACTTCTTTGCCGATCTCATCCGCAGGGGTATCCAAGAGGGAAGCCTGCGAAAGGTCGATCCTGAGCTGACCGCCCGGATCATCGTGTCCTTCGGCGCCGGGCTGGTCATGCAGGGGGTATTCGATCCCGAGGGCGGTCGCTGGTCAGAGGTCGGTGCGCAGGGTATGCAAACCTTTTTACAGGGCATCATAAAGGGAACATAAAGGAGGAGACAGAATGAAGGTTCTGGTTACCGGTGCGTTCGGAAATATCGGGGAAAGCACGGTTAGAGAGCTGTTGGAGCGGGGGCACCAGGTGCGCTGTTTCGATGTACCGAATCGCCGCAACCACAAAAAAACGGAACGGCTCGGCGACCAGGCAGAGATCGTCTGGGGAGATCTGAGAAATCCCCAGGACTTGGTTGGTGCCGTAAAGGATATAGACCTGGTAATCCATCTGGCCTTTGTGATTCCGAAACTCTCGGCCACGGGCATCGACTGCGAAGATCAGCCGGACTGGGCTTGGGAGGTGAATGTCGGGGGCACGCGAAACCTGCTGGAGGCGATCCGATCCCAGGGAGATCCGGCAAAGATCATCTTCGCCTCCTCCCTGCACATCTATGGAATTACCCACGATCAGCAGCCGCCCCGTCGGGTCAGCGATCCGCTCAAACCCATGGAGAACTATGCCCGTCACAAGGTCGAGTGCGAGCAGCTGGTCCGCAATTCCGGACTGACCTGGTCGATCTTCCGTTTTGCCGCAGCCCTGCCCTTTTCCTTGAAGCTCGATCCGGCGATGTTCGAGATCCGCTTGGATAACCGCATGGAGTATGTCCACAACCGGGATGTGGGTTTGGCCTTGGCCAATGCCGCCACCAGCTCCGAGATCTGGGAAAAGGTTCTGCATATAGGTGGCGGACACCGCTGCCAGTACACCTACCGGGAGATCGTGGAGAAGGTCTTGGATGGCGTGGGGGTAGGCATGCTCCCCGAGGAAGCCTTCAGCCAACGACCCTTCAGCACCGACTGGATCGATACGGAAGAGAGCCAGCGTCTGCTCCATTTTCAACGCTACACCCTGGATGACTACATGCGGGAGTTCACCATCAAGCTTGGATTCCGTCGCTTCCTCGCCAGAATTTTTCGCCCCCTGGTGCGGGTTGCTCTGCTGGCCCGCTCTCCATACTACCGAGTACGTCGATTCCAAAAACAGATGGAGGCGATGCGTGGGAAGTTGGCCCTGGTAACCTGTGGGGTTACCAGTTTCGGCGAGGCAGCGGCCAAGAAACTGGCCCAGGAGGGAATGCACCTTGTGTTGCTCGAGAAACCGGGAGAGGATCTACGGGATCTGGCCTTCCAGATCCGTGAGGAGGGCGGCCGTGTCGATGTGGTGCCGGCCGACGTTTCCCGGGGCGAGAATATAATTCGACTATTTCGCAAAATCCGCCGGTCCTGGGGACCGATCGACGTGCTGGTGAACCACGCGGATCTGGTGTGGTTTAATGGAAGGAAGGAAGCCTACAACAGCAGAATATGGAAGCACCTGGAGCGAAACCTTCTGGGTGTAATTCGTTTTTCCGAACTGGTTTTAGAGGATATGAAAAAAAGCGGAGAGGGTCACGTTGTCTTTTTGGAACCGGCTTTGAAGCTGCTGCCGATCAGACCCACCCCATTGCTTAGGGGTGTGCGCTCCTTCTTTCGCGAGTACATCCGGCACCTGAACAGAGAGCTGCGGTTGAGTCCTGTGCGGGTCAGCCTGGTGAAGGCGGGGATCGCTACCACGGATCTGCTGAAGATCTCCCGGCTCCTTCGGGTATTCAGCCGCCGCAACCGCAGCTATGGTATTGAGCTGCGTCCCGATGTCTTAGCAAATCGGATCTGGCTGCTCCTGGTCCGACCCGAGCCGGTGATCTATATCCCGCGCTTCGTATGGCTCTTTGCCTGGATGGACAGCTATGCCGGCTGGTTGGTCGAGTTCATCCTGACGCGACTATCGCCTGTGAGGGTGAAGAGCGGTTGATCGCAAGCCGGATTGC
Organism: uncultured Spirochaetaceae bacterium; assembly: GCA_964588525.1. Taxonomy (GTDB): domain Bacteria; phylum Spirochaetota; class Spirochaetia; order SZUA-6; family DRHE01; genus JAFGQJ01. The sequence continues at coordinate 2,541 of CAZPQC010000267.1, forward strand.
CGTGGGCCGGATGGCCGGATCGTCGCGGACAAGCCCGCGGTTTCAGTGACCGGGAAGGGAGTGCCTTACAGCCGGGAGAAATCGAGGGTCTGAAAGTAATCGTCCACTGTTTCGGCTCGCCGGATCTGCTCCACCGAGCCGTCGGGTTTGAGCAACAGCTCCGCGGAACGCAGCTTGCCGTTGTAGTTGAAACCCATAGCGTGCCCGTGGGCTCCCGCATCGTGGATCACCAGGATGTCTCCGATCTCGACCTCGGGTAGCTGCCTATCGATGGCGAACTTGTCGTTGTTCTCGCAGAGGGAGCCGGTCACATCGTAGATCTGATCGGGCTTTTGATCTTCCTTGCCCATAACAGTGATGTGGTGATAAGCACCGTAGATGGCCGGGCGCATCAGATTAGCCATGGAGGCGTCCAGCCCCACGTAGCGCTTGTAGGTATCCTTGAGATGGCGAACCCGGGTAACGAGATAGCCGTAGGGGCCTGTGATCACGCGGCCCATCTCCATGTAGAAGTTCAGGGGATGCAGTCCTGCCGGTTTGATCATGCCTTCGTAGGCGTCGCGGATTCCCCGGGAGATGACGCCCAGGTCAACGGGCTTCTGCTCCGGCTTGTAGGGAACGCCGATGCCGCCTCCGATGTTTATGAACTCGATGCGAACGTCGAGGGTCTTTCTAACTTCAACGACCAGCTCGAAGAGCATTTTGGCGGTGTCTGCAAAATAGTAGGGATCCAGTTCATTGGAGGCGATCATGGTGTGCAGTCCGAAGCGCCGCACTCCCTTCGCCTTGATGATGCGGTACCCCTCGAGCAGCTGCGCCTTGGTGAAGCCGTACTTGGCCTCTTCGGGTTTCCCGATGATCGCGTTTCCCTCCCGAAGCGGACCGGGATTGAAGCGGAAGCAGAGAAGCTCCGGCAGGCCGACGTGCTGCTCCAGAAAGGAGATGTGGCTGATATCGTCGAGATTGATGATCGCTCCCAACTCTTTGGCTTTCTGGTACTCCTGGGAGGGAGTATCGTTGGAGCTGAACATGATGTACTCACCAGACAGGCCGACCTTTTCTGAGAGAATCAACTCCGGCATGGAGCTGCAGTCCGCTCCGAAGCCCTCTTCCTTGAGGACCTTAAGAATGTAAGGATTCGGAGTCGCCTTGACCGCGAAATACTCCCGGAAACCGGGAGCCCAGGAGAAGTGTTCCTTCAATTTGCGGGCGTTCTCCCGGATCGCCTTTTCATCATAGATGTGAAAAGGGGTAGGGTGGGTGG
>CAZPQC010000268.1:0-3787 GCA_964588525.1 uncultured Spirochaetaceae bacterium
GCCTTCTCGACGCCCACTGAATCTACCAAGCCAGGAGGGCCAGCCGCGTCCGCCGGGCGGCGGAGCCCGATTCATCCTCGCGGGGGGCTGGCGCGCCCGGAGGGATTCGAACCCCCGACCCTCTGATCCGAAGTCAGAGGCGAGGCATCCACCCGGGTCCGCCCCCGTCTACTCGGTGAGCTGATCCACGCTCGAAATGCCACCGCTTGTCCAGCTGTGTGCAGGGCTGTCCAGGAGCAGCCAGCTCCAATCAGGTGTCAGATCAGGTGTCAGAGGAGTAGGGCGCCGTACGCTGCAACTGGATCCGGCTGCAGACTTGCGTCACCGCCATGCGGAGCATGAGACCAAGGTCGTCCTTGGGACCATAGCGCGGTGAGTGCATGCTCATGACGCGATGGGGTTGAAGGAACTCCACAAAGGCTCGCTTGGCCTTAGACTCCTCGGTCGGGTCAAACACGGCGAACACTTGACCATCTTTCGCAAGGACCAGTGAGAAGCAGGGTATGTCAGTGAGCCCATCGCCCACGTAGATCATGTTCTCGAACGGGATACGCCGGTCCTCGTGCTTGACCGACTTGTTCACCAGAAGTGGGTTCGCGCGCGAGTCATCAGCTGCAATGCCCTTGTTGATCTCAAACACGTACCTGGTCTTCTCGGTGAACGTAACGCACCGCTTGACGTGGGCCAGTGTGCCGGGCGGGTCTTCGGCCAACTCACACGCGTATATGCCGGCGCATTCCCTTGACAGAAGCTCACTGCCAAGGATGATCTCCCGCAGCCCGCTGGAGATGACGTAGAACTCCACGGACTGATCCGGATAACCCTTCACGATCTCGCGAAGGTCGGTAAACAGCCCTTCGACGCCTTGGAAGAGATTGGCATCAAGTGTCTGGCGGCCGAACTTCCTCAGGTCGGCGTTGCTGAGCGGGCCGAGCGGCCGTCCATCGCCGGAGCGATCCAGCAACAGCTCAAGCCACGCCAGAGAAGGATCCCACCCATCATCAACACGGGCCCTGACGTCAACCGTCCAGAACGACCCCGTATCGATTCCCCTTGACGCCAGGAACATGCTCGTCGAATCGGGGCCAAGCGTATCGTCGAAGTCGAAGATGCAGGCGATGATGCCCGATCCTCGCATTGCCCCCTCCTCCGTCTATCGGGTGGGCGGCCGTCCTGCTGGCTTCCTGCGGATGCCTGCGGGCTTGGCGGCATGGCGCTGCAGCTCTGCGCCGAGGGCGCGAAGCTGCGCAGTCTGGCGTGCCCAGACCTCAGGCGGAACGCTTCTGACCGCGAACACTCTCCCGGCGCCGTCCCTAGTAACCACAACTGCACCTCCTACGGCAGATTATGGCCACCGCTGTTGCCAACTGCTTGTCACATATGTCAGATCTTGTCTCGTGCGAAGATGGCACGCACGCGCCCGTCAGCGTTCCCAATCCGGCCGATCGCCCTTCGCAGCGTTGCAGGCCCAGTGCTCCGGTCGCAGAAGGAGCGGACCGTCATACTCGGGATGGGCCGCCATCCATGCGATAGGAGGCTCGTGACCGATCGTCTCGCCCTGGGGGTGCTTCCGGCCTCCGTACGCCTCGCGCCCATGGGTCAGCGATGGATCTATTGGCAGCCCGCACACCCCGCAGACAGATGGCCAGGGCGACACCGGCAGCCACGTCCAGGGCGCCTCGCGCCTCCGCAGCTGGCTCGCCTTGTCGGCTCGGTAGCCAGTTCGTCTCTTCGACTCCCGGTTGGCTTCGAGTTGGTGGAAGTGGCAGTAGGAGCTGCGTACCGCGTCCCAGCGGGGTTCGGTACAGCCAGGCTTGGGGCACGGCCGGCCTGGGCGCCATTGCTGGCGCGTATGCTCTCGACACCGACGCAAGCCCTTGGGCCTGGGTTCCTGACAGCCCGGGAACGTGCATAGCCGGCCTGCGGTGCTTTGGGTCGACCGGCGCACGCTTTCGAGATGGTGCGCGTGACAGAAGGAGAGGGTGGCGCTGGCTGTCCTGAGTCGCGGTTCGGGGCAGCCAGGCACGCTGCATGGCTTGTCTGCGTTGGCCGACTGGGACTTCCGCATCAACTCAAGCGCGTGAGCATGGCAGCGCGCCCGGACTTGCCCCGACTTGAGGACCCACCGAGGTTCGGAGCATCCCTCAACGGCGCAGAGCCTTCCCGCCGGCCGACGAGTCACTGCCAGAGCCCTGTGGCGATCACGTAGCCCACAGAGGCCAAGGCGAGCGAAGCAAGCCCAACCATGCTCTTCAGACAGCCTTCATCGTCCCGGCGTGCAGCGGAGGCTGCGCAATCGACATGCCGCCAGCGCAGCGGAGCGTGGGTCAGGTTGTCAGGCCAGTGCGTCCCATCGCCCTTGAGCCACTCGTCCATCGCCTGGCTCCACCCCGAGACCTCAACGATCTCGTCTCCAAGCCTGATAGCTGTCCTGCAGCGAGCGCACCGTCCACGGTAGCGGGCCGAGATCGTGCGTTGGTGGCGCGTCCGACGAGGGGCTCCAGGCGTGGCGTTCGATGGCACCGGCATGCCCGCGAGTCTATGGCGCTCACGAGCCGGTTCCAAGTCGGGAGATGGATCTGGGACCGGCGCCCGTCTCGCGCCGAGCGCCGGCCGGAGACCCATGACCGATTGCGGAGTTAGCTGCCCTGCGCCACCTCGGTCAGGAAGACGAAGTGCGCGGGCTTGAGGACTGCGATGTCGGCCCGGAGGACAGCCCGGACCCAGACCGAGTACTACGGACGATCGCCTCCCAGCTTGGGGGGAGGGGCTCCGTCCGCAGTCTCGCGACGACCTCGTAGATGTCCGAGAGGCTGGCGACGCCGCCCAGATCGCGCAGCGCCTGCGTGACATCCTCGATCCACGTAGCCATTCCGATCCCTCCCGTTGGCCTCGGGACGCAATCCCGACTCTAGCTCGGCGCCCGCGGTGAGGCTAGCCTCGGACCAGCCTGGCGGCCGTCCGGTCAAGCATCCGAAGAAGCAGGTCGGCCAGCAGGACCACCTCAGAGGCCTCTGTGGGATTCTCGTAGTCGACCTGTCGGTGGCTCGGCGGGTTCTTGAACGTCCCGATCGCGCCCGCGAACAGATCGGCGACTGCGGCGCGCTCGCCGGCATCCAAGTCCGTGTCGCGAAGCGGGCCATTCTGCGGATTCCATGCCTTCCGCTGGAGCGGCACTCCGATCGCAGAGTTTGGCTCGCCTGCCAGGTCTCGAACCCGGATCTCCACCTCACGCAGCGCTGCGAAGGCCGCCAGCTCGTACTCGCCGATGAGGAACTGCGATCGAACGCGTTCGAGAGACGGGTGAAGGTCGGTTGACAGCCGCTGCAGGGCAAGGTGGCGCGCTGGCCCCGACAAGACAGCCTCCCGTCCCTGACGCGTCAGAAACATCGCCTCGGCGCTGTCTTGAGTCGGATGCCCGTGGCTTATCAACCCGTGCGCCAGAAGCCAGTTGATGGCTTCCGCGCAGGCGCGAAGAGCGAGGTCGTCACGGCCGCGAAGACGCTGAGCGTTGCGGAAGTTGTAGGTGTTCCATTCGTCGGTCAGGGCCAAGTGGCGCAGCACGACCATGGCCAGACGGTCGAGCGGGAGCGCGACGATGTCCTCGTCGCTGAGTTGGCCCAGTTTCACCGCCGGATACCCCCTTGCCGAATCGATCGGGTGTCAGATCGGGTGTCACACACTCAGGCCCGGCGCTGACTGCGGTCTGATGGGGTGGGATTCGCGCTGAGAATCTGGCGCGCCCGGAGGTGTCGGAGTTCAGGACATAGGTGACAACTGATCGGTT
>CAZPQC010000269.1:0-3744 GCA_964588525.1 uncultured Spirochaetaceae bacterium
TCATAAAGCACTTGTTGTCCAAAATAAACTCTAGCAACCGCAATAGGCAATGTTCCTGGAACTGGTTGGGGAATATCATCCATTCCTAAAAGTGAATAGCTATCTCTTGAAGTTCCACCAACAGCGGCAGGAAGCCCATCTGTATCTTCATAGACGAGCACATATCTAGTTCCAGTAGCAGGAATAAATGAGGCAAGATCAATGGTTGAACCTGTGAACATCAACCACCCATCATCTACATACCCCACGCTTCTGTAGACATTTATGGCTATGCCAGTAGATAATGGCGTAGGACGTAATGGCATGAATTGGCGTAATTGAGAGAAAACTACATCATTCCCGCCAGGGTTAGCCATCCATTCATGGGTTTCATGGTGCTCAGGGACGCTTGGCATAGATACACCAGCATCTCCATATCTGGAGTATCCAGAACGCACAGAAAGAATTTGTAATAGATTAGGCTCTTTAGGATCGTAACCCACAAAAACTGGAAGATCAAGAACTGGGGATACTCTATTATTGAAAGCCTCAACAACTTCTCCATCAGATAAGCTTACATAAACATAATTAGCCCTTCCAGGAACATCAATAATATGGACATGATTTCCTATAGTTCCTGGAATAACCACCCCAAAGCGTTGATATTTATTAAGTTGAGTACGTAATCGTCTTTTAGATTTCATTATGGTTCAAAACAAACATTGCGAATAGTTGTATCAGTAATACGTGCTCGATAAATAGTTGGATTTACATATCCTCCCCATTGAAACCAAGCGAGATTGGTATGATCTCCAACCAAAACAACATCGCCCGCTTTATATCTAATATATCTTGCATTTATAGGCCATCCAGGATTGCCAATATCATATGTATGACAGGATGCTGCTGCATAGGTAATTCTTTGTAGATATATATTTGTCCATGAAGATTTATCGGTGCTAACATCTATCCATATATCTCCATCATGGTAGTCTCTACTTGTGAAGCTTGTCAATGTCCATGTTACCCCAAAATCATAAATAACCCATGCTGTACCTCCTCCAACACTGTGAAGATGACAACTTGAAGATTCCACTGTGCAATCCCCATAGCTAATAGTTATAGGGATATATGGATGATCTACATGGCTACCACCTCCACCATTTCCATAACTATCTAGAGTAAGATAGCCATCATAGCTATAAAAAGTTCCACTGGCACATACTTGTGGGTTTATTTTCAATTCATAACCAGTAGTAAACTCTCCACTATCAAATATTGCCTCTCTCACTTCACAATGCTCTTTTGCGGATGGAAGCCATGCCCCTTCTTCAACTATATTGCCATCCCACCCTATGGCATAGGCAAATAAGAATGAACCAGTAGTTGCAACCCAAGTATCACCACAATCTGTGCTTTCTTCCCAACAAGCATTTACAGCAAGAGTTGTTTTATAAACATGAGCATCAGTTCTTATCCAACTATTCCAATATTGGATATTTCCAAATATTTCATCTCCTCCATACATTGTAATATTATCAATTCCTATTCCCCATGGCCCATTGGGAGGGGCATTTATGTCTTCCAAACAGGTAGGATTATATGAACCAGTAGGCACATCTTCTGGAGGCGGAAGTTGTGGGATAATGGGAGGAGGAATATATCCAGGCGGCATTATTGGTGGAATAATGGGAAATGGTGGTGGAATAAACGGAGGCTGTACTGGAAAATTCTCTATGGGTGTCTCTGGAATATCAATAGTTGTTCCAGGATAACCAGCAGTAACCTCATGAAATTCAGCTATGGGAAGTAATAACTCTTTCTCTGGATTGTAATTCCATTCTAAATCGGTAAGGATAAAGGATTTACTTGTCCACACAATGCCTCTGTGAGTATCATCAGCGGCAAGGGTTATCAGAGTTCTTTCTAATGGAGCAATATCAAAGTTTCTATAATTGCCAGAAAGTTCAAATGTAGAACTAGGATATTTTGCATTTTTCCATGCAAATACATCCCCTGCAATGGTATTCAAATGGGATTGACCAGTTAGGATAAGACCTTGATGATCTTCAGATGTGCCAAAATAAGCATGGACATCTCCAGGGGCAGCACATAATAGAGCAGTTGAAGTTCCAGTGTATGCTCCACTCCAAGCTTCCCCTCCCATTTCCAGATAAGACAATGGCTTAGACTGAATTTCAGTTATTTCAGGTTCATTCATCCAATCTTGTCTGGTAAGTTCAATGCCAACTGCTAATGTACCCACAGCATTATTTATGCCAGCGGGATCAACTTCAGCATATAGCCTCCCTTGTCTATCGGAGGTCAACCTTCCGATCAAACTCTTTTGCAGGAATGTATTTATGCCATCATAAATAGAGGATGGGTCTGTATCAAAGTATTGGAATTTATAATTTGTATAATTGTATACCAAATCACAGCACTGCATTACTGTGGATTGCCATCGGAAATAATGATAAAGGGCTTTTCTGACATCCATATCTTGGATTTCAAACCAATCAGTGGGACTGGTTACACTATCTATGGATAAATTTGTACCTTCCTTTGCTTTCATTATTTCTGTTGGGGATACAACTTCAAATTCTACATTGGATTTTTGATAATCATATTTTATAGAGCCATCCCGAATGTATCCAACATAGAAAATCTTTTGTCTACCAGCAGCATTACCACCAATGCTTTGCACGGTAGAGCCATAAATATCATCTGCAAAGATAACCACCAGAGAGCCATCCACAATATCATCCACATCTTCATGGATGCGAACAGAGACAGAATGGCCTCCTTCATCCCTACTACCTCCAAGAGAATCCATTTCCCATCTCAAGATAGGAACATTTGTGCCTTCCCCTGGTCTGTTATAGATAGAGATGTGACGATAAGCTACATCCGATGCAGATGCACTACTGATAGTCAATTTAGTAGTATAGTGCCCAGGAGTTGGATAAGTTACATTTCCGGGGATTTCAGCAGAGGATGTAGCAGGAGTTCCACCCTCAAATTCCCAAGCATAAGTTATTCCATCTCCATTTACATTTACAGAGCCATCCGCAGAATAATAAACTGTGCCTGTAAAGCCAGCATAGTGACAACCCATATCAATGATTGTGCCTAAGCCAGCACCGTTCTGGTTGGTATAGGCTACATCATGATCCTTGTACCAAGTAACAGTAGTTCCATCCAAAGTATATCGAGAGAATACAGGCCAAATTTCATGGAAAGCCAAGATGGTCAAATAATCATCATCTGCCCAATTAATATCGGAATTTTCAGCTACAGTAATCACAGAGGCAGTTGCACTTCTAACTCTAATCCTGCCCTTATCGGCTTTACCAGCGGCAGTACCTACCAGCATGGTCATTCCACTCTCTACATCTGCCCATGCACCAGCACCATTATCATAGGTAATTTCATATGCCCCCACAGTAATATCAACATCATTTACCTGAGCACTTAGCACAGTGCTAGGCTTATAAATGGAAAGCCACAATTTGGTGGAATGAGGTCTTTCTCGTAATAAAGCAAGTTCTCCAGCGGTGACGAGGCTCATGTCTTTATCTTAGTAACCAAAAGTCTTACATTAGTAATATGTTCTGTGAAATATACATCTATCTCTGGTTCTTGAACCACACAGCCAGAGTAAGAGTAAAATTCATATCCCCAATAATTATGTCTGGGTAAATCCACCACAGCAGAGCCAGTAATAGAGATGGTATCAAAGAAATTCTGCAATTGCCAAGTACC
>CAZPQC010000270.1:0-3708 GCA_964588525.1 uncultured Spirochaetaceae bacterium
GGCCGCGGCCGGGGCATACCCCTTTTACCCTCGATGGAGGCGATCAGGGCCGTTTCCTCTCCGCAGACGAAGGCCCCGGATCCTTTCTTGATCTTGATGCGGAAAGAGAATCCGCTTCCCAGGATGTTCTCCCCCAGAAGCCCCATCGCTTCGGCGTCGGCAATCGCCTTCTTCAGATGCTCCACGGCGATAGGGTACTCCGCCCGCACGTACACGTAGCCTTCGGAGGATCCTATAGCGTAGGCGGCGATGATCATGCCCTCGATGATGGTGTGGGGATCCCCCTCCAGCACGGCCCGGTCCATGAACGCTCCTGGGTCTCCCTCGTCGGCGTTGCAGATCATGTATTTCGGCTGCCCCGAGGCGGCTCTGGTGAAGTACCACTTGCGTCCGGTCGGGAACCCGGCCCCGCCGCGGCCCCGCAGGCCGGAGTTGGTGACCTCTTCGATCACGGTTTCCGGATCCATCTGCCTCAGCGCCTTGGCCAGGGCGGCGTAGCCGTCTCTTTCGATGTACTGCAGTATTTCCGTGGGATCGATCTCACCGCAGTTTCTCAAGACGACCTTCTGCTGGTTCTTGTAGAAGGGGACCTCACTGGCCTGAACGATCTTTTTGCCGCTGGACGGATCGGTGTACAGCAGACGCTCGACGGGTTGTCCCTTCTCCACGGTCTGACTGATGATCTCCGGAACATCTTCCGGACTCACGCCTCCGTAGAAGATCCCGTAGGGATCCACGACCAGGACGGGAGCCTGGGCGCAAAAGCCGTGGCAGCCCGTGGAAACGATCTGCGCATCCAGCTTTCTCTTGCCCACTTCCTCCTGAAAGGCCTTCAAGATCTCCTCGGCGCCGTGGGCCCGGCAGCCGGTCATGCAGATGCGAATCCGCACCCGGTCCTTATCTCTCTCCCGTTTCAACTTCTCCCGCAGAGCCTGCAGGTCTTCGGGATTGTCGATCCTCTGAACGTCCTCACTCTTTCGATCTTTGGGCATGGTAGCTCCGTGCATCAACTCTGATAGCTCTTCAATATTTTTCGTACCTTGGCGGTGGTCAATTTCCCGTAGTACTTTTTCCCGATCATCATCACCGGAGCCAGAAAACAGGTACCGAGGCAGCGAACCACTTCCAAACTGAACAGGTTGTCCTCCGTAGTATCCCTGCCGTTCAAACCGAGATAGGAGCGAATCTCATCCAGAACCATCTGGCCGCCCCGGATGTGGCAGGCGGTTCCCATGCACATCTTGATGATGTTTTTGCCCCGCGGGGTAAGGGAGAATTGGGCGTAGAAACTGATCACCCCGTGGATGTGGCTCAGGGGGATCTTGAGGTGTTTACTCACCGCCTCCACGGCCTCTACGGGCAGATAGCCCAGCTCCTCCTGGATGTCCTGGAGCAGGCCCATCAACGCCCCCTGTCCCTCTTCCGCTGCGTATCGCTCCAGCAGGTGCGAAACATCGACCGACTTGGTTGTTGCGCTCATAGGATGACCTTGCCCGCTTTATTCCGCGGGACTCTGGCCGCTGGGCCGCAGGTAGGCGCTCCAATAGCTCATGCCGACGAACACGGCGCCGCCGATGATGTTGCCGATGGTCACGGGCAGCAGGTTCTTCCACAGGAAGGTGAGCCAGCTCAGAGACCCAAGCGGCACCCCCGCCGGGGCGCCGACGCCCCCGAAAGTCTTGAGGAATATCCCCGTCGGGATGAAGTACATGTTGGCCACGGAGTGCTCGAAACCGAGGGCCACGAATCCCATGATGGGGAAGAAGATCGCGAAGATCTTGCCGACGGTCTGACGGGCGGCCAGGGCCATCCAGACCGCCAGGCAGACCAGCCAGTTGCAGCCGATGCCCCGCAGCAGGGCCTGGACGAAGGGCAGGTTGACCTTGCCGTAGGCGATCTTCACGGCAGCCGCCCCCAGGGCGCCGTCGCTCAGGCGCCACAGCCCGGAAAAGACGAACAGCAGGGCAATCAGGATCGATCCGATGAAATTGGCGACGTACACCAGGCCCCAACGCTGGAGCATCCGGCCGAAGGTGATCTCCCGGGCGATGGCGCTGGAGATCATCAGGTTGTTTCCTGTAAACAGCTCCGCCCCGGCGATGATGACCAGCATCAGGCCCAGGCTGAAAACCGCTCCGCTCATGAACTTGGTGAACCCGACCCCGAGATAGCCGGCCATGTCGAAGCTCACAGTCGTTGCCAGCATGCCTCCGAAGCCGATATAGGCACCGGCCAGGATGCCCAGAACCAGCACCGAGAGCCAGGGAGAGGTGGTCTTGCCCACGCCGATCTTCTGGGCCACGGTTTCGGCTATCGTATTGGGAGCCTTGTCCTCCAGGCTGGGTACGGGGAAGCTGATCGAGCGGACGATCTTCGCCACGTCCACCGAACCCTTGGCCTTTTCCTGCTCCTTGCGCCTGATGGCCTTCTGCACTGTGGAGAGGATCTCCTCCGGTGTAAAGGGTTTGGCCAGGTAATCCACCGCGCCCCGCTTGAGCGCGTCCGTGGCCCGCTCCACCGCGGGAAAACCGGTGATCATCACGATCGCCGTGTCGGGGGAGCGTTTGTCGATCATCTCCACGGTATCGATGCCGTCCAGCTCGGGCATCTTCCAGTCGCAGAGGATCACGTCGAAGCTGCCTTCGGCGGCCAGCTCGAGGCCTCTGCGGGCACTGTCCGTGGTGACCACCTGGTATCCCTCGGCGCCGAAGATGCGGCTGCAGGATTCCAGCACGATCTTCTCGTCGTCGATCACCAGCATTTTTATCGTCTTGTCTTTGCTGTCGCTCATCCTTGATTATCCCTCGTTCATTTGATTTTTCTACCAGATTTCCGCGCTTAGGCGGCTCTCCAGCCAGCGCTTCTGCGGCGGTGTCAGCTCCCCGATCTGGCTCTCGATCCAATGGATGTCCCCGGTGAGGATGGCCAATTTCTCCGGACCGGTGAGGTCGTAGTCCTGCAGGGCCTCGGGCCCGTAGTAGAAGAGGCTGGTGACGAATTCACTGTCTACGGCGGCTCGCTCCAGGACCCGTATGACCTCGTCCTTGTGGATCAGCTCCTGCTTCTCAGGCTTCTCGGAAGCGGCTTTTTCAAGGACTTTCTTCACCGTGGTCAGCAGCATGTCCGGGGTAAAGGGCTTTTCGATGTAGTCCGAAGCGCCGAGCTTCATCGCCTGCACGGCGCTCTGCACCGTGGCGTAACCCGTAAAGATGACAACCGGAATGGCGGGTTTGGAACGTTTGATATCCCGCAGGATCCGCATTCCCCCGATTTCGGGCATGCGGATGTCGGTCAGCACCAGATCGTAGTCCCGATTCATGGCCCGCTCCAGCCCCTCCCGGCTGGAGATCGCCGGGTCGACCTCGAAATCCTCGGCTCCTAGGATCTTTTTCACGCTGTCCAGGATGATCTGCTCATCATCGATTACCAGAACCTTTTTCTTTTCCATACCGCACCTAATCCTCTTGTTGTTTATTCCTCTTTATTGTCCGCCGCTCCTGCCAGGGCCTTGTGTACCGCATTGACCAGCTCGTCCGGAGTGAACGGCTTGGCGATAAAATGGGTGGCTCCCATCCGCAGACCGCTGGAAATGGTTTCCGGAGTCGGATAACCGCTCATTACCAGGATCGGCAGACCCGGGCGCTTTTCCCTGACATTGCCTATGAGATACATGCCATCATACTCGGGCATGATTACGTCGACAAGGAG
>CAZPQC010000271.1:0-3657 GCA_964588525.1 uncultured Spirochaetaceae bacterium
GCTGCCCTGTTCGGCTTTGGCTACTGTCCACACTTCCGCTGGTACCAACATTGCTACTCTCTGCTAAATCCTCCTACAATAATAGAGAAAAACTCAGGCTCAGGCAACCGGCTTGCCTTGACCACGGTCTCATGTTTGGCTGTTCTGGTGCAACGGGGCTTCCGTACCGGATCGCGTGCCTGTCACAGAAAAACATTTGATGCGTGGAATTGAAGTGCAATCGGCTGTAGAATCACAGATGTAGCAAATGATTGGGATGAGCCAGGAGGAGAATAAGATGGCAGAGTTTAACTTCGATGGAAAGATTCTGAGGAATCGCTCGGGTCAGAAGATGGGGGAGATAGACAGGACGTCCATCAGGGCGTGGAACAGCGCTCTGCTCGGTGAAATTGACCGGAAGAACATCAGGGATTCCCGCGGGAAAAAGGTCGCCGAGTTTGACGGGAAGACCCTCAAGGATGATTTGGGGAACAAGCTGATTTCTCTCCAGGAACTCCAAAAAATCATAGACGGCGAGGGAGGAATCAACTTGGCGGCTATGTGGTACTTTTTCGTCAAGAAATAGTTATAGGTTGTCGTTGAAGGTTTCCAACCATTACGATATTCTCGGTGTGACGGTTGCGGCGACTGCCGAACAGATCAAGTCAGCGTTCAGAAAATCGGCATTGCAGCATCATCCGGATACGAACGATAGTCCCGAATCCGCAGCCCGTTTCAGGATCATCTACAATGCCTACAGCATTCTCTCGAACTCGACAAAGCGTCGGGACTACGATGCCTACATCAAAACCAGCGCGGTTTTCGGAGATTCCGACGGATCTTTCGGTGGTCCGAATCGAAAGAGGAGCCATCGACGGATACCAGGTTCCCGATCCGTCCTGGCAACCGTCCTGGATCATCTGAACTATATCCTTTGGGATATAGAAGATCTGATGCGCTCGAAGCCCGACTGGAAGCGTACACTCGACGGTTTGTCGCTACGCGAATATGTAGAGAAGATGCTGGGCTTCGTCGACAAGTGGGTCCTGAGCACGAGCGGATTTCCGGACTACTTCTTCCAAGCAAGAAAAATAAATAAGCCTGCCGAGGCTGGAATCATCTACCAAGGAACCGAATCGGGGCACCGGCCCTTTGTCGATTTGGATGACTATTTCTACAACATCCGGAGAAGAACAGACAAACTTCTGAATCGTGCAAAACTTGTTGATCTGCTCGAGCCGGTGCCGGGAACCGCGATCCGTATCATTGATTGCCTCTTCGAAGCCCATAACCTCAGCGTCCACTACCTGGGACACCTCAAAAGTGCACTGGCCGGCGAAGCCGAACGGATCCCGCCGTTTCGTCATTCAGATCCCTGTTTCGAGAGCGGATACAGCATAAGAAAGGCGTCATCCGCAGGGCATCCGAATTCGTGAGAACCATGGTCCTGAGGAAGCTCATCAACGATCCCTTTGCTGTGGAGGCGTGGACGGTGCCCCGGCCTGATCATCGGAACGGAACGCGCTGGCGAGGGCAGGGCGAACGTGCTATCGTGAGGGCGGTCGAGCCGGCAGACGGCGAGCCGAACAATCGCCGGCCACCAAGGGGGAGATGCTCATGACCGATCCTCGTATCGATTCCCTGGCGGAAATCCTGGTGCGCTACAGTACCAAGGTAAAATCCGGAGACCTGGTGGGAATCACCGGAATTCCCTTCTCCTCGGAAGCTATGCCCCTGATGGAAGCTGTTGTCCGGGAGGTGCTGCGGGCCGGAGCCCACCCGCTTCCCTATCTGGAAACGCGATTTACCGAGGGTCTGGACAGAATCTTCTATAAAGAGGGCAGTGACGTTCAGCTGGAGTACCTGGAACCGTGGGCCGAACAGAGGATCCGCTCGTTGGACTGCGATATCAAGATCATGGCCGCAACCAACACCCGCCGTCTGTCCGGAGCGGACAGCTCCAGGATCGCAATGCACAGCCGGGCCCGAGCCGATCTGTTCAATCTCCGCCTCAAGAGAGCCGCCGAAGGCTCTCTGCGCTGGGTCATCTCTCTGATGCCGACTGCGGCCTATGCCCAGGACGCGGAGATGAGCCTGGGCGAATTCGCCGATTTCGTGTTTGCCAGCACCTGCGCGGATCGAGACGATCCGATCGCTCTCTGGAAGCAGCTCTCCGAAACCCAGGCCGAACTTGTGAAAAAGCTTGCGGGTAAACGCACGGCTACCGTTCAGAGCCCGCATATCGACCTGGCCTTCTCCATCGAAGACAGGACCTTCGTCAACTGCGACGGTAACCGCAACATGCCTGACGGGGAAATCTTCACCTGCCCGGTGGAGGATTCGGTCAACGGGTGGATGGAATCTTCCTTCCCGGCCGTCCACAGAGGTGTTGATGTGGGCCGGATGCGTCTGCGCTTTGAAGGTGGCCGGGTCGTGGAAGCGGAGGCGGAGAAGAACCAGAATTATCTGATCGCGATGCTCGACACCGACGAAGGCGCCAGGCGGGTCGGCGAGTTCGGGATAGGTACGAACGAACAGATCAAGGTATTTACCAAGAATATGCTCTTCGACGAGAAGATCGGCGGCACGATACATCTGGCTCTTGGAACCAGCTACCCCGAAACCGGAGGGGTGAACAGGAGCGCAATCCACTGGGATTTGCTCTGCGACATGCGGAAGGGTGGTACCATCACAGTTGACGGAAAGCGGGTCTATGAGGCAGGAAAATTTGTGATCTAAAAACGAATTGGAGGAAGAAATGAGCGCAAAGGCGTTGGTGGCCTATGCCACCAAGTACGGGGCAACGGCGGAAATTGCCGAAAAGATCGGGGAAGTGCTGGGCCGGGCCGGTGTTTCCGTCGACGTGTTGCCCGTGAACCGGGTCAAGGATCTGGGCTCCTATGAGGCTGTCGTGCTGGGCAGCGCCGTGTACATCTTCCGCTGGCGCAGGGAAGCGTCCCGTTTCCTGAAGGTGAACGAGAAACAGCTTTCCGAGCGGCCGCTGTGGATCTTCTCCAGCGGGCCTACGGGCAAAGGGGATCCGGTGGAGCTCACAAACGGCTGGCGCTTTCCCAAAGCGCTGCAACCGCTGCTCGATCGTATACAGCCGCGGGAGGTCGTTGTTTTTCACGGTGCCATCGATGCGGACAAGATGAAAGGACTGGAAAGATGGATGATCAAGAAGGTCGGCGCAGCTGCGGAGGATTCGCGAGACTGGGAAGCCATTGCAGCCTGGGCCAAAAACGTCGCCTCGGCCATCGCTGCGGAGCCCGGACCGGATAAGTAGCCGTACGCCGGCCGGACGATTCTCGGCTGCTACAGCCGGGAACGAGGAGCGAACCCGTCAGACGAAGGAAAGAGAAGAAATGGGTATACAAAATCAGATCCCCGACATCGAGGCGACGGCATCGAACGATACAGACCTATACAGAACCGCCGGCATCGCGGCTCTGATCACGGTCGCTGTGATGGTCTTGGAGATGTTCATTCACGATCCCGATCTACGTCGCTCTCTACCTGATCCACCGCAGGGGCCACGGGGCCTTTGCAGCGCTGGCCGCAATCCTTTACTTCGTGGGTGTAGCGATCTATCTCTCCAACAACACGGCCTTTTCCATGCTCTCCTTGAGCCTGCTCTGGGACGTGCTGATTGCCGTCAAATTTTTACGGGTTGGATTT
>CAZPQC010000272.1:0-3628 GCA_964588525.1 uncultured Spirochaetaceae bacterium
CCTCGAAGATGTCGAACTCATTGCTGCAGGTGGCCAGCAGCAAAGAGAGAAGAACCACGGCTGCCGCCGGGATGATAATCAGAAACCGTCTTATTCTTCGTCCCATGAGGAGACCTCCTTGACTGCTGCCTGAGATGCCCGGACCGTGTCCGATGCACCCGAACCTAGAAACGAGAACTGCTTGGCTTTATCGGGGTCCAGACTCTCCAACTTCGCCAAAGCATTATCAACGGATGCGTACTCCTCCAGCTCGTAGCTCGCCTTGGCGACACCCAGGAGAGCGACGGAGTCGTCGGGGGAGCGCTCCAAAGCCCTCTGGTAGTACTGGAGGGACTGTCTCATCTCTCCCTTCAAGTAGTAGATGTTGCCCAGGTTGACCAACGCCGCCGGATACTCGCCAGAGCGCAGAATCTGCTCGAACTGGGTCGCCGCATCTTCTAGAAGCCCGTACTTGGCGTATAAAACGCCGAGGTTGTTGACTAACCGCAGACTTCCGCCGGAGGAGCGGATTTCCGCCTTGAGCTTGGAGGCTCGTGGATCGACCTCCGTGCTGATGAAGCGATCCAGCTCCCTCACGTACTCGGAGCGGATATCCCCCTCACTCGGGGGTATGATAGCCGGACGGTACTCGCTGAAAGCCACCGGCTCATAGATGGTCCAGGCATCCCGGATAGGCAGGAATTCCGCCGTACCGTTCTGGCTGGTCTCCCGCCATTCCTTGGCTCCGATCTGCCAGGCCTTGATGAACCCGTCCTTCACCAGGGTGATCTCGACCGGAATCCACGTGTCCCCGTCACGGAAGATGAGGTCATCCGGCTTGAGAAAGGTTTTCCGGGTCACCTCCGGATCAATGCCCAGGGCGAAGGCCATGTAGATGTGGCCAGGGGCTGTGATGAAGGCGGTACGTACACCGATCGCCTCCAACATGGCCGAATAGAGAATTGAGATATCGTCGCAGTCCCCCGCCTTGAATGCCAGGGTCTGGGCTGGAAACTGGATGAAGTCGATGGCATCTTTGCTCTCCGAAAGTTCAGCGTACGGGGTAACCGGATCGACCACGTAGCCGATGCCGTAGCGGGAGAGAAACTCGAACAACGCCAGGGCGGAACGGAAATTGCTGTTGATCGCCGTACTTCCTTCGTTGCTCACCAGGGAAGCCACCTGTTTGGCAAATCCGAGCACCAGCTCATCTTTGGCCGTAACGAAGGCGGCTGCTTTACGATCGTCATCCCAGGTCATGGCGTTGCGGTTGTTGATCGTCACCGTTACCGGGACACTGTCGAATCGCTCGATACCCAGAAATTTGTAGTCCAACTGGATCTCCCCGGCCACCTTTAGACCCTCGGTGACACTGAAGATCTGGTCGGTAAACAGGGCGTACACGGGGATCTCCAATTCTTCTCCCCGTCCCAACTGCTCGATCGCCGCGCTGAGCTTGGGTTGATCCATGAACTGCTTTACGTAGAAGCTGACCTTGAGATCCTCGATTTTTTCCCGCTCGTTGTTCGTCAGCACCAAATTGCCCACTGGGTTTTTGTCGTAGTAGGTGAAAAACAGCGGGAAGATCTGCTGGATCTGGGGTGTGATCTGTATTTCCGCTTTTCGCTTGGACGCCCCGATGTTGTAGGAAACGCCGATGTTAACGCCGACTCCCTGGTACAGATACTCGTCGGGCAGGAAGTGGTACTTGTAGGTAGCTCCGATGCCGAGGTTCAGAGAAGGGTTGAGCAGGAAGGAAAGATCCGCCCCTCCGGCTACGAAGGGATTGAACACCGTGCCCCCGCTGAAAGCCCCTAAATACATACCCCCGTACCCGAAAGCTCTAACATTGAAGCGGGGAAACGGAGAATAGCGGAATCCTATTTCCGGACCCACCGAGAGAAGGATCAGCGCGCTTCCAGCGTTCAGGATCGGCGCAAAATCAACATCCAGGGCTGCTCCTCCGTACATGTAGGGGAAGAAGGGGAAATTATACTCCCCCTTCAACGATAGGCCGCCTCCAATCGAGTAGAAGGGCGTATCCCCTTCGCTGGGGCCGAGCGGGATATTGAGGGTCGGATTCACCAGGAGCGAGAAATCGCTGGTGACTTGCGCCCAGGACAGTGTTCCCAATACGATCAGGAACACGACTACAAGGGCTCGTGCTTTGTTCATCGGGTACCCACCTCTCTGTTCAATAATAGCACGCCCATACCCGCAAATCAATGTAAGTGGATTGGTCAGATTTGAACGACATCGAGGTGCCTCATCTTACTTTCATTTTTGTTGACAAAACCCCAAAGTATGGTTTTATATTATTTGATATATAGCGGACAATGGATAACAAGATCGAATCCTGGGTAACCCCAAGCCCCGCGGTGGTCGACAGGGAGGAAATTCTCGTCAACGCCATCCAAAGGATGGCGGAAAAACATATCGGAGCAATTCTGGTAACCCAAAACGGCAAACTCGAGGGCATCTTCACGGAGCGGGACCTGCTGCGTTTGTTCTCGGGCAATACGGAGAAGGCTTTCAAAGAGCATCTACTGCGGCCGATCAAGCACTTTATGACCGCATCACCCATCTGCGCGCAACTGGACGAAGACTACAACACCGTGTACATGAAGATGAAAACCCACGATGTGCGCCACATCCCGATTCTGGATGGTGAAGAGCTCGTGGGCATCGTTTCCATGAGGGATCTCATCCATCACTACCAGAATAAGTTGGAAACGGCCTTCAATGAAGCCCGCCGGGAAATCGATGATCTGAAAAAACTGGTGACCGTTGCCGACGGAGAGAAGATCGAGACTCTGATCAGAGAGGTGCAGAGGTACAAAGAGCTCAGCCTCACCGACTACCTGACCGGATTATTCAACAAGAGATACTTCCAGACCCGTTTTGTCGAGGAAGTCACCCGGGCTAGACGTTCTTCCTATGATCTGTCCCTCATCTTCTGCGATATCGACTACTTCAAACGGATCAACGACCGCTTTGGGCACCACACCGGGGATGAAGTGCTGCGAATCACGGCCCAAATCCTCAGCGGTGGCATTGACGAGCTGAACATCATATCGCGGCTGCGCAAATCCGACATTATAGCCCGCTATGGGGGCGAAGAGTTCGTGATCATTCTGCCGGAGACGGGGAAACAAGGCGCCGCCATCGCAGCCGAGAGGCTGCGCCAGGAAATCGAGAACTACACCTTCAAGCTGGACGGTGAAGATGTTCACATGACCATGAGTTTCGGAGTTGCCGAGCTTTCACCGACCGATAAAGATCACACGGAAATCATCAAAAACGCCGACTATGCCATGTACAAGGCGAAAAACTCGGGCAGAAACCGGGTGGTCGTCTACCCTTCGGAAGATGATCGGACCTGAAACAACGGCCGTTTGTATGTCTTCAGCATCTCTGTCAGGGCCGTCGCGCTGACAGGTTTGCCGAAATAGAACCCCTGGAAAGACTTGCAGTTCTTCGACAGCAGATACTCCAGCTGATTTTTTGTCTCCACTCCCTCGGCGATAACGTCCATCAGCAGGCTGTTGCCCAAAGTGATGATCGAGTTGATGATCTTGGTTGTGCCCTTCTTGTACATGTTGATGACGAAGGATTGATCGATCTTCAGTATGTCCACGGGAAAGTCGGA
>CAZPQC010000273.1:0-3627 GCA_964588525.1 uncultured Spirochaetaceae bacterium
GATCGAGCTTTCTTTTCAGCGTCTGCAAACCGGCTACATCGACCTCTACCAGTTTCACATAGTTCCGGATCCACAGACCTGGCAGACCATGCAGGACAACGGAACCTTCGACCTGGTTCGGAAATACAGGGAAAAGGGAAAGATCCGCCACATCGGCGCTTCCGCCCACAACCGGGAGGCGGCTGAGGCGGTTATCGAGCACCCGGAGATCGAGGTTCTCCAGTTCCCCTTCAACTTCATCGTGGAGGACCAAGGCAGGGAGCTCGTAGATGCCTGCCGCGCAAAGGATATCGGCTTCATCGCCATGAAGCCCTTCGGCGGCGGAGCTCTGCAGGATGCCTCGGCCTGTATTCGCTACCTGCTCGCAATACCGGACATCGTGGCGGACCCGGGATTCGAGCAAATCCACGAGGTCGACGAGGTTCTTTCCCTCTGGAAAGAAGGAGCCCCCCTCTCAGAGGAGAACCGACAAACCATCGAACGCCTGCGCCGGGATCTGGGAACGCGCTTTTGCCGCCGCTGCGGCTACTGCGAGCCCTGCTCCCAGGGAGTTCAGATAGTTTCGCTCATGACCATGGAAACCCTGGTCAACCGCTTTCCAGCCGACCGACTGTCAGAGGGTTGGATCGCCGGAGCTGGCGAGTCCATCGAAAAGTGCATCGAGTGCGGGGAGTGCGAGGAGAAGTGTCCCTACGAGCTGTCGATCATAGAGGAAATCCACAGAGGAGCTGAAGCATTTCGGCGGGCGCTTCGGGCAGCCGGCTGATTCACCGCTCTGAACAGATGAACAGCAGATGCGTCGTCACCCTGAAAAAAGGCCGGGAGAAACCAATCCTCACCGGGCACCCCTGGATCTTCTCCGGTGCCGTTCAATCGATCCGGGGCTACAATAAAGCAGGGGAGCTCTGCAGCGTCTTCGACAGCAGAGGTCGCTTTCTGGCTACCGGGTATGTGAACACAAGCTCCCGGATCACGGTGCGTTTGCTGGCCGCAGGAGCCGCCGCCGAGGGAGTAACGATCGACGGAGATTTTATCCGAGCCTCGCTGGAAAGGGCTTTGAAGCTTCGAGAGTCGCTTCTGGGAAGCTCCTTCGTTCGCAGCCATACATCGGCCTTCCGGCTGGTAAACGCAGAGGGAGATTTCCTGCCCGGGCTTATCGCAGATCGCTACGGAGAGGGCCTGGTGATGCAGCTCCTCACCGCCGGCATGCAGAGGCTCAAAGGCTTGCTGGTCGAGAGTCTCCGCACCCTTCTCTGCCCCGGTTTCATCTACCAGAAGATCGACACCCACATGGCCGAAGCCGAAGGCCTGGACGCCGCGGCCGCCGGCACCGGCACCTGCCTCTACGGAACGCTCTCCTCCCCCGTCGAGATAGAGGAAGCGGGTGCCCGATTCCGCGTCGACGTCGAAGGAGGCCAGAAAACCGGGTTCTACCTCGATCAGCGCGCAAACCGCGGGATCTTGAGGGAGATCTCGGCAGGCACGACCCTGCTCAACTGCTTCAGCTACACCGGTGCCTTCGCCGTGCAGGCGCTGCTGGGAGGCGCGCTGGAGACCCAAAACGTGGATCTTTCCGAAAAGGCGCTGGAGCAGGCTACCCGCCATGCAGTTCTGAATGGAATCGATCCCGGGCGTTTCGGGACCACCAAAGCGGATGTCTTTGAGTTCCTGCGGCGGGATGAGTCCCGGTACGATATCGTAGTTCTTGACCCCCCGAAGTTCGCCGCCTCCAAATCTGAGCTGCCCCGCGCCCTGCGCGGTTACAAGGACATCAACCTCTACGCCCTCAAACGGGTGCGGGCCGGAGGATTCCTCATGACCTTCTCCTGCTCGGGGCTGGTGTCGGAAGATCTTTTTCAGAAGGTCGTTTTTGGGGCGGCGGTCGACGCCGGCCGATCCGTTCAGATCCTGCGCCGGCTCCACGCGGATGTCGATCACCCGGTTAATCTCGCCCATCGGGAGGGACAGTACCTCAAGGGTCTGCTCCTGCGGGTTATTTAACGAAATCGACCAGAGAGTTTGACCTCTCCGCCCCCGCCGTACTATCTTACAAGGATGATCGCTATCAACGCGGAGGTCGGCGATGCCTGACAACTCCGAGCTTCGCACCGAAATTCACCTGGAAAACGTCTCCTTCTACTACCCCGAGACCGAGCAGCTCGTGTTCAACGACCTGTCCATCGACCTTCCCAGAGGGATCGCCACCCTGGTGGGCCAAAATGGAACGGGAAAATCGACCCTGCTGCTTCTGGCCGCCGGAATCCTTCTGCCCGTCGAAGGAACCGTTCACCTCGGGGGAATCGATACCCGAAACCTCCGGGAGGAACAGGAGCGTCAGCGCCACGTCTCCTTCGTGTACCAGAACATGGAGTTCGAGACCGAGGAGAGCATCGGAAACCTCTTGGAGTATGTCCACGAAAACGGCTTTCACGAAACCAAGGATCCCGCCTTGATCGCCGAGCTGGTCGAGGTTTGCGAGCTGAAACGGGTGCTGGGCAAGAAGACCCAGGAGGTGAGCAAGGGCGAACTGCAGCGCACGATCATCGCCTTCAGCTTGCTCTACGGTTCGAAAATCCTCATGATGGACGAGCCTATCTTCGCCCTGGAAGAGTACCAGAAGCACCGCATCATGAAGTATCTGGTCGAATATGCGAGCTCACGAGACCTCAGCCTCTACTACTCGGTCCATGAGCTCGATATCTCGGAGAAGTACTCTGACCACCTGCTGCTGTTCCACAAGAACGGCAGGATCGAGCTGGGACCGACAAGCGAGCTTTTCAACCGGACAAATATAGAAGAGGCCTACGAAGTCCCGTACGTCATGTTGAAGCGTAAAGAGGCGATCTATCGAGAGGCCCTGCGGGACCGTTCCCCCGCCGGCCGACTCCGCGGCGGCCGGCGCACCGGCTGACAACCTTAGACGGCTGTCTTTACAGCGGAAACGGTCCGGACAGGATGACAACAACCGGAATGACGAAAAAAACTTCACCCACACCCGACAGGAATTTTCGGGCCAATCTCCCCAACATCCTGCTCCTGGTTTTCGTTTTCTTTTTTCTATTTACATCACGCTTGATCTACTCTCCCCTTCTGCTTTCCATCGAGAAATCTCTCGGCCTCGGTCATGCCCAAGCCGCCTCCTTCTTTCTCTATATCACGATTGGTTACGCGGGAATGCTGATCTTCAGCGGTTTCGTGGCAGCGGCGATCGGCCATCGAAGTACGATTCTATTGTCCGCACTGGTGGCCATTCTGGGGCTGCTTGCCGTATCGTTCAGCTCTACCCTTTGGGAAATTCGGGCGTCTCTGATTATAGTTGGCGCGGGCTCCGGATTGTACTTCCCCTCGGGTATTCCCACCCTCACCTCCCTGGTCGAGGAGAAGGATGAGGGAAAAGTATTTGCCCTTCACGAGATCGGACCCAATTCGAGCTTCGTGATTGCTCCGATTGCGGCCGTCTTTGCCCTAAGATTTCTGAATTGGCAGGGGATTCTGCTCGTGCTTGCCTGCATCGGTACTGCAGCGGGCCTCTTGTTTCTGATCTTCGCCAGGGGCGGAAGGTTTCACGGCAAGCCGCCCCACCTGGCCAACGCCCGGGTGATACTCTCGAAATCCTCCTTCTGGATC
>CAZPQC010000274.1:0-3620 GCA_964588525.1 uncultured Spirochaetaceae bacterium
GGCAGTTGTAGCAGATCTTCAGATCCTTGCCGCAGGAAATACAGGTGGAGGACCGGTGCACCTCCATCTTCCCATCCAATTGTGTTCCGCAGAAATGACAAATCCTCATGACGGGAAAATAGTACACGTAAAAGCGGCTGAGGCGCAACAGAACCTCGGGGAGGATCGACCGGCGGCAATCGCTGCGCTCGAGTGCTTGTGTAGCGGCGGGATTATACGCTAAGCTTTGCCCATGTTCACCCTGCAAATCTGCAGTGTTGAGGAGTGCAACAACTGGGCGCTTCATCAGCGGGATGTCTGCAGGACCCATCTGAGCGATCCAAAAAGCTATGACCGGGAAATCGCCGCTCTGCTGTCCGGATCCGCCGCCATCGCGGATCTCAATCTCTCCTCCGTAGCACTGAAGGATCTGGATTTAAGCGGCAAGAGCATCGAACGCTGCATTCTCTCCCAATCGGATCTCCGGGGCGTACGCTTTGCCCACAGCCGCATCCGCTTGGTCTATTTCGATTTTTCCGTGCTGGAGAACTGCTCGTTTCAAGGCGCCAAGCTTTACAACGTCGTCCTGGCAGGCGCGCGTATCGAGAAAAGCGATTTTTCCGGATCCGACATCATTCGCTGCAACTTCTGCGGCAGCCAGTGCCGGGAGACGCGTTTTGACGAATCCGATCTGTACGCCAGTCGTTTCATAGCTTCCAATCTGAACCGGGTAGGATTCAAGGACTGCAATCTCAAGCAGGTCAGGTTCGAGCATGCCCAGATCTCCGAGACGGATTTTCGCTATTCGAACACGGAGGATGCTTTTTTCGAGAAGAAGGCGCATAAACTGTGAGGTTTTTCAGCTATTTTTCGGTGCTCCACTTCTCCAACTGCTATCTGATCGGACCGGACGGCCCGGGTGATGCGGTACTGATCGACGCGGGGGTATTCGACGAAGGGCTGCTCAAGCTCATCGAGAACAACAATTTTTACGTTCGCTGGGTTCTGATAACCCACGCGCATCATGGACACATCCACGGTCTTCAGACCCTGCAGAAAATCTACCAGGCCGGCATCTTTGCCTTTGACGCGGAGAGGTTGGAGACGCCAGTGCAGCCGATCTCCGAGGGCAAGTCTCCCGCGTGTGGTCGCTTCTCCTTTCAGGTCCTGGAAACTCCGGGGCACTCCAACGATTCTGTGTGTTTCCTCATAGACGGGATGCTGTTTACAGGAGATACACTGTCGGCTGGGTCCGTCGGCCGGACCGCAACCGGTTACGAGAGAGCCCTGCTGCTCTCGTCGCTCCGCAAGAAGGTTCTGAGCCTGAAGCAGGATGTACTCATCTTTCCCGGGCATGGCCCGCCCACGCGTCTGGCCATCGAACGCCGCTTCAACCCCTATCTGGCAGAGAAACTGTAGAACTCCTCGAACCGAGCCGGCACCGGCGCCTCAAAGGTGCGGGGCTGCTGCTCTCCGGGAAGAACGATCCTCAGTCGATGGGCGTGGAGCATCAACGGCCAGGGACCGCGGCCCCTGGCTTTCCAGCCGTACAGCCGATCCCCGACGATCGGGCAGCCCAGATGGGCCATATGTACGCGCAGTTGGTGGGTTCTTCCGGTGCGGGGACGCAGGGATACGAGTGTGAAACCGTCGATGCGCTTCAGCTCCCGGTAGAAGGTCAGGGCTCGTCTGCCCTGGGAAACTTTCGTGCCCGGCAGCAGACAGGTAAAGCGCTTCCGATGATGGGGATCCCGGGCTATCCAGGTATCGATGCGTCCCTGACCGGCCGGAAGGCTTCCCTCCACAATGGCCAGGTAGCGCTTCATAACCGTGCGCCGGCGGAACTGCTCGGAAAGATACTCCCGGGTTTGCGCATCTTTGGCCGCGATGATCACGCCGGAGGTATCCTTGTCCAACCTATGAACGATGCCCGGCCTTGCTTCATCAGCCGCAAACCCGTTGCTCAAGCCCGCGCAGTGCCAGAGCAGGGCGTTTACCAGGGTGCCGTTCCAGTTGCCCCCGGCCGGGTGAACAACCATACCCTGCTCTTTGTTGATCACCAGGACGTTGCGGTCTTCGTAGAGGATGCTCAACTCGATTTCTTCGGGCTCCAGCTGCGGCTCACGGTCTTCACCGTAGGTGATCTCCAGGCGGTCCCCGGGAAGCAGATGCTTGCTCACCTTGGCATTGCTGCCGTTGACCCGCAAAACCGTGACCCGGCGCTTGACCTGACTCCGGGAAAACAGTTTCAGGACATCCGCTATATAGGCGTCGATCCGCGTGTTTTCGGGGATGGTCCGTGGAATCCGGACCTCGATGTGCTTCGGTGTGGAGCTGCTCAACGCTCGGACCGCTTTTCCTTTTCTCTTCCGATGATGTAGTCCGCGACCGCGATCAACAGGGAAGCGGACAAGGCAGTCACCAGTATGCCCGCGATCTGCTCCGGCTTATACGGCGCCGCGTCGGGCGGTCGGAACGGCCAGGGAGTGTAGCTGGAGTCTGCAAATACCTGACCATCCACAATCTCGATGGTGGCCAGATAACGATACAGATCGAAGACCTCCAGTGTTGCGAAGAGGGTTATCGGGAAGCTGCCGAGCATGACGATCTCCGCACGCCGCAGGTCCCGCAGGAAGGGAGAAAACTCCTCCTCTCCGTACTCCTGCGGTTCAGTGTCTTCCACCTCCGCCTGCTGAGCATACAGCGACGGTGGCGGAACAAACAGGAGAGCAAGCAGGGCAAGCAGGATCAGGGCCGGAACTCTAGCCATTTTCGCCCCCCCGGGGACCGAATAGGACAGTTCCCACCCGTATCATCGTGGCCCCCTCCTCGATGGCGATCTCGAAATCCCCGGACATCCCCATGGAGAGAATATCGAGGGACAGCTCCGGATAGCGGCTGTGCAGACCGTCGTGGCACTCCCTCAAGGAGGCAAAGGATCTACGCATCCGATCCTGGTCGGTGGTGAACGGCCCCACGGTCATCACTCCTCGGATCCGCAAAAGTTCCAACCGAGCGATCCGGCCGCAGGTCCGCCAGAGCTGCTCGGCGTCGGCGAAGCCGAACTTCGTCCCTTCCCCGGAGGTGTTCAATTCCAGCAGGATATCCATCCTCCTGCCCAGGTCGGCGCAGTGGCGGCTCAGAGCTTCGGCGGTCTCCAGCTTGTCGATCGACTGCACGCAGCGAAACAGGGAAGCGGCTGTCTTGGCTTTGTTGCGCTGCAGATGCCCGATCAGATGCAGCTCGAGCTCGGGATCATCGGCCGGGGGTTGGTACTTTTCTTGAGCCTCCTGGACGCGATTTTCTCCGAACAGGGTCAACCCCGCCCGGCGAGCCGTTTCTATATACTCGAGGGGGAAGGTTTTGGTGACCGCCATCAGGCGGATATCCTCCGGGCTTCGCCCGGAGCGAGCGGCGGCCGCGCCGATCCGCTCCCGGACCGAGCGAAGATTATCTGCAAATGTCTCGTGGTCGAGGCTCATGCCCTGAAAGATCACCCTCTACCAGCGCAACCGCGTAACGGGAGGATAGGCCTGCCGCACCGCAATCGTCAGAGGAATCGCTCCCGCCAGACCGATCAGGTTCTGCAGGAGGTTCCAGGGAAGCTCGAACAAAGCCGCTCCCAAACCGAGCATCAGAAT
>CAZPQC010000275.1:0-3617 GCA_964588525.1 uncultured Spirochaetaceae bacterium
CGATTCCTGGCGGGCAAACCCCAAGCCGGTCAGCCGTACTACGTTCCCTGGCAGGCGGGACAGCTGTACGTGCCTCTTCCCGCCACCCGGCTTTTGATAATCCCGGTCCCGCACCTTGGGCAGGGCAATCCCGCGCGGGAATACACCCGGAGGGAGTTCTGGAAGCTCCCCCTCTGTCCCCGGGCATCTACGTAATCGGATATCGTGGTTCCTCTTCGCCGGATCGCGGCTTGCAGAACCGCACGGATAGTTCGGCGCAGCGAGGCAACCTGTTCGATACTCAAGCAGGAGGCTTTCCTGAGCGGAGAGATCCCCTCTCGGAACAGGATCTCGTCCGTGTAGATATTACCCAGACCCGCCACGACCCTCTGATCCAGCAGGGCGGCCTTGATGCCGCGGGAGGTCTTTTGAAGCAGCTGATGCAGATGCCGGGCGGAGATATCCAGCGCATCCGCGCCGAGTTTCTTTTCTTCGATGAACCGCGCAACACTCCCCTCCAGCAGCTTCAATCTGCCGAACTTGCGGACGTCCCGAAACACCATCTTCCTCTTCCGGTCCGATAACAACAGCTCGAGATGGGTATGCTTGTCGGCCGGTTGGGCCCGCGGTACCAGCAGGAACTGACCGGTCATGCGCAGGTGCAAGGCCAGCGCCAGGTCCCCGTCGAGCATGAAGAACAGATACTTCCCGTGCCTGTGCAGCCCTTCGATCCTGCGACCCCGCACGGCTTCGGCAAAGCAGTCAGGGTTTTGCCCTACGACGGCGGGGAAATGGCAACGAACGTCCATGATGGTCGATCCGAGAATCTGTGAAGCCAACCCCCGGGCCAGGTTCTCGACTTCCGGCAGCTCAGGCACCGGAGCGATCCTCTACCGAGGCGCGGAGAAACTCGTAGATCCTTCGGGCCGTCGGTGGGCAGCCGTCGAGGAACTTCGAAAACCCCCTGGTGCAGGACCCGATCCCCAAACCGTTCACCCTCTTGCCCCGATACCCCTGACCGAGGCAGATCCTGCCCTCCAAGTCTCCCAATTCCTTGGATTCCTCCAGGCGCTGCAGCGCATAGAGCGTGCTGCCGTAGCAGGCCGAACAGGCCTGATGTTCGGAAATACAGGCCTTGAGCCGTTTCAGCCTGCTGTTGTCTTGATGGGGGATTTTTTGAAATCGGGGTTTGCCGAACGCTCGTATCCGGGCGGAGGCGGTGTCCATGTCACCAACCCCGAATTGGGCAGCCAGATCGATGTGCTCGATCATCTCCGGGCGATAACCCATCAGCTCGGCAACGTAGCTGTCCACCAGGACCGGATCTCTACCCAGGATCACCCTGTCCATCTCCAAAGGATTACCCCCCGTTTCCGAGGTCGGATCACCACAAAGACCGTCGACAACCACCAGATCTTGCCGGATCAGGGTGTTCAGGAGGGCTATAGGTCGATGAAGCCCCTCCGCGTGATACCGCCGCTTCTCCGAATCAGGAATACAGCCCTTCAGATTCTTCAATGCGCAGGTCAATTTGGTCGCCCCGTGACCCTTCAGGACGGGAAGGTTCACCAGATAGTCCGCCTCCAAAATGCTGCGAAACACTTTGAACCGGTCACCGTTGACTTCAACGACCTGGACGGAATCCTTCTTCAGATCGAGCAGCTGCAAACCGAATCTTCCGTACTGTTGCTCGAGCCGGGCGTACCCGCAGATCTGGAAAGCCCTCCTTGTGTCTCCTCCGGTCCAGCTGCTCTCGGCGATCGTGATCTTCTGCACGCCCGTATCCAGGAGGAAACGAATCACCCCCTCAGCCAACTCAGGATGGGTCGTGATACCGGAGGAGGCTTTACGGGCCATCACCAGGTTGGGTTTGAGAAGGACGTGCATTTGGGAAGTGAGCTCCGAAGCCACATTCGCCGCCTGAAGCAGATCCGTAGCGAGCTGACGGGCATCTGTACCGTAGGCGACGTAAAGCTCTTCGGATTTCATCTGCCGACCGCTGCTACGGCAGCTTCAATCAGCTGACACGCCTGCCGGGTATCCTCCTCAGAGACGTCGTTGTGGGTCACGATGCGGATCCAGCCGTCATCTGGTGGATTGATCCGGATCCCCGAGTTGATCAGCTCCTCGGCCAACCGCTGTTCCCGGTTCCGGGGACCAGGTTGGCGGTAGCGGAGGAAGAACATATTGATCTTCACCGGCTCGGGTTTCACCTCGAACAGTCCGGTGTTGCGGAAGGCAGCGGCCAGCTGCTCCGCTTTTTCCCGGTCCTCCGGCAATCGCAGTCGCATCTTTCTGAGCGACACCAGGCCGCAGGCGGCAATCACCCCGGCCTGACGCATGCCGCCGCCCATGATCTTCCGCTTTTTGCGGGCTTCACGGATGAACTCCCGGCTTCCGGCCACCATCGAACCTATGGGAGAGCACAGTCCTTTGGAGAGGCAAAACATCACCGAATCGGTCAGGCCTGCGATCCGCTCGGCTTCGATTCCCAGGAAATGGGCGGCGTTGAACAGGCGTGCTCCATCCAGATGCAGGGGGATATGCAGCGCGCGAGCCTGGTTCGCTATTTCCTCCATAACCTCCACCGGCAGAACTTCCCCGTTGCCAAGAGCATTTTCCAGGGCTATGAGCTCCGTTTGCGGCCAGTGGATGTCCTCCCCGTCGCGCAGATGCTCGCGGATATCTTCCCAAACGGGGAAGGCTCCTCTCGGGATATAGGTTCGAAGCTGGACACCCGCAATAATCGCCGCGGCCCCGGCTTCGTGCTGCACGATATGACATTGATCACTCAATACCACCTCGTTTCCCCGCCGGCAGTGGGTAAACAGGGAAAGCTGGTTTCCGAAGGTACCGGAAGGAACCAGCAGGGCCGCCTCTTTGCCGACCAAATCCGCGGCGTAGGCTTCCAGCTCGTTTACCGTAGGATCATCCCCGTACACGTCATCCCCTACCTCGGCACGGTACATGGCTTGGCGCATCTCCTCGGTGGGCTTGGTTACCGTGTCGGAACGCAGATCGATCGGTTTCATCAGCTGCTCTCTTCCTTGAGTAACGACTGCCTGGATCCCCTAATCCTCTGCAGTCGTTGGATCTCCTTCTCCCCGACCGCTATCTGTGAGCGAAGCGTTTCGATTTCCCGCCGGCGGGTTTCGATATCCCCTTCCAGTCTCGAGACTCTGTCGGCCAGATTGCCGAGTTGGTTGTGCAGCGCATCCATCTGCAAGGCTGCAGTGAGCCTCTCGATCCGCTTTTTCTTCCTGCGGGTATCCTGCTCGATTTCCTGCATCTGGTGAATGAGACTGGCGGCTTCCGTGTCCTGGAACTCTCCGGATCGTGTGTTTTGGAACACCGTCCCGAGATCTTCGAAGGCACCCTGCAGCTTCCCCTCGATACGCTGAATCTCCGATTCGATTTCCCGTACCCGCTTTTGATGCGAACGGTGGGCACCGAGGGTTTTCAGCTCGCTCCACTTCTTCTCCCGGTCCCCAAGGAGTTCCTCCAGTTCCTGTTGGAGATTGGCGATTTTCCTCTCGTTTGCTTCGTAGGGAGCCAGGGCTTGCTCCAGTCTCCCGTCCTTCATTTCGTTTTTCAGCTGGGGGGAATTACAGATGTTTTGGCCGACCTCGTGATAGGTC
>CAZPQC010000276.1:0-3594 GCA_964588525.1 uncultured Spirochaetaceae bacterium
GACCTTTTTCCGGTTGTCAGGGTCAAGGCACGGACCCCGTCCCTCATCTCGGAGGTGTTGGACGTAGGTGCCGGAGGGATTCAGGTTCCCAGCATCAGCAGCAAGAGCGACGCCGAGGCGGTGGTGCAGGCGGCGCGTTTCGCACCTCTGGGCATGAGAGGGGTGTGCCGCTTCGTTCGGGCGGCGGACTATTCCTCGGTCGACCGCTACGATTACTTCGCACATGCCAACACGACCCTCGTCGTCCTCCAACTGGAGGGGGCGGAGGCAGTCGCGAACGTGGGGGAGATTCTCTCGGTGGCGGGGTTGGACGTCATCTTCATCGGGCCTTACGACCTCTCGCAGTCGTTGGGTATCCCGGGCGACGTCGACAATCCCCGGGTGACGGAGGCCATGAGCAGGATCGTGGACGAGTGCCTGGCCCGAAACGTGGTTGTGGGCACTTTCGTCGACACGATCGAGGGGGCCAGGAAGTGGTGCGCAGCGGGTGTGAAGTACCTGTGCTATTCGGTCGACGTCGGCCTGTTCACGGAGAAATGCCGAGACACCATTCAGAGCTTGCGGGATTCCCAGGATTGAGGAGGGTTAGATCAATGAGACTTGCGGGTAAAGTAGCGGTGATCACCGGAGGGACCATCGGCATCGGCGCTGCGATCGGGCGGCTCTTTGCCCAGGAAGGGGCACGCGTGGCCCTGATCGGCAGGGACGGCGCGCGCGGCCAGGAGACCTGCCGGGCCATCCGCAGCCAGGGCGGAGACTGCAAGTTCTACGTCGCGGACGTGTCCAAGGCGGATCAGGTCGCCAAGGCCGCGGAGCAGATCCTCAGCGACTATCCCCAGGTGGACATCCTGGTGAACAACGCCGGGATCTGGAGGCCGGGCCGGGTGATCGATCTGGATGAGGAAACCTGGGACAGCGTCCTTGATACGAACCTGAAGGGGATGTTCCTCGTTTCCCGGCACTTTCTGCCTGGCATGATCGAACGAAAATGGGGAGTGGTGATAAACGTTGCGTCGGTCGCGGGCCTGGTTGGCGCGGCGGACGCTTCCTCCTACGCCGCCTCCAAGGGCGGAATCGTGAACCTCTCGCGGAGCATGGCCTTGGATTTTGCACCCTTCAACGTGCGCGTCAACTGCCTGTGCCCCGGTATGACAGACACGGCCCAGGGAGACACCGTGGTCGCTCATTACAAACCAGAGGGGAACCCTACGGAGGAGAAACGCAATTGGCAGCCTCTCCGACGCGTCGGTACACCCGACGACGTAGCCAAGGCGGCATTGTACCTCGCATCGGATGACGCCGAGTTTATGACCGGCTCCATCCACGTGCTGGACGGCGGCCTGACGGCTCAGTAGGAGGGGGTCTCCCCGCCAGTGAAAGGAGGTAAGCGGGCAAACAGAGGCTTGGGCGGAATCAGGGAAATGATTCTGCAAGAGTGAAAAAGTGAGGACGTGAAGTCCTCGACAAATCTGAGGAGGTAAAAAATGAGGCGAAAGGTTTCCTATCTTGTCGTCTTTCTGATGGTGCTGGGTCTGGTTTTTTCCGTCGGTCTGTTTGCCGGTGGCAAAGCCGGAACCACGGAGGCACCGGTTACCCTTGTCGTTTGCATCAGAGGACTGGACAACCCCTATCACGCGAACTACGCGGTAGGAGCAAGGGAGCTGGGAAAGAAGCTGGGATTGCCGGTCGATGTTCTGACCAGTGAGGCAAACAGCCAGAAACAATTCGCGGACTTGAGGGCGGAAATAGCCAAGACAGGCGGCAACATGGTTGCCAGCGTCGACCCCAACGAGGCGCCCGACGTAGTCCCCATCGCCAAGATGCTCGAGGAAGCAGGCGCGTACTGGGTGAACTGGTGGAACAAGCCGCCGGATGTGAAGGTGTGGGACTATAAGTACTGGGTGGCCCATATCCAGTTCGACGCCGTCGGCCAGGGCTATTGGAATGCCAACGAGCTGTTCAAGACCTTCAAGACGCCGAACCAGGGCAGCATCATCGCCATCCAGGGCATGCTGGCCAACAATGCGGCCATCGGACGGTTCGAGGGTCTGCAGAAGGCATTGAAGGAGCATCCTGGTGTTAAGCTTCTCCAGTGGGAAGGTGCGGAGTGGGACACGACCAAGGCCTACAATGTTACGAAGGCCCTGCTTGCCGCTTACCCGAACGTCGACGGTGTATGGTGCGCGAACGACAACATGGCCATGGGCGCCATCCAGGCTCTGAAAGAGGCCGGGCTGGCAGGGAAGGTCCTGGTGACCGGCACTGATGGTGTCCCCGAGGCGTTCGACGCGATCAAGGCGGGATACATGTGCTCGACGCAATTCCAGGACTCCCGCTACCAGGCCCAGTTTGGCCTGACCATGTGCCTGCAGGCGAGGGACGGAACGATCGATGTCGCCAAGCTCCCCCACAAATACCGCAGCTGGATGATCCCCGGGGTCAATGTGAACCGCGAAAACGTCGATCAGTTCGTAAAAGAGTACATCGACAAGATGCCCGAATACGATTTGTCGGATCTCTTCGCAAATTGGGCGGGTGAAGCGCCCTGAGGTGGTGACCGCAGATCAGGCACGGGAAGAGGATTGATCTTGCTCGAATAGACGGACCTCCGTACGGCCGGCTCTTGTACCGCCGTGCGGAGGATTTTATTACCTTGCCGCCAAGGTGCTCATGATATACACTCGCCAAAGGAGGGATCACTATTCATGACGGAAGTGAACAGCAGGGGAGGTACCCTGTCCCGGCTCCGGGAGCGGTTCCCCGCTTCCTTCGCGGCCGCCAGGACGAGGTTGCGGCGTTTCGGCGTCCTGCCCCAGATCCTCTCACTGGCGATCATCGTTGGCGTATTCGCCATCGGCACGAAGGGCAAGTATCTCTCCTGGGCGAATATCCAAACCATCTTCAGCCTCGCGGCGATTCCGGCGATCTACGCCATCGGGCTGCACCCGACAATCATACTGGGGGGAATCGACCTGTCCGTCCAGGGGGTGGCCTCACTGTGCGCTGTTTTCGTCGGCATACTACTGAAGAACCAGTACAACCCCAATGACGTGGGGCTGTGGATCATACCCATTTCCATAGTGATCGGCGGAGCCGCCGGGGTAATAAACGGCCTGCTGAACACCGGGCTGAAAATTCCGTCGTTTATGGCCACTCTCGGGATGAGCTGGATACTCTACGGGTTGGCCGTTTACATCGGCAAGGCGGTCAATATCCTAATTCTCGACACCAGGATAGAACAATTCGTCTCCGCGACGCTCTTCGGCGTTCCCCAGATTGCGATCCTGGCGGTATTGGTTACCGCCGTCGTACAGGTGATCCAGGACCGCACGCGGTTCGGGCGCTACATGTATGCGATCGGCGGCGACGAGGTCATTGCCAGGCAGGCGGGGGTCAAGGTCAAGGGGATCAAGATCGCCGTTTTCACGATCGCGGGAGCCATTTACGGGCTGGCGTCGCTTCTGTATACCTGCCGGCTGGGCATCGGGACATCGCGGATGGGGCTCACTCTTCTCTTTCCCACCATCACCGCGGTCACCGTCGGCGGCGTCGCCCTGACAGGCGGGATCGGCGGGGCAAAGAATGCCGCCCTCG
>CAZPQC010000277.1:0-3571 GCA_964588525.1 uncultured Spirochaetaceae bacterium
GGGGGAACTGTTAGCCGGACGGCAAGGGTGTCCGTCGTGAGGCGGAATCCGAAGGTAGAAGCCACAACACAATCTGACCGAACTAGGGAAACGAGCAGAAAAATAAATGACCAAAGGATAATCGGAATGTTACCGAGATTGATGTATCAGTCTTCCGATGTACTATCCCTATGGATGGGAAGAGTACCATCCGCACAGATTCCTCGATCATGCTTTGGGTCAGCTCTTGGTAGATGGGTGTCCCCTGTGTAAGGAGAAACATCCACCGCAGTTCCATTGCTACGCCAGAAGAACCTTCAAGACAGAGCAGACAGAGGGTCAGATCAAAGAAGGGGTGGTAGCTACTCGGGTTCCAAGGATTTTCTGTGAGATCAACCATCGCAAGAGACTTGATACCGGCGAGCTGAAACAGTACACCCTCACGATTCTTCCTGGATTTCTCATTCCGTATTCGACCATTGCGTTAGATCCAGTCCATCAGGCGCTGGAAAGCTACATCGGTGAAGGTGGGCTGACTCAGGTAGGAGCGGCTATGCGGATGGGCTGTCTGAGCCCGGCCTCCTTTCGCTTGTTTTACGCTCGGGTACGGGAACGTGTGCAAAGCTGGACGGATCTGCTAATTCAGTTGGTTATTACCCTTGGTGGCCATATCCGCGAGGAGGCACCGAAGGCTACAAATCAGAGCGAGCTTCAGGTTCGCTGGGGGTGGTTTGTACTTCTCCGTGCTGAATATATGTCCAGGTATTCCCGCCTTCCGAACACCAAGGTCATTGCTCAAAGGTTTATCTGGCAATACATGTACGCGGTTTTGAGTCGGGATCATATGGGTCTGGGGCCGTAGGAAAAAAACTAACTTCTGTGCTCAAAAAGGGGGCTCTCTCCCCCAAACTGTCGGTATGAACACCAAACCACAGGGTCAGGAGAAGAGAGCCGATGAACAGTATCAGTCTTCCGTTCAATCTCAATGATCGGCAGCTGGAGGAAATACAATACCGCTACGCTCTGCTGGAACCGTTGCTGGATGAGTACCTGAGCCAGCAGGAGAAACGAGAGTACGCGGAAGCAATCCGGCAAGATTTGAGAATCTCCGAGCGCACCCTTCGCCGCTACCTGCAGCGGTTTCGAGAACAAGGGGCTGGAGCGCTGGTGCGAAAGAAACGCTCGGATGCCGGGCAGCTGCGGGTGTTTTCCGAACAGATCCTCAAGCGGGCCCAGGAGCTTTTGGAGCAGAATCCCCGCCGAAGCCTCCCGATGCTCATGGAGCTGCTTTGTGCCGATGCCCAGGTCGGTGAGCAGGTGAAAACCATCTCGCCCAGTACCCTGTACTTCCACCTGAAGAAAGCAGGCCATGCGTTTAGAGGCAAGAATGTGCAGCCGCCCACGGGGATGTACCGGCGCTTTGAAGCCGAATATCCCAATCAGCTGTGGCAGGGCGACGCGCGGCATGGTATCCCGCTGCCTCATCCCGACAAACCCGGCAAGCACAAGATGACCTACCTGTTTGCCTGGGTGGATGATTTCAGCCGTAAGATCATGGAAGCCCGGTACTACTGGGATGAAAAATTACCCCGGATGGAGGATTGTTTCCGCCGCGCGGTTCTTCGGTGGGGATTACCTGTGCGCCTGTATTGCGACAATGGCCGTGTATACCTCAGCAAGCACTTCCTGATCCTACTCAGCGACCTGCAGGTGAAAAAGATCCATCACCGGGCCTATGCGGCTTGGTGCAAAGGAAAGGTCGAAAACATCATGAAAACCACCAAGCGATTCCAGAGCGAAGCGATGCTGGCCGGCTTTCGGACCCTGGAGGAGCTGAACAGTACCCTTTCGGCCTGGGTCGAGGTGCAGTACAACAACAAGGTGCACTCAGGCACTGGAGAAACGCCGAATGAACGCTGGCAGAACAATCTGAAAAACCATCCGCCCCGCAGGATCCAAGATTTGGATGCCTTCAACGCGGCCTTTCTGTGGCGAACCGAAAAGGTCGTCGACAAGTTCGGCAACATCCGCTTTCAAAACAACACCTATCCCCTACATGGCCTTGCGGTAGGTACCTCCATCCAGCTTCGGTACAACCCCTTTGATCTTAGCGAGGTGAAGGTCTATTACCAGCAACGCTTCTACTGCACCTTGAGAGCCTCCAAACTTTCCCGAAAAGCCGTACTGGAGGTTCCTGAGGAACGAAAACAAAGCCGCTTTTCCCCAGAGGCGGCGGAGTACTTCAACCGCATCCGGGAGAAAGCTTCGGAGCTGCAAAGGCAGCAAGCCGAGCAGCTGTGGTATTCGGACCTGAGCGGCAAGCAAGGAAAGGAGAAATCGGAATGAAGTCCCTGGATGCGGTGAAAAACTTCTTCGGGTTGACCAAGATTCCGTTCAGCAAACTCATCGGGGTCAACGAACTGTACCACTCCTCTTCGTTCACCGAAGCCTGCGCCCGGCTTCAGATCGGATTGGAGAATGAGGATGTGGTGCTGTTAACCGGCGCGGTGGGCAGTGGGAAATCGAACGTGCTTCGCTATTTCACCCATAACCTGGATCCCAACGCCTACCGGTGTATCTACATCGCCGCCGATTGCTTCAAGATTGGAGAGATCGCCAAACGTGCGTTGTTCGCCCTGAACGTGGAGGTACCCTACACCGGATCGGCGGCTCTGAGAAAACTTCAACAAACCATCATCAAAGTGAATCAAGAAAAAGCGCTCAAGCCGTTGATCATCATCGACGAGGTCCAGGAGCTTCCCACGCCTACCCTCATCTCATTGAAAAATCTACTGAACTTCGGCATGGACAGCGAGATCCTGCTGTTCCTCATCCTCTGCGGACAGAACAGTGTATATGAGAAACTCGGGTACCCCCAGCTGGAGGCTTTGCGTAGGCGGATTCGTATTCACTACGTACTCCGACCCCTTTCGGTAGAAGAAACCGGAAGCTACATCAGCCATCAGATGACCGTCTGCGGGGTCCAGCAACCAGTGTTCAGCGACGAGGCCAAGGCAGCGATCTTCCAGCACGCCAAGGGGACGCTGAGCGAGATCAACGCCCTGTGCTTCGAGCTGCTGATCTATGCTTCCGCTTCCTCCAAACAGATCATCGAGCCCTCGATGTTGGAGGTGGTACTGCAAAACCGACGGGGTGGTGCCCCAATACCATGAGCGATGTGCAAAGACTGGTTCGCCGGTTATCCGGCAAGCCGTGGGAAAAGGAGTCGCCTATGACCGTGAGCGTCAGAAGAATCGAACACTCAGAGCACGAGTACTTTGCCTATGCTAAATCCCTGTGTGGGAAAGCAACATATTTTCTCTATTTCACCGATGACATCTGGGGGGCTATCGTACTCAACAACTTCGTCGAAATGCTTCGCAGGTTCTTTGAAAAGGAGGAGGTCAGGATCAACTTCACAGATACAACAGTTCAGCCGAAAAACGAATATCTCCTGACGGTCCTCCGGGATGAATGTGCTCACCGGTAGAACGGTTCAGTCGAATAGTGTTCTGTCTTCTGGATACTTATTGATATTTGTTGTGGCCATATATTTCTGAAAGGCGGGGTCAATTATTGTTGTTGATACCAC
>CAZPQC010000278.1:0-3564 GCA_964588525.1 uncultured Spirochaetaceae bacterium
TTCGTTTTTCAGCTGGGGGGAATTACAGATGTTTTGGCCGACCTCGTGATAGGTCTTCAGCACAGCCTTGCGCCTGAGCGAGAGCAGACCTTTTACGTACACGGATCTTCCGGTTTCTCGAAATATCCTGAAGAACTTGCCTTCCTTCCCGCGCTCCTGGAGGGTCTGCTGTTCCGCTTCCAGCTCGGCCAACTCCTGTTCCTGTTTTTCCAGGGATTCGAACAACTCCGCGTATGCCTTGCCCGAAACCGGAAGGGTCTTGTACGCCCGGTAGGCGGCCCTTCCGATGGATTCGCAGATCTCCTGGTTCTCCTTCGTGAGCTCGCTGATCCGAAGCTTTCTGTCCCGGATCTCCCTCTCCAGCGCCTCGTTGCCCGCAACGGTTTGAAGAATCTTCTTGACCTGCTGGCGGCTGGCGGGAAGCTGACGTCGGAGTTCCTGAATCCGACCGTGGAGCTCCTTCATCTCCGAGGAACTCAGTGCCTCGGCGTCTTGATACGACAGATATTCCCCGAGCTTCTTGAGGCAGACGCGGATCTCCCCGGAGTTCTTAGCGATATCTCTCTGCAG
This sequence comes from uncultured Spirochaetaceae bacterium, assembly GCA_964588525.1. Classification (GTDB taxonomy): domain Bacteria; phylum Spirochaetota; class Spirochaetia; order SZUA-6; family DRHE01; genus JAFGQJ01. Next base: position 571 of record CAZPQC010000278.1, read on the forward strand.
CTCACTGATCGCCCGTTTGTAGTCATGCATAGCTGGTCAGGTTCACGCCTCCAAGCCCAGGGCGGTATCGATGATCGCTTTGGTCACACTCAAGACCTCTCCGGTTTCCACGCGCAGGAGCTTTAGAAACAGCTCGTACCCTTCGGCCGTTGAATAGAGCTTGCCGATTATGAGCAGCTCCGCGCCGATCAGCTCCCCGACCCGCGCCGCTCCCTGCTCCTCCGCCAGATCCGTAAGCTGCAGCTCGAGCTCCGTCAGAATGGTCTGAAGATCCTTTCGCTCCACGATGCGGAACAGTTCCCTGAACTTCTCGTCTTTACCGAAGCTCAGGATCAACTGCTCCGTGAAATACTCCGAGTTGAGGCCAAGGCTGCTCTGGGCGGGACTGAGCGGGAGCACAGCCGCCGCGGTTCCCCGATCGATCCGTACCGTAGAGTAGTCGATGAGTTGGGAAATTGCCATGGAGAAGAGCTTGTACAGAGTCTCTTCGCGCTCCTCCCCCCCGATCTTGTCGGCCGTGAAGTACTCCTCCTCCTCTTCGATCGGTTGATCGGATATATAGGAGAGCTCCTCCTTGGCGAAACGGATGATGATCGCCTCCAACTTGTCTGTCTGGTAGTTGGCTCCCGTATGATGGCTGACGCTGCCCGGAGCGCCCCCTTCGCTCTCCCCGGTTTCCCCGTAGGTTAGAAAGATGTACTTGGCCGAGGTATATTGGGCGACCTGTCGCAACACCACCTCGCCCAGCAGATCGAGTCCCCCCGTGCCCACGCTGAAGACCTTGATGCCCTTCTCCTTGGCCTCCTCCGCCGCTCGGGCATAGGTGTAACTCTGACCGTAGTCCAGATGCGGAGGTGCGTCGGTGATAATGAATCCGAGGCGCACTCCCCCCCGATTCCAGGACATCGTCATGGCCTCCTGCAGAGCCGCCTGCAAATCCTCCGGGGTGTCGCCTCCTCCGGAGGCCTCCACCCGCTCCAGGGCTGATTGAAAAGCCTGAACGTCTTCGGTAAAAGGAACGACCTCGGTGAGGTACTCGTCTCCCCGATCCTTGTACAGGACCATGCCGAATCGCACCCTCGGTCTCGTCGACAGGGAGGAGAGGTTGAGATTGATGAGCTCGATCGTGGTTTTCAGCCTCTGGATTTCCTCGCCCATGCTCCCCGTTGTGTCCAGGATAAACAGCAGATCCAGGGGAACCCGGCTCAGCGGAGCACGAGTCATGTTGAAGGTGACCTCTACCTCCCGGCGTCCAAAACGATCCAGGGAAAAACTCTGCCGCTGCTGGTTGTAGAGGATCTCCACGGAGTAGCTCTGCTCACCGCCGTATGCGGCGGGAAACAGCAGAAACGATCCATCGGCAAAGGTCAAACCCTGCGACAGTTCCTGTCCCTGGGACCCGTATACCCGGATCTCGGCATTGGGTATGGATTTCCCTTCGCTGTCTTGAACTCTCAGAATGATCCGTTCTTCGATGGGGATCGGAATGTGATTGACCTTGGGTCCGTACTCGCTGATGAACTGCACGAAGTAGTTGAACTGCTTGTTGTCATCGGCAAATCCTGCTTTCAAGCCCGAAACTTGAGGTCGGCCGGCTGCAGCTGCGGCGGAGCGGGTTGCTCCGGCTGCGCCGGCCTTCTCCGAAGGAAGTGCCTCAGCCAAGGCAGGTGCTTCCGACTCCTCGCTCCAGGTAGATTCATCACTTGCTTCCGCGGCGCTTTCTCGCTTCACACCGCCCGAGGCTTTGGACTCCCCACCGGCGGGGGGTGAGAAATCTTCTTCCTTCGAAGCGAATGGCGCCGTATACTCACCTCCGGCCTCCCCCATGCCCATGCAGGACAGGAGAACCACGAGGAGTAACGGCAGGAATGCCAACATGAACATCGGTCTAAGTCGTTTCATCAGCTATCTCCTTTCCGCCCGTCACCGGTTCCGAACGGACTGCAGCGAAGATGACAATAGCATAGCTAAAAATCGGGAGGTTGTAGAGCCTCAAAACGTGTAAATATCATTCCGAGTCTGATTTCTTAATGAAAAACGTACGGGCCGCGATTGTTTCCGAGTCTACGGACTGCGATGCATGCCCTGTTCTATATCCCTGCGCCAGATGGAGTAGCGCACGTCCCCGTCCCCCCTCTCCAGCTGCACCTCGACTTTGCCGACCCGTTCGCGGATTTCCTGTCTTTCTCCGATAGGACCGGAGAGATCCCACCTGTGAATCTCTCCCTGGTAGTCGACTTCAACGGTGAAATCCAGTTGATCCCCTTGGCGGCGAATCGACAGAACCATGCTGATGGGTACCGGTCTGCCTTCCCGGTCTACGAAAGAGGCATCGTGCTCCAGGCGCATCGGTCCGGTCTCCAGCTCGCTGAAGCGGATGTCCTCCCGGACAAGCTGCTGAAGACTGTAGATGATCTCGTTGAACTGCCGGGCTTTCGCCCGGACCACGGCTCGCTTCCCCGGTGCGATCTGCACCTCCTCCTCCCAGTCGTGGAAGGTGATCTCCGGCTCCTTGACCACGCCGAAACCGGAGAGGCGGATGCGCAGACGATGCATACCCGGGGAGAGGTCCTCGATCTCGAAGGGAACCCGGGGGTCCCCCGTGGTGTAGCCGACGAACTCGTCATCCACGAAGATCTCGGCATCGATCAGGTGGGAGAACAGCTGCACCGAACCGGGCTTCTCGTCCTGGAGGGAGATGATCGAACGGTCGTGCTGCTCCGAGTGCAGCATGACCTCCCTTCCGGTCAGGCGAAATATGATCTGTTCTGCGATCGCATGAAGTGTATTTTCGCTGGCTCCGCGTTCGGAAAAAGTCAGGCTGCGGGCCTGAACCACATCGATCAGACGAACGGTGATCAGCACGTCGCTGCCCAGGAAAACGTACTCCCCCCGCAGCAGGTAGTCCGCCCCCAGGATCCGGCCGACTTCGATCGCCTTGTTCTGATCCTCCGCCAGGTTGCTCAACTGGAGTTCCTGCTCCCGCAGGATCGC
>CAZPQC010000279.1:0-3560 GCA_964588525.1 uncultured Spirochaetaceae bacterium
GCGTTCTCCCGGATCGCCTTTTCATCATAGATGTGAAAAGGGGTAGGGTGGGTGGCGATGATGCTCTCCAGTTGGTCCTTGGTGAAAGGTACAAACCTGCCGGCCATGATTTTCTCCCCTTGTTCGAATGTGAGAGGAGAATAGAAAGGGTGGGTATAAAAGTCAAGGGTATTCTTGACAAGAGGTACAGCGCTGGATAGTTTGAGACGAATTTACATGAAACGAGTTGGTGTATCCGGACTGACCGGAATGATAGGAAAAAACCTCATCACCCAATATGCCCGTGACCCGGAGATCAAACGATCGCTGAGGCTGATTGCCTTCACTCGCAAAGGTACGGATACGACCTTCCTCGAACATAGCGGCATCAAATTCCGCCGGATCGACTACGGTGATCCGGACAGTTTCGCCGGCAGGCTGGAAGACATTCACGCCTTCCTGCATCTTGCCGGGCTGACCAAAGCCGTTACCCCTGCGGGGTACTACCGGGTAAACGTCGATGGCACGGCACGACTGCTCGACGCCCTGTCCCGCTACGGGACCGAGATCAAACATTTCATCTTCATCTCTTCGACAGCCGCTACCGGTCCGATCGTCTCGCTTGAAAGGCCGAAAACCGAGGAGGACCTCTGCAACCCCGTATCCCACTATGGGAAGAGCAAACTCGAAGCCGAAACGCTGGTGCGCTCTTGCCCCTTCGAGTGGACGATCGTTCGCCTGCCGGCTGTATTCGGTCCTTACGATTACGACATGCTGACCATGTTTCGTTTTGCCAAGAGCGGTTCAGTAACTCTATTTGCCAATCCAAGGGATCCCTACAGCTACGCCTCGGCTCCGGATGTTGGACTTTTTTTACTGAAGGCGATTCTTAACGACCGGCTGTTCCGGGATGTCTTCTGCTACTGCTACGATACCCCGATATCAGGGGATCAGTTTTTCCAGATGGTCCGAGCGCAGCTCGGCCTGCCAGAAAAATACCGGTACTTCCAGGTACCCAGATGGGTAGCCTATCCGATTCGTTTTGTTCTCGATGTAAAGCAACGCCTGGCGGGTCGAACAACGATCGTGAATCCCGATAAGATCGCGGAGCTCGCGACCGCGTATTGGCTGTTCTCCAACAGCAAATTGAAGAGTGCCCTCGGTGTAGAAACAATCAAGAATGATCGAGTGCTTGCCGAAACGGTACAGTGGTACCAGGATCATCATCTACTGTAATACTAGAGCCTATGGAAGTATCGGTATCGCGCACTCGAAAAGTCATCTATCCCGTAGAGCTGTTTGCAGTGCTGCTGAATCTGATCTTCTGCGTTTGTTCCCTGGTGAATATCGGGAAGGAACAGACGAGCCTGTTCGGTTTGGCGGTTGACCGGGAACTTTTCATGGGCATAGTGTTCTTTCTCCTCACCCCCCTGATGCTGCTGTTCATTCGACTTGCCAATCCTTCCCAAAAACTGATCGTTCAGTTTTTCCGTCTTTGCTACATTCAGGCGATCTACATTCTCTACTTCACCGAGAGCATCTGGTTGTCTCAGCTGTTGTTCAATGGAGCTTCCTTTGACGCCTTTTTCGCCAACCTGGACTTCCGCCTCTTCGGGTTTCAACCGGCAACCCAGTTCCCTCGCTACTTCCAGCAGTACCGCATCATCAATGAGATGTTTTTCTTCTCCTATTTCTTCTACTACGGTCTGATATCTACGGGCGTGTGGATCCTGTTCATTCGTAAGCACTACCAGGAAGCCGTTCGTACGCTGTTCATTGTTTCAGTTTCCTTTTTCATAATGTACGTCTGGTTCATATTCTTTCCGGTAAAAGGTCCTAAGTACTTCTTTACCGAGCTGAACGAGATATGGTATTCGAATTTCCGTGGTTTTTTCTTCACCAAGGTCATGAAGGGTCTGTTCAACAACACCAATCTCGGAGGTGCGGCCTTTCCCTCTTCTCATGTCGCCCTGGCCCTGATCGCCTTTATCCTCAACTGGAAATACAACCGCTATCTCATTCCCCTCTACCTGCCCCTGACAATCCTGCTGTTCATCTCCACGGTGTACCTCTACGCCCATTACTTTGTCGATATACCCGCAGGGATCGTCACGGGGATCGTGCTCTACCTCCTGGTGCCGCTGCTAATCAAACCGGCAAAGCGCTTGTCGACCCGGGTGGACAAGTTGCTCTCAGAGAAATTGCACTTTCCGGCGATTGCCCTGCCGGCGACCTAGTCCTTTTCTTCCTGTTCTTTCGTATCCACGTGGATCGTGGTCTCCAGCCCCATACGCTCGAGGATGCGTGTTTCCAGGGTGTGGGCGATCTGGTGGGCCTCTCGAAGTTTGAGATCCTGAGGCAGGGATATATGAAAGGTCAACTCTTTGTGCTGTCCGTAGTGATGCAGGTGGAGGTGATGGAGATCGACATCGAAGTCGACAATTTCGTTTACAAGACCCCGAAGTCGGTCGACTAACCCGGCGTCCGGCTGCTCGCCGATAAGGGTGCTAATCGAAATTCGCAGGATATCAAAGGTAGCCCAGAAGATGACCAGGGAGACGGCGATTCCCAACACGCCGTCGATCCACCAGAAGTGTCTGCCCACCAAGATTCCGACAAGGATCAGAGCCGAGGCGATCGCGTCACTGCGATGATGCCAGCCGTCGGCTATCAGCGACCGGGAGTCTGTCTTGCGGCCGCTGGTGATGGAAAAACGAGCCAGCGCCTCCTTGAGAACCACCGAAACGGCAAACACAACGATTGCCAGTGGTTTAAAGGCAGCCGGCTCCTGATTGGCGAGACGTCTGATCGATTCGATCAGAAAGTTCAAGCCCACCGTTGCCAGAATCGCTCCGATGATCACCGAGGCGATTACTTCAATGCGCCCATGTCCAAAGGGATGTTTCTTGTCGGGCGGTCGTCCTGAGGTTTTGGCTCCCCACAGCACTACCAGGGAGGTGAAGGAGTCGGACAGGGTATGCCAGGCATCCGCGATGATGGCGATCGAGCCTGTGGTGATGCCGACCCAGTATTTCAAGCCGAAGAGGAGCGTGTTGACGAATATCGACAACCACCCCTCCCACACGGCCAAGCGGTTGATCTGGTGTTTGCCGATTCCAGCCGTCATCCCGTCTGATCCGTCACGCTTTCAGGAACTAGTTGTTCACTTCCTGTGACCGAAGATTTCAGGATTGACGATGAAACGGGGTCTTTTCCCCTTGATGACCCGCTCCAGCTCGTCCATCCCGTCGATCATATCCGCTTCAAACGACTCTTCGGAGTACCAGGCAACATGGGGAGTAACCAGGGCGTTCTGCTTTGCGAGCAGCGGGTTGTCGGCTGCCGGCGGCTCTTTTTCCAGCACGTCGATCCCTGCCGCAGCGATTGTCCCAGAGTCCAGCGCTTCACAGAGGGCTCCTTCGTCGATGATCGGACCCCTGGCTGAGTTGATGATGATGGCCGTTTTTTTCATCTTGGAGAGGGCTTCGGCATCGATGAGGTGAAAAGTCTCAGGAGTCAGGGGGGCGTGGATCGAGATGTAGTCCGCCTCTTTCAGCAGATCCTCCAGCTCATACTTGCGT
>CAZPQC010000280.1:0-1656 GCA_964588525.1 uncultured Spirochaetaceae bacterium
ATCGACTGGCCAGCCGTGTCTCCCATGTACGGTGGTACAATAACGTATGACCTGTATCTGGGGGAGTACAGGACGACCCCGGTTCTTATACTAGATGACTCGCTGAGCCACTTCTGGGATCATCCTATTTCAAAAGGAACGGCGTTCGCATCGAATACCCGCTATATCTGGTACTATAAAGCCTATGAGAACCGTACTGGCTTCAAGCCACTTTTACGCAAGACAAGCGATACCTACACGTTCTGGACGGAATAGAAGAAACCAGGACGCTGCAAGAGGTAGAGCCACGTTGAAGAGGGTTTCCTGAACGGATACCGGGAAACTGGCGAGTCTTCATGTAAACGAAAAGAGAGCCCCGGATGATGGGGTTCTCTTTTGTCCCGGTGGCGGTGCGCCTGGTCCAATGGCGTCCTCACCAGGGCGCACCCACTCGGTGGTAAAAATCCTCTACAGGCCCGGAAGGGGGAATTATTAGTCGGACGGCAGGGGTGTCAGTCGGGAGGCGGTAAATCTCAGCGAAGCTTTGAGCCATCCGGAGGAAGCCGCAGGTGGCACTGCACCCGATGGTGACAATGGAAACGTCCCTATACCGAAGTAAACAACCTGATGAAACGAGGACTGCCGGAGGAACGGGCTTGGAAGTCAACTACAAATGATCGTGGCCCCTAGTAGAACGCTGGGGCTTCCTACATGGACCATTTCCCGCCGAAGAAATACATTGATCACATGGGTCTTGTATTACCCCTAATTCGTCATCTTTGTTTTGTAGGAAGTTCGTGGACCGCAGTATGTGAAACCGTACGCACGGTGGTGTAGGAAGACGGGAGGAGAGACTTTTCCCTTCTGCCTGATCTATTAAATCAAAGACAAGTCTTGCCGATGCACCGTCTCCCGTTGCTTTCTTTGAAGTGCGCCTGACGCGCTCCTGTTAGCATGCAACCTATCAAGGTCTGATGCATTACCTAGGCCCGTTAATGCCATGCATGGTGGGGAAAGTTCCCTCTACAAACTCCCCATCATGCGCTGGGCGGCCTTACCGTACTCGGATGATGCGTCGATCTTGACGGCATCCTGCAGGAACTTTTGAGCCTGGGTCCTGTTGTCCAGACCCTGTTGACACACCGCCGACAGAAAGTAGACAACCTGGGTGGTTTCTCCCATGTCGGGGTGCTTCAGGTACTCGGAGAACAGGTCCAGGGCATCGGCGAAGGCGAGGTTTTCGATCAGGAGCTTCCCCTTAAGAAGCACGTAATCGGTAAAGATGGCTGCGTTCGAATCCAGCTGCATATCCTCCAGGATTATCAACGCCAGGGCGTTGTCTCCTTTGAGGGAATGGGCGTAGGCCGTGTAGAACAGGTACTCGGATCGCTCCTCCTCGGTCAGCGCCCAGTCCGCTCCGTCCTTGAACACGCCGATCGCCTCTTCGAACAGACCGTCCAGGAGAAGCTGTTTCCCTTTCTCCATGAACTCTCCACCCTCCTCGACCCAGGTCAGCTCATCCTGAGACTTCGCCTCACCCCGGACACCCATGGCCGCGGTCTCACCCTGCTGTGCGGGGTTGACCAGTTTCGAGAGCTTCGAGTTGACCACGCCCCCGATGTCCCAGGAGGCGACCTTCTGTCCCGACCGGAGCAGGCTACGGGTATCGTAGGTTCC
>CAZPQC010000280.1:1756-3488 GCA_964588525.1 uncultured Spirochaetaceae bacterium
GTATTGCCCGCAGCCATGCCGATTCCTCCCCATGCCCTATTGATTAAGAAGGATCGAACCGAAAAACTATAGTAGGCTGAACTTTTTTCACAAATACTATACACTACTAGTGATAGATTCATAAGAAAAATGGTTATGGGGATTGGATGGGGAATATTGCAGTCCTGAGTACCGACGACAAAACGAACAAAGAAATCCTGCAGATCTGCACGGAGTTTGGTGATGAGTTCGTCCCGATATACCTGCGCGACAAAAACCTGATCGTCCAACATCTCAACTACGAGCTGCCCGAAATAATCGTCATCAACTGCACGGACAAATACATAAAACTCAAGAACATCTTAAAGGAGATTAAAAGCGATCCGTGGCTGTACTCCGGCGGGTTCGTCATCCTCCATGATGAAGAGAACGAGCAGGAGATCCTGAAGATGTTTTCCGGGATCAACACGATCTCGGTCATCCAAAAAAACCAACTCGAAGACTACTTCACCAGGCTGCTGCGGATTTTGAGTCAGAATCGGGGAATTCTATTTCAGCGGGATCTGCATTTCATCCTTCAGGCCAACCTCTCCGGATCGTTCATACTCGAGAACGATCCTTTCGACCTGGTGACCTATTCGAACCTCCTGGCCAATTTCCTCTTCAACTCCAACCTCGTCGATCACGAACAGAAGGTGCGCTTCTATCTGGCCATGATGGAGCTGCTGATCAACGCCATCGAACACGGAAACTGCAAGATCTCCTTTGAGGAAAAATCGGAATGGCTAAACAACGGCAAGGACGTCCTGGAGCTGGTTCGAGAGAAGAACAAGGATCCCGAGATCTGCGAGAAGAAGGTATATCTGAATTACAAAATCACACCCAAGAAATCGACCTTCAAGATCCGGGACGAGGGCGACGGTTTCGACTGGAAGGCTCAAACGGTTGCAACCGGGGAGGATGGGCTGGAGGAGATGCACGGGCGGGGAATTGCCATGGCCTCGCACTACGTTTCCAAGCTGGTCTACAATGACAAGGGAAATGAGGCCAGCTTCGAGATCAGCCACATGTCCCATGAAGGCAAGGTAGTACCAAAGGTGTTCACCGACCAGGAGGAGGTCGTGTTCCAGGACGGGGACATCGTTTTTACTCAGGGGGAGAAGTCGAGCTATCTGTACTACATCGTCTCGGGTCAATTCGAGATAATCGCCAACGGCAAGCAGGTTTCCATCCTCACCCCGGAGGACATTTTTCTGGGGGAGATGTCCTTTCTCCTGGACAATCGCCGTTCCGCCACCGTGAAATCCATGGGAAGGGGAGTCCTGATCAAGATCTCCAAGGAAGCCTTCATCAACGCCATCAAAGAGCGGCCCCACTACGGAATATTTCTGGCCAGGCTGCTGGCGCAGCGTCTGGTCAAGCTCCACAAAGTCACTACAGCCTGATTGATCCACTGAATCCCCGTTGGTATAATGAGCGCCTCGAAATACCGAGCTCAAACTACCGAGGGAGCAGTGATGGACTTCTGGCGTGTGCCCTTGGACGCGGAGAAGCGCGAAGTCATCATCGGCAAGGTGAATGTCATCGCCTACCGCTGCAAGGGCTGTAATTACTGCATCGAGTTCTGCCCAAACGACGTCTTGGAAGAGTCCGATGAGTTCAACGAAAAGGGCTACTACCCGCCCCGGGTCAAGCATGAGGGACGGTGCATCAATTGCAGCTTCTGCGAGACCGTGTGCCCTGAGTTTGCCAT
>CAZPQC010000281.1:0-3459 GCA_964588525.1 uncultured Spirochaetaceae bacterium
CCTCCCAGGACAACACAACCGGACCCTTGTCCCAGGACTGGCCGATGTCCACCTCTTTCGATTCGTGAACCACGCCCGCCCGATCGACCCGGCGCCTGGTTTGAGCAAAACGCCTGGGCACCACAACGATGGTTTTCCAGTTCCTGTACCAGTCCAGGCCCAGGTTTAGAATCGGCAGGCAGGCCTGAATGGCTATAACCGCTTTCATCGATTCGACCAGCTTCAGGTCGTCCGCAGCCTCGAAGGTCTTCTTCTCGATGAACCGTACGACCATCTCTTTCAGGGCTTCGAGATCCTCCTTCCCCAGACCGGATAGAATGGGATGATGCTCCAGCAGCCAGAGCCAGTCCGCGTCGACCAGGTTGGTAACCACGAGGTGCCGATGTCGAACAGGTCGGAAGGTGTTCATTCCAGCTCCAACTATTTTAGAATAAAATAACGCAGCCACACGTAGACGGAGGACACCACGTTCGCCGAAGCCCCTACCAGGGTCCCGTTCCCTCCCAGGCAGGCGCCCAGGGAGAGCGCCCACCACAGCGGTCGGATCGCCTCCGTTCCCAGCGTGGAACCGATGTCCTTTATAAGCGGGGTCATCGTAGCCACGTAGGGGGTGTTGTCCACGAAGGAGGAAAAAAATCCGGAAGCCCATATCACGATGGTCGTCGTTGACTTGAGATTTCCACCGGTAAGACCAAGAAGGTACTGGGCCAGCAGTTTGATGATGCCCAACTTGACCAGTCCTCCCACCAGGATGAACAAGCCGATGAAGAAGAAAAGGGTCGCCCACTCGATCTCCAAGAAGACTTTTTCCACCTCGTGCCGTTCGGTGATCCCCATCAGGACGAAGGCCCCGCTCAGGGCAATGACCGAAACCTCCACCCGCAGCGCATCGTGCAGCAGGAAACCGGCGATCACCAGGGACAGGACAACCAGGGACCGTATCAGCAGGGGCTTGTTCTCGATCGCCCGCCCTTCATCGAAGCTCATGATCCGAGCCTTGCGGGGTGCAGAGACCTTCATCTGCCCGCGGAATGCCAGTAGGGCGAAGACGCTGACGGCGGCAGTTGTTTTATGTACGAATTCGGTGGAGATGAGGAGATAGGTTCCAACAAACACGGCAACGGCGATCCAGGCGACGGCACTCATCGTCTCATCCCCGCAGGATCCGCTTTACAATCTCCTGCCCGCAGAGAAGGCCGACGATCCTTTCCTTCCGGATGACCGGCAAACAGTCCCTCTTGTTGCGCGTAAGTTGGAAGACCGCCTCCACGGTCGATGTCTCCGGTCCCAGTTGTACGGGGGGTTGGATCATGATCCGTTCCACGGCCAGAGTGTCTTCCCGTTCCGCCAGGGACTCCAGCGGGGCGGAACTCTCCAGGAAACTCAAGCTCTGAACCGTGTCTGTGTATTGAGGCAGACCCGCGCGCAGTAGGTCGAGGACGCTCACCTCCCCTACAAAAACGCCCTCCCGGTCCACCACGGCTGCATAGCCCACTCCCGTGGTGTAGAAGAGGTCCGCAAGCTCTCTGATGCAGGCCTGCGGGGAAATCGTTGCAACTTCCGTCGCCATCACATCTGCCGCGGTCAACCGTTCTTTCACCGCAATCGCCGTCTCTTCTAGAAGGTGCAGAAACTCATGGGCGTTTTTGGCCCGAAGCAGGCTGGTGAACAAGGCGGCGTTCTGGGAAATCTTGATGAAAGCGGCCAGGGCGTTCAAATAGACGCTGGATGGTGTTCGGGAGGTCAGCATCAGGACGATCATGCGTACCGGCACTCCCTCCATGGGAATCGCCTCGGCGGGTACGCAGATTCCGATCAGCAGGTCCTCAAAATCATCCAGACGCGCATGAGGGACGGCGATGCCGGTAGGAAAAACGATGCCGCCGAGTGCGCTGCGCTGTTCCACAGCTCGGGTAACGGAATCCAGATCGAGAATCCCCGGTGTGTTCTTGCGAAAGTGTTCGAGCAGGTACTGGGTGATGTCGCTCTTGGAGCACATCTCACTCCTGAGATGGATGAATTGCGGATCGATGAGATCGGATAGAAGCATGCATCGATCATACGCCAAAACTGCTCGTACAGAAAGAGGATCGCAAAAGAGGTGAAGGATCGTCGCTGGAAACAGGATCCTTTTCGGGCTGCATCGTATTCTGGTATAATCGCCGTAGAACTGGAGGAATCAACAGGCGTTTCATGTCGACGTATAGATGGTGTAGGAGAACCTTACAATAAGGTGTTATAGATTATGACAGCACATGTTCTTTCAATTCTAATCGCTTTTTTCGCCTACTCGCTGCTCGATCTTGGAAAAGCGTTCCAAAAGGTCGGCCTTGCAGCGATGAGCCATAGTCGAGCACGAGGCACGGGGATATGGGTAGCTGCTTCGGTTGCGACCTCAGCCTCCTCATTTCTCATCCTCTATGCGGTCAGTCTTGGAAGCGTGCTGATCGTGGGTTCAATGGCAGGCACCGGTCTTGCCGCAGTGACGCTGCTCTCAGTGCTCATGATGAAGGAACCGGTGAGGCGCCGTGAGCTTCTGGGAATTCCCTGCATCATGGTCGCGCCATTCCTTCTGGCTAGCGTGTACCGGGAGCCGCCGGCTACCCAGTTGATCATCGAACACTTGTTCTACTTCCTCGGCGCTGTTCTGGCTGTGTTTGCACTTCTCATCCTGATATTCCGAAAGACAGAACAGATGCTCGGGGTCCTGCTGGCCGGGGGTGCCGGAACCCTCGGCGGATTCGTGATCCTGTTTCAAAAGATATCTACATCCGCTTTAGGCCGAGCTGCTTCGTTCATTCAGGCAAGGGATTCTATCCCCAGAGCTGCAAGTCCGCTCGATATCCCGCTGCTGCTCCGCTTGGTCCATGTTTTTGCTAATCCCTTCGCCGTAGCCTGGATTGCTCTGTCCCTGATTTCTACGTTTGTGTTGCAGCTTTCCTACCAGCACGGTGAGGCGATCCGTTTGATTCCTTCATTCAACAGTGCCTACATTCTCATACCGATTCTCGGGGGGGTGTTCATATTCCGGGAGCCTTTACATCCTCTACAATGGGCTGGGGTTGCTCTGATTCTTTCCGGGGTTTCTCTGATTACGTTTGGAAAGAACCATCAGACGGGAACAGTATCTAGTGAACCGGTCACGGAGGAGAAGGACGTACGGGCGGGGTATAAGATGCAATAACGTGCGCGGATGTCCTGCAAGTCTCTGCGCCGTAACTAGTGGCAAGATTACAGGACTATTTGCTTGCGGTCGGGAGCCAGAAATATCATATTGTTACCTTATTGACAGGTTCCCAGGTTCCTCAGATCTATGGAGGAGGTGGATATGGACGAGAACCAGAACAATGGGAAAAAAAAGTCATCCTTCAGGCTTCCTAAGGGCGGTAAGTACGGCCCGTTATTGGGGTATCTGATCGCCACCCTGCTAGTAATCACTATGATGAACTATTTCCTGGC
>CAZPQC010000282.1:0-1597 GCA_964588525.1 uncultured Spirochaetaceae bacterium
CCATCGCCTTGAACAGCATATCCGGGACCGAGTTGTAGTTCCCCTTGTCGATCCAATACCCGGCCAGCTCCGCGTAGATGGATGCGTACAGCTCGGGATCGACCCGTAAATTACGCTTTTCGTCCAGATAGGCTTTGAGGGTGCGGGTCTCGTCGAACTTGTCCGTACGGATGAAGTAGCGCAGCATCCGCATCAGCACCTCATCCCGCTCCCCGTAGAAGTCTATGATGGAGGCATAGGCGAAACGGGCCTCCGCGTAGCGGCTTTCGTCGTCCTGAGCCCACTCCAGGTAGTTGTCCCCCCTGGCCAGCAGGGCATCGTAGTCCTTCATGTCCTCGGCCAGCACCTCCTCTAGGAGCTTGTCCGCCCTCTCGTATCCGGCCAGATGAAAGGTCAACAGAGATGCGTAGGCGAGCTTTCCCCGTCGGTCCCTGGGAAAATTCCGCAGCAGCTGCTCGTACTTCTCGGCGGCCAGTTGGAACTGCTGCTTCCCGGTGAATCCATCTGCGTAGCGGAAGAACCAGTTCTTGAACGCCCAAATCGACGTGGCCTTGTCGAAACTGTCGTTGGCCATGCGGTAGCGTTCTTTGTCGATCTGACTGTAGCCCTGGCGGTAGAGGTAGTTGGCGTACAGCGGTCTGTACACGTAGCGGTAGCCGAGAAAGCCGAGCAGGCCCAGGACTGCCAGGCTCAGCAACAGCACCCGGACGATCGGAAGGATGTTTTCCCGAAAGGCATAGGCGAAGGTGCGCCGTCTTTCCTCGAAGGCGACGCCGGTCAGCCGTTCGAAGACCTTGGGGAGCACGATACGCTGACCGGTGAGGCGGGACACTCGTTCGGCGATCGCCGCGGGTGCAGCGCCATCGATCAGAAGCGCCAGAAGCGAGCGCAGCTCCTCCCCCTCCAGTCCCTTCTCCGCAATCAGCTCTTCTATGGCGATCTTGAGGTTGCGAGGCAGGCGAGACAGGGTGCGCTTGATGGCGGCAAACTGCTTGCCCGAAAAGGTGAGCTCGCCGGCACCGGGAACGGCAATCTCCTCCGGAAACTGCTCCTCCACCTCGGGAACCGCGGCGGGGAACTCCTCTTCCGGGAGCGGTGGTGCCGCGGCTTCCTCCTCCATGCCTAGGTGCTCTCCCAATCCCTCCAGGGAGAACTCGTCCAGGGCGTACTCTTCGGCTCCTTCCGGGATTTCGGCCGGGGCTTCCAGGTCGATGTGCTCGCCCTCAGGAAAGGCGGCCTCCTCCAAAGACACCTCTTCGGGAATTTCCTCGGCCGGAGGCGCTTCCATCAATGGCTCCGGAGGCGCTTCCGCCGGCCGCTCGGCGGCCGGTACTCCTTCCGGCAAGATCTGATCCTGAAGGACCTTGAGAAACTCCGCCTCCTCTTCGGTTGGGGTGGTCGGGGGTTCTTCCGCGGCGAATTCCTCTGCCGGTTCTTCCCCGGCCGCTTCCTCCACGATCTCCTCTTCGGGCAATTCGAACTCCTCGGGAAGCTCGAACCCCGCCTCGCCGAAGCCCTCTTCTTCGGCTGCTTTTTCCTCCCCCTCCGGGAGGGCAAAGGCTTCCGCATCGAAGCCCTCGATATCGAAGCCCGGCAT
>CAZPQC010000282.1:1697-3450 GCA_964588525.1 uncultured Spirochaetaceae bacterium
CTTCGGCTTCCTCGGGCACTTCGGGCTGTTCCGGGGCTTCAACAACCTCCGGGGCTGCTTCCAACTCGGTCGGCGCCTCGACCTCCGGCTCGGCGGGAGCTTCCGCCTCAGGAACCGGCTCGGCCGGGGCCTCCCCTTCCGGCTCGCCCTCGGGAAGTTCGATTCCCTCCAGGATGTCCAGGCCGGAAAGGTCCTCCTCTCCAAACAGATCGGAGAGATCGACCTGCTGCTCCGTAGGAGCCGCCGGGAACGGCATCTGCTGCTCTCCCGCCGGTGTACCTTCGAGGGTTTCCAGCAGATCGCTCAGACCCTCGGGCAGTCCCTGCTCGGGGGGAGGGATGTCCTCTATCGCCTCGTCTCGCTCGGCGAGGACTTCCGGCTCATCCCCCAGCTCGTTGAGTATATTTTTGAACTGTTCGATCTCTTGCAGGTTGGGCATTTAGTTTCTACCCTTGAATTTCGGTTATTCCGAGACCGAGGTTAAGATTCCTGTGCTCAAGTTGACATTTTCGTATGTCGAAGCACTAGTGTGTACACAAAGAACAAGTATATCTGCAGCGAACGAAGAAAAACCGCTTCGCTTCATAAAATTGTATCATTCAAAGTATAGCAGACCTATGAACAATCATAAACGTGCATTTTACCTGGTATCGGCCGTTATCGTGTTTCTGGCGGCTGGTTCCGTGTTCGGTTTGGACTCCCACCTCATGGAGGTCCGCATCAAAGGCATCGACCGGGCCGGCCCCCCGCAGTATCTGGATCGGCAGGTCCTTCTGAGCTACAAAACGAGCGAGCCGGTTCGCCTGGTCGGCGCGCGTTTTGCCCACGAAGAATATCGGGTTTTTCACATCTACTTCCGCAACGACCACGACGTGTTCCTCCTGCTGCTCGATGTACCCGAGGATGTGGAGGAACTGCGCTATCGGATGGTTGTGGATGGATTGTGGATAAGTGATCCCTTCAATCCCCATTCCGAGGAGGATAGCTTCGGGCGGGTCTTTTCCGTGTTCAGTCTCCGGGACCGTCCGGAGCGGACTGCCGTGAGTCCGGAGATTCACCGCCAGGGAAGCGTCACCTTTTTCTTCCGGACCCTTCCGAACAGGGCTGTATCGGTGGCAGGGGATTTCAACAATTGGGATCCCTTCTGGCATCGACTGCAGGAAACGAAGCCCGGTGAGTATCGTCTGACCGTTCGCATGCCGCCGGGGAAACATTTCTACTATTATATCGTGAACGGTCAGCGGGTTTTGGATCCGATCAATCAGGATACAGCCCGGGACTACGAGGGTTTCCGGGTCTCCACCTTCTTTCTCCCGCCGCCTGAATCCCGCTGACCGATTGGTCGGCCGGGCGCCGGTTGCGGCCTACAATTCTCTTTACACAACCCCTGCACGATATTACTTTATAGAAAGAATTAGGTATTACAGGAAAGGATCATGTGGGATTATACGGATAAAGTGATGGAGCACTACGAGCATCCCCGCAACGTAGGGTCGATCGAGGATGCCGATGCGGTGGGCGAGGTCGGCTCGATCGTCTGCGGCGACGCTTTGAAACTCACACTGAAGATAGAAAACGGGACGATAAAAGACGCCAAATTCAAGACCTTCGGCTGCGGCAGTGCCATAGCCGCAGCCAGCGCCCTGACGGAAATGATCAAGGGCAAGAGTCTGGAGGAGGCGACCAAGATCACCAACCAGGACATCGCCGACTACCTGGGCGGGCTGCCCACCGAGAAGATGCACTGCTCGGT
>CAZPQC010000283.1:0-3381 GCA_964588525.1 uncultured Spirochaetaceae bacterium
GTTAAGAAGCTGAAGATACAGAGACTCCTTTCAAACAGAATGAAGCGCGGGAGCTCTCTGTATTTTTTCTAACTCCTCTTCCAGCCGACAAGCTTCTTGTCTCAGGTCGTACTCGTCTTGAATTCCCAACCAGAAATCCGGTGAGTTTCCGAAGTATCGAGACAACCGTAGGGCCGTATCGGCTGTAATCCGCCTTTTTCCTTTTAGGATTTGAGATATTCGTGTAGCAGGCATGCCGGTATCCTTCGCTAAACGATAAGACGAAATCTCCAGCGGTTTGAGAAATTCTTCGTTCAATATCTCTCCTGGAGTTACAAGCGGAATCCTATCCATATCAGTCCTCCTAATGATAGTCGGTGATCTCGACTTCGGTAGCAATACCATTGTTCCATTCGAAACATATGCGCCACTGATCGTTGATACGAATGCTATACTGCCCTTTCCGAACTCCTGACAAACGCTCTAGACGATTGCCGGGCGGAATCCGTAAGTCATTTAGATCCCTGGACCGATGCAAGATGATAAGTTTTCGCAGCCCGACGATCTGTACTTCGCGTGGGAGCTTTTTTGAGAATTCACCTGTCCAAATTTTTTGTGTTTCTTTATCTGCAAACGATCCGATCACCTCAAAAAATAATAACGCAATTAGTTAATGACGTCAAGCGTTAGTATAACACTAAAGATTTGTACGTTCAAGAGTAGCATCGATGATAGCTATAAAAGCGCTCTCGTATATCTGAGTCAGTGCCTTTGGCAGTCGGTTGGCTCCTTAACGTGAAGCTGAGTTGCCGCGCCGTGGTCGGAGACACGCTAGTGACTTGGATTGAACCGCCCGTCTATGGTGGCCGCTTCTATCCTATCCACCCGGTCTCTTTGCAGAAAGTCCTCATCCAGTCCCCGATCTTGCGCAGGACTTCGTATCTGGACTCCGCCGCCTCCCGCGAGAGGACGCTGCTGTAGGCGGCATCGATCCAACTCTGGTGTTCCGGTGGTCTCTTGTCTAGACTGTAGGTCAAGTATACAAGCCAGTCCTTTCTTGGAATGAAACAACCGTTGATACAATACAGGAAGCTGCAATAGTATTCGCAGGCTTCGTTCCCATTCTGTGCAAGCTGAATCCAGGCCTCACGATGCGACCACTTCTCCTGATGGTACAAATCTGTCAGGTATTGGAAGCGGAAGTAGTTCATAAGGGAGCGGCGTTTCATGTCTGCCTGAGATATCAAGAACGCCGTCGTCTTCCATTCCTCCAGAAACCCAGTTCTATCTAGCAAGATAATCGCCTCTTGCTTGGCGAATATCTCAGACTCGTCTTTCTGCCGAATTGACCCCAACTCTCTCACAGTGGATAGTTCGATCTGCAGTCCAGTATCCTCAAATGAAACGCAGTGATAGGGTAGGTATGGTTCAACGTCGGGACCAAATACCTGTTCCAGGTTGATGATATTCCTGTCGTTGACTACAACGATGATATCTATCATGAAGCCAAATGGCCCCTTTCTGGCGTCTCCTCTTGCGGTACTTCCAGCCAGCAGCACTCCCAGTATTGCTTTCTCACGTAAACAGAAGTGCTCAACGGCTCGTTTTGCCACCTTCCGGTACGTGTCTACTTCCATCGTTTGTTCCGAAATGATCTCTTCGAGGGTCTTCATTATTGTAGTTCTACGTCGCAACCGCCGCCGGTGCCATCGCGTATCCGACTATGATCGCGCGGCCACCTAACGGGGATGCGGATGATGATCCGCATCCCCGATGGCGCGGCGCTTTGAGAGTCCGGCCATTGCCTCCATCACCGGCGCTTCGGCGTCCGATGGATGCTGATGTTAGAACTTGAATCCACGTATTCTTAGTTAGCAAAACCATTAATGTGAAAGCCGTAGTACGAACACGCCCCAACCAAGATAATGCCGCCCGTACTTGAGATAAACACGTCGGTTGTTTTTTATCCACTCGTTCAGTGCTGGAGCATCGGGATCATCAGGATTAGAGCATAAAAAATCATCCACAGCCATCCATTGTGGTGCTTCGTATCGATCCCAACCATAATGATCTGCTAACACCATCTCTATTAATCGCATCCCAGTTGATTCAAACCGATCTAAAGTGTCATCTAAGGAAACATAATCATTCTTACTGACGCCCATAGCCGAATAAGCTGTTTCCGGGGGCGGTTCTATCCAGTATGGTTCGCCTACCAACAACAGACCCCCTGGTTTAAGGGCTGGTGTCATCAGTTTCAAAGTACCGATTAAACCATTCCCGATCCAGGTTGCACCGATGCAGCTGACCACGTCAAAATCATGTGTCGCCTGGGGATATTCCCCTGCATCACCTTGGACAAACCTTAACTTTTCAGTAACGTCCAATTCTGCCGCCCGGTTTTTTGCTGCATCCAAGAACACAGAGCTGATATCCACACCTACACCGTTAATACCATACTTCTGTGCCCAACGACATAGCATTTCAGCCTTTCCGCAAGCGAGATCAAGTTGTTTCATACCAGGATGTAAACGGCAAATCTCACCTAGCAGCATTAATTGGTCTTCAGTGAATGGATTCAGGATACGATGATATGTTTCGGCGATTTCATGAAAACGCAACGTCATTTTCATTCTCCCTCCAGAAGCATTCTTTTACGACGATTTCAAAAACCTTTGCTCAGTAACACATAGTTCTAAAGTGTGAATGACCGGCTTGGGTGAAACGCACCGAAGGCGCAGATTCTCCGAGTACGGTCGATTCAATAGTTGTTTACCTATATCCAAACACCTTGAGTCCGGATGCTGTTTCCTCAAGCTCAAACTTTCCGATCATGCTGAGAGCTTCACGCAGACCGGCAGGATCAGGTGACACGAGATGAACCCATTCGACATCTTTCAGAACGAAGAACCCGTGCTTGAATTCATATGCCCCGTGCTCGAGATCAAGCTCGCAGGGCACTGGCGCGTCGAAGGGTTCTGACTCTTGAATCAGTTCCCACGAACAGCGCTCAGCAACGAGGTGATCCGGCAAATCAGCAAAAAGCCGACACCATTTGGATGTGGACATGCACGAAGACGAGAAACGCTGAAGCGCTTCCTTGCGCCTTGCCTTCTCAACAGCGGTGAGATGCTTCAAATATGCTTCATATTTGTGAGTTATCATCTTGTGTGACCAACGGGGCTGCTAATGATCCGCAGCCCTGTTGGCGCGGCGCTTCAGCCTCCGCACCATCGTTTGATCTCAGCAGTTTGGCAGCCAAACCGCAGGCGAGGTATTAGCGTGGTGATTGACAGAGTTTCGCGACCTGCAATCACAATGACTATAGCCAAATCTGCTGCAGCGAAATGATACTCATTTAAGGCCTCCCCCCGGGAGGTGCGGTATAATTACCGCGACTAA
>CAZPQC010000284.1:0-3379 GCA_964588525.1 uncultured Spirochaetaceae bacterium
ACTGCGTCCAAGAACGCTTGAGTTGACGAGGTGTCAGCGCCGTGGTGAGGAACTTTGAGCACCGTGCTCTCCAGCGGGTAGCCCGCGTCGAGCAGCCTCTGTTCTGCTTCTGCCTCGATGTCGCCAGTGAGCAGGAAAGATACATCCCCGTAGACCAGGCGAATGACGATGGAGTTGTTGTTGGCGTCGGCCCCGGTGCCAGACATCAGCGGAGTTGGAGGGTGAAAAAGCGTGAGGTGCACCCCGTCTCCTGTGTCGATGGTCATCCCGGCGCGGGCCTTGTTGTAGAGTATCCTTTTGTCGAGAACCAGGGTCATCCAGGTTACATAGTACGGGTTGGAATGCTGGTAGCCACTGTCGAACACTTTGTCTACGTAGTAACGGTCCAGCACTGGAATCTGTCCCGTGATGTGGTCGCTGTCGGCATGTGTGAGGATCATTGCGTCTATGCGCCGATCCCACGGAGCCAGGAAGCGGCCGACGTGACCGAGTAGGGTGATTGTCCCCGGACCCCCATCAATCAAAATCTTCCTGCCTATTGGGGTTACAATGAATATCCCATCCCCCTCTCCAACGTCGAGGAAGTGGACGTGCAGCTTCCCGTCCGCCGGCGTGGGTTCGCTGATGTATTCTTTCGGAAAGTCGGCGTACTCGTAACGGGAGCGAATCCATTCATGAGCTACCGCTTTGGAGTACTGCATGTAGAAGTTAACCTCATCGCAGAGAGCGTGCTCCTGCACGCCCTTGATGGCTCTCCAGATGCGCGCCATGTACGTGAAAGCGGCGTACTCCCGGTCAAGATCAGGGGGGCGGTTTTGGGCTGCGGATTTGACCAGGTACGCCAGGCCGGCGACGTTGGCTTCCAGGGACTCGGTTTGCCAGGTGTCGTATAAAGACCCCTCCCTTGCTTCCCAATCGTAGTAAGCAAACGGATACTCTGAAACAAGCCAGAGGTATCCGTACAAGCTCCTGATGTTGCTGTGGTACGTGAACTGCGCTCCCATCCGCTGTGCCTCGAGGCAAAGGTCGTAGCCAGTGGGGCGGTCTTCGAGGGCGCGGAAAGCCTCGGTGAGGGCCGAGCTTACCCCGGAGTATTCGGGCAGGCCCGCGTAGGCAGGCAGGGAGCGGATGTAGTCCATTGCTGCTTCCCGCCCCTGGGCGATGAAGCCGGCCACCCAATCGCAGTGGTCGTCCTGGTCTCCCTTCTTGACCGCGTTCCAGAAGTCGGCCTCAGCCTTGAAGGCATGGTACTGCTGGCTGATGGAGTCCTCATTGTGCCACCGTGAGCACTCTGCTTCGTGGATGATGTATTGGCACGTGACTTTTTCGTCCAATGCCTCGGCGGAGATGTCCACCTCGATGGTGTTGTCGCCGGGGAACCACTGGGCTACGGCGCCGGTGGGCAAGTCTCTGAACTCAATGGTGATGTTGGCATCTATGATGTGATCGTAGATGTCGCGGCAGGCATCGGTGCGTTTGATCAGGGCGAAGCACCGCTGGAGGTAGTTTGCTTCCGGCGGCGCGATGTCTTTGCCCTTGTACCGCCACTTGGCGAGGGAGTAACCGGCCAGGATGATCTTGACGATGGTCTCGGAGTCGCACGGCGTGTCCCACCGGCCTAGCATTACCCAGTGATCCCAGGGGCGAACGTGGAAGTTCTCTGGCGACACTTCCATCAAGCCGCCTTGCTTTGACAGCTCTGTTTGGGAAACAGTGAGTTCGCCGTCGTTGGGCTCATCGTCTTCTAGTTCACACAGTCGAGATGCGTGGTATGTGGAGGGGAGACCGGGTATCTTAAGGCAGGTATAGTAGTTCCCTGCGATGACGTGGTACGTGGCGCCTTTGCTCTGGCCTGTGACGCCTGAGTTGAGCTGGGCCAGGAAGTCGGAGTCTGGCTCTAATTGTAGTATTGATGTCCAATCCCACCATCCTGGATACAGGTTGGACCAACGAGTGCCTTGGTTGGGCGGAGCGAGCATGATGAGGTTGAAAACGTCATCTCGATATGCAACTGCGAAAGGGTTGTCAGCCAGGTCTTCGTTCTCGATGTACGCTCTGGCGACGATGCCTCCCATGCTGTGGGAGAGGATATCCACGGCGGGGGCCCCCTTGTGGCTCCTCACGATCTCGATCTCGTGGGCCAGGGACTGAGCGTAAGCCCGAATGTCGCCGGGCGTGCCATTCTCTGGGGCGTGGGTGTAGTTGCTGATGTACACGTCGAGGCCCTGGCCGGTGAGGAATCTGAGGGCATGGGCCTCGTCGCCGGGGAGGTTGGGATCGTAGATGGTCGCGAAGTCGGCCTCTTGCGTGGGGTCTTTACCCGTCAATTCCCAGGCCATGACCCTCCACTCTTGAGCCGGGACGAAGGCTTCTGGATACCAGCCATGCACCAGCAGGAGAGGCAGCCCTTCCTCGCGGCAGCCCGGCTCCCAGTCGAGATGGGCCAGGGTGCCAAGCTCGGTGGTATCGACGTACCCTGTCGCGAAGATGCCTTCGGGGGCGTCCTGGGGAACGATGTAAGCGTGACCGCCGATGCTGCTGACATTCACCGTCCAGGGGCCGGCGTTGTAGTTCTTGACCAGGCAGCTCCACGTCCACCATAGATAGCCGGTGCAGAACTGAGGCGGGGCGTTGTCGTTGTACCACTGCTTGGCTTCCTCGGCCATGTTGTTCCACAGTTCCACGCAATGGGCAAAGAGGTGACGTCCGAGCTCGTTGAGGGCAGAGTGCGGCATTTCGGAGCGCGTCTTGGGCCGACTGCGAACGACGGTGTCTGTGACGTCGCGCTGCATGTCGAAATGCTGGCTCAGTGTGTCAAACAGCGGATGGGTTCGGTCTTGTTGCAGCACTTTTACCATACGGGTTGCTCCTACAGGATCAGACGGACAGCCTGCCCCGGATCCACCCAAAACCCGGCAAAGATGTGGAGTCCGTCGAAGGTCAGGCATCCACAGTAATCCTGACCTTCCTCGGCCGTCCAGGAGCGCACGGTGGACATATCCGAGGGGTCAATCTTGACGATCATGCCATGCCAGGTGGCAAGCCCTGCGTAGAGGTCCTGTCCGTCGAAAAGCAATGAGATACAGCCGTCCTGTTCCTCTGTCCCGATCCAGGTGTCCACCTCGCTCATGTCGCGGGGGTCGATCTTGACCACCTGGCCGGGGTCTGTCCAGAGACCGGCGTAGATGTACGATCCGTCGAAGGAGAGCGCCCAAACGTCCCTCTGGCCTTCCTCTCCCACCCAAACAGCAACCGTCTCCATGGTGTCGGGGTCTATCTGGACCACCTTGGCCGGGTCGGTGTAGAGCCCCGCGTAGATGTACTGCCCGTCGAAGGTCAAGGCCCCGCATCCTCTCCAGCCGGGCGGGCCCTCCCACAC
>CAZPQC010000285.1:0-3378 GCA_964588525.1 uncultured Spirochaetaceae bacterium
CCCTCTACTGGGGGGGATTGGCCTCCTACGAGCTGGGCGAGCGCTTCGGCGCGGTCCTGCACTGGGAACGCCTGCTGGAAAACTTTCCCCTGAGCCCCTTCCGCCCCGATGCCCTGCGCCGGACCGCGGAGGTATATGCCGACCGGGGGGACCAGAACAAGGCGATAGAGCTGTATACGCTCCTGAACGAGGAGTATCCGGAGGAGGCGGCGGTGTACAATACCGCCCGGCGGATCGACGAGCTGCGCTACTCCCTCCAGGGGTTCAGCGACCGGGAGGCGGTGCTGTCCAGCATCATCGGAGTGGAGGGCGGGGCCAAGACTTCAAAAGGCCGGGAGGCGATGATCGAGCTGTCCCGGCTGTATATCTACGAGGGATCCCGGCGCATGGATCTGGCCCTGGAGATGCTGCAGAAGGTGGTGGACCGGGGAGAGCCGGTAACCGCCTCCCAGGCCCAGTTTCTCATCGGCGAGTACTACTACCGGAAATCCGAGCCCGTGCAGGCAGCCCGGGAGTTCCTCAAGGCCGGCTATCTCAACCCCGACGACACGGATCAGATGGCCGCCTCGATCTTTCGGGCCGCGGAGATGATGTACCTGGCCGGGAACATGACGGATGTGCGTGAATTGGTGGGAAGGCTGGAGCAGCACTTCCCCGGTTCCCAGTGGACCGAGGAGGCGAAAAAACTGCTGGAAGGGGGGCGCCGCTGATGAAACGAGTGTTCGTTGCTTCACTGCTGCTGTTGCTGCTGTGCCTCGGCGTCCTGTCCGCCCAGGAATCGGCTCCCGCCGTGGAGCCGGAGGAGCCGGATATCATCCTTCCCGAGGTTATCTTGAGAATCGAGGATTTCAGTGTCGAGGAGGTGGAGGCGGGCATCCCGGGAGAGGACACGCTGTCCGCTCCCGAACGAACCGTGCCCCTGCCGGAGGTGGGGGAACTGGATATCGAGGAGCCGGAAATCCCCGTCGGCATCGGGGAGAGCCGCGATCTGATCGGCGGGCAGCGAAGCTCCGGGCTGTCCGCCCAGGCCATCCTGGGCGCAGGGACCTTGAGCCACCTCTACAGCCAGATTTCCCTCAACAGAATCGGCGGGGAGGAACCCCGCTTCAAGCTGCGCTTCCTCCACGAGATGCTCGACGGGGTCGCCGGGGCGGACGGCGAGGCAGCCGGGTCGGGTTTTCACACCCGGGAGGATCGTCTGGAGGCGGGGATCAAGTTCCACCTGGGCTCTCTGGGCCTGGAGCTCGAGGGGTTGTTCCAGGATCAGGAGCGGGGCCTGCAGCAGGAGACCCTCACCTATTTGTCCCACGTGCATCGCCAGGGCGGGCTGGCTGTCCGCCTGGAACAGCCTGTGGGAGAGCGTTTCACCTTGAAAGCACAGACCGAAGGCTCTTTCGCCTCCCAGCTGCTGACCGGCACGACTCCTCTGGACACGACAGAGATCCTGATCGCACCGCTGGCATCCCTCGAGTTCCGGCACAGGGGCATCTGGCTGGGGCTGGAGGGCGACTTCACCTACAGATCCGTGTCCGGAGGTGTGACCGATGACCTCCAGCGCGCCGGCCTGCAGGCCTTCTTCGGAGCCGAGTTCCTGGAGAACTACCGCTTCGAAGCCCGGGGCGGGTGGATGTGGAACAGCGAGCTCGATCACCTGTTTCCCTTTTCCCTCTCCCTCTCGGGAACCCCCTTTTCCACCTTCTCCTTTCAGGCCAGCGGGGGCTACCGGGTCGTGCCGCTGAACTACGCCGATCTGCTGGCCGGCTTTCCGCTTCCGGACCTACTTGTGAGCGCACCGGCGGACGATCACGGCTGGTTCGCCGATCTGGGGATGAGCTTCACCCTGACCCAGAATCTGTCCCTTCAGGCCCAGGCACTGCTGGCGTGGAGCTCCGCCCTGCTCTGGCCCGACGGGAACCCGCCAGACCCCGCAAACGGGTTGTTCACCATCCCCCAATACTCCGCGGTGCAGCTCAACACCGACGCCAGGCTGCGCTGGAACCTGGGCGCCCTGATCACCCTGAGCGCCGGGCTGCATACGGAGTTCCTGGATCGAGCTCCGGGGGCTCCGCTTCATTCCGCTATCGTGGAGATCCAGGGCAATGATGCGGCGACCCGTTGGGGCGGCGATGCCAGCCTGGAGTTCGCGATCGGCGATGCAGCGCTCACGCCGCTGCTATCGGCAGGCGGATTCTACAATATTACGGACACGATCTCCTTGATCGCTGAAATCGAGGATCTTCTCCATCCCGTTCTGGGGGAAACGGTACTGAATACCCGACTGCCCTCCGGCGGGCTCTACGCCTGGGACGGCTACGAGGCTCCCGGGCTGAGAGGAACCATAAAAGTACAGATCAATCTGTAGGAGCGAAGCTATGTTGGAAGTTTTTATGAAGGGCGGCATCGTCATGTACTTCATTCTGCTGCTTTCCCTGATCGGCGTGGTGATCATCATCGAGCGTCTGCTGTACTTTCGCCACATCAGGGTCGATGAGGAGAGCTTGATAAGGCGTCTGAAGGCCACCCTGGAGAAGGGACACCATGACGAAGCCATGGCCATCTGCGAGCAGCACCCGAGTCCCATAACCAACCTGATGAGGGTCGGCATCGAGTACCGCAATCAGCCCAAGCAGGCGATCCGGGATGCCATTTTGGACGCGGCCAGCCTGGAAACACCGAAGCTGGAGCGCTCCTTGTCCGCATTGGGCACCATCGCCACCCTGGCCCCGCTTCTGGGCCTGCTGGGTACGGTAACCGGCAACATTCGCGCCTTCGGGGTTCTGGGCCAGTTCGGAGCAGTGGGGGATCCCGCTCTTTTGGCCCGGGGCATCGCCGAAGCCCTGATCACCACGGCTGCCGGAATCATCGTGGCCATCCCGGCGATCATCTTCTACAACTACCTGGTCACCAAGGTGAACCACATCATCCTGCGCCTGGAGAACAGGGTCAACGAGCTGGTTCTGCTGCTGGAGGGATCGGTCCATGCGCTTTAAACGGCGGCTCAGCACGCAGTCGACTCCGAACCTGATTCCCATGATCGACGTGGTGTTCCAGCTGGTGGTGTTCTTCATGGTCTCCACTACCTTCATCATCACCCCGGGAATCTCTCTGGTGCTTCCCTCCTCCCAAACCGCGGAGCCGGTGGCCATGAGCAAGCTGGTGATCACCGTCGTTGCCAGGGATGAGATCTACTTCAACAAGGAACGGCACACTCTGGCCAGCCTGAGCAGCCGGCTGGCGGAAATCACCGAGGCGGAGAAGGAGCAGATCAGGACCGTAGTCCTGGAAGGAGACCGGACCATCTCTTACAGCCTGCTGGTGGAGATCCTCGACGTGCTTCGGATAAACGGTTTCAAGGGAGTCAATCTGAGAACCCGGGAT
>CAZPQC010000286.1:0-3325 GCA_964588525.1 uncultured Spirochaetaceae bacterium
CATGATCCAGAGGGAATTTTCGGTAGGGGGTTGTACATTGCGAATGTGGAATTATAGGGGGGCATAACAGTTCTTAAAGCAGATGCGCAAGAACCCCGCCGCTGAAGAACCCCGTTATACCCAAGAAGGGTATCGACTTTGGCTTGGCGAAAATCGCTACGCCAAATTTTCAGGGTAGGAACCCTAATTTTCTGCCCAAAGGAAGACGCCTGAAGGCGGAAATACAAAGATGGTAATTACCGATTATTGTTCCCCAAGATGTAGTTGAGACCGGCATTAGCTGATAGAATCGAAAGAACTCCAGCGGGGAAGAAGAAGGAAAAAATGACAAAAAAAAACAAAATCCTGATCGTTATCGGAATCATCGTTGTTGTGCTTGTCGTTCTGTTTACAGGCGCAAGGATATGGCTTGATGTGCTGTGGTTCGACCACCTTTCCTATGTCAGCGTCTTCAGTACCATTTTATTCACAAAGATCGGGCTTTGGTTTACCTTCTACATTCTCTTCCTGCTCTTTGCCGGCTTGAATCTGTTGGCCGTCTTCAGAAAGGGAGGCATTCAAACGCTGAAAATTCCTCGCTCGTCGCTTCAGCAGCCAGGTATACCCGCCGAGCTCGCGCAGGGAGCACAGGTTGAGATAAACAGGAAAACAGCGGTTTCGATCTCCCTTGCCGCAATACTGCTTCTGGGCTTGATCTTTGCTGGAGCTGCGAGCAGCCGCTGGGCGCTGCTGCAAAAGCTTCTGCATCGGACCGATTTCAATGTCACAGATCCGCTTTTCCAGCGGGATGTTTCTTTCTACGTGTTCATTCTTCCATTTTACAATTTTCTAAAAAACTGGAGTTTGGGAGCCGTTGTGTTGACAACCGCGATGGTCGGTCTGCTGTACCTGATATCGGGAAACGTTACCTACGTCGATAAAAAACTCAGAGTCAACACCCGGGCCACCAGGCATCTCCTGTTTCTGGCTCTGCTAATCAGCATCCTGATCGCCTGGCACTACTGGTTGAAAGAGTACTTTCTGCTTCTATCACCGAGAGGGATCATCTTCGGAGCTACCTATAAGGACGTGAAAGTCGTACGCCTCGCCTACTACATCATGATCGCCATCGCCCTGTTCATAGCGGTTTTGATCGGCTTCGGGGCTTCCAAACGGCGCTTTAAGCCCTTGCTTGTCGGCTACGGTATCTTGATCGGCGGCGCTGTGGTGATTACGGGAATCATACCAGGGATCGTTCAGCAATTTTCCGTGATTCCGAACCAGCTTGAGAGAGAGCTTCCCTACATCAACAACAATATCGAGTTTACCAGGAGAGGGTACAACCTGCAGGACGTCGCTGTGAGGCCATTTCCGGTCTCCGATACCCTCTCGGCAGACGATTTTTCTCCCGAAACCGGGACCACCAAACACATTCGCATCTGGGATGAGCGCCCCCTGAAGACCACCTACAAGCAGCTCCAGGAGTTCAGGCTGTACTACGACTTCAGCCACGTCAACGTCGATCGCTACCGCTTTGGCGAAGATTTCCGGCAGGTGATGCTGTCGGTGAGGGAGCTCAACTACGATCAGCTCCCACAGACGGCGAAAACATGGGTCAATCAGAGACTCCAATATACCCACGGGTACGGACTGGTCATGTCCCCTGTCAATGAAAAAGGTTCAGAAGGGCTTCCTGTGTTCTTAATAAAAGATATCCCGCCCAAGGTGTCCGTCCCCCTCAAAATCGACAGACCCGAAATTTACTACGGCCAGGGAACGACAGAGTATGTGGTGGCCAATACCAAGCTCGAGGAGTTCGACTATCCCAAGGGTTCTGCAAACGTCTTCACCAGCTATCAAGGCTCCGGCGGCATAGAAATCAAGGGTTTTTTCAGAAAACTTCTGATCGCACTTCGTTTGAAAGACTGGCAGATACTGTTTACCAACTATCTGAAGCCCGACAGCAAGCTCATGATCTACAGGAGCGTACAGCAGCGTGTGCCCAAGATCGCACCCTTCCTGCTGTACGACCCCGACACCTACATGGTGGTCAATGATGGAAGGCTGTACTGGATACGCGATGCCTACACGACTACCAACATGTATCCTTACTCCACGCCTACTGCGGAGGGCTACAACTACATCCGCAACTCACTCAAGATCACGGTTGATGCCTATAACGGGAACGTGACCTTCTATGTCATCGACAAACAGGATCCGCTCATCCAAACGTATAGAAAGATCTTTCCGGCCCTGTTCAAGGATATCGAGGAGATGCCCGAAGGGCTTCGCGCGCACATCAGGTACCCCTACCATATGTTTGAGGTTCAGGCCGGCATCTATGAGACCTACCACATGAGCGACCCGGAGGTGTTCTACAACAAGGAAGACATGTGGGCCACGCCCAAGGAAATCTACGGCGACACCCAAACAGACATGATCCCTTACTACATCATCAACAGATTCCCCGAGCTCGAGAATCCGGAACAGTACGTTCTCATGTTTCCTTTTACGCCTACCAACAAGAACAACATGGTGTCATGGATAGCCGCATTTTCCGATCCTGAAAGCTACGGAAAGATGATCGAGTATCAATTCCCGAAAGAAAAGCTCATTTTCGGACCTCTGCAGATCGAATCGCGGATCGATCAAAACAGCGAAATCTCCCAGCTGTTCACACTCTGGAGTCAGAGTGGATCCGAGATCATCCGGGGCAACCTCCTCGTGATACCGATCAAAGATTCACTTATATACGCGGAGCCCGTGTACCTCGTGTCCGCCAATAGTCAGCTGCCCGAATTGAAGATCATTATAGTCGCCTATCAGGACCGGCTTGGATTTGCCCCTACTCTGGAGGAGGCGCTCGGCCAGGTCTTCGGCAAGGCCGGTACGAAGGCGGCTCTTGCCGAGGAAGCTGCACCGACCGCTCTAGCGTCCCTCGAGGACATCGGCAGGCTTATCGAACGGGCTCTCGAGAATTACAATGGTGCCGTCGAGAAACTACGGCAGGGCGATTTCGCAAGCTACGGCGAGCTCATTATGAAGTTGAAGACGGATCTGGACGAACTCTCGGCGCAGTCCAAAATACAGGGAGACCAACAGGCAGCTCAGTAATCGCGAGAGGTTTATCGGTTGCTCGACTACTGGATTGGGCCGAGCTTCTTTGAATTAGGGTTCTGTCCCCAACATGTTCATCCGCCCAACCCTAGTTACGAGACGCACGTACCTCAATCTCCTCTACAACTCCCGCATCCACCGCGCTGCCAGCTCACCCCGCATTATTATCCTGCTGATCATCGAAACTAATGGGCCGCGTCGTTACCCTCCCGGATTTCGTCGTATCCAG
>CAZPQC010000287.1:0-3315 GCA_964588525.1 uncultured Spirochaetaceae bacterium
TAGAACAGGCGTTCTGAGCGCGCGACAGGCACCCGACCAACGCTCGGCCCGAGGGGCCCGCCGTTCCTTCGCGTCTAGCGAGGCCGCGACCATCTCGGCGACGATTTACTGGCCCAAACCTGAGTGTACGGACGCATTCCGCTCGGTGCCGCCGACAGCGGCACCGGAATCACGCGAATGAACGGCTCGATCCAAGGGCTGTCACCTAGATGGACCGCTCGCTTTCAACCCTGCCAGGAAGGGGGTTAATAGAGCACGAGCTCTGAACGAGTCTGTGACTTGAACGTTCTCCTGGACCGCCCTCTCGATTCTCAAGAGCTGATCTGTTGTGAAGTTGGCCACGGCCACTATCTTCCCAGCGACTTCTGCTGCTCTGGCGAAGGAGTTGGCGAGTTCGAGGCCACGAACGAGGCCATCGCGCATAGCCCCAGACGACTCAGTGCGAGACAGCAGAACGTCGACGATGCGGAGCGCCAGCGGCGCTGGAACCTCGAGATCTGCCTTGAGACCTTGGAACTTGCCCATCAGGGGTTTACGAGAACGCCGATCGCCTGACGCGATCGCGCTTGCGGCCGGTGCGTGACTGGCCGCCGTTCCCCTGGTCCTCCGACCACATTCGACAAGCTCGAAAGCAAAGGAGAAATCGATGGAAACGCGGACCCAACCGCAACTGTGACACCCGGCGCGGCAACTCCAAGCGGTGCGCAGGTCGGCTGGACTTTGTTTCGCCGGACAAAGGGGGCGCCACCGTGCCCGATGAAGGCGACGACTATCGTCAGGACTGGCGCCCCCGAAACCGCGTAGTTAGGCGGGCGGATCGGCGGTCCATCGGACGATATCGCCCGGCTGGCACTCGAGCACACGGCAGATCGCGTCCAGAGTGACGAACCGGATGGCTTTGGCGCGCCCGTTCTTCAATACGGCGACGTTGGACGGGGTGATACCTACGGCGTTGGCAAAGTCATTCACGGACATCTTGCGTCGGGCGAGCATGATGTCGAGCTCGACGATGACGGCCATCAGATCACCCCGTCGAGCTCGGCGCGATTGGCGATCGCCGATTGGAGCAGGCTCCGCATGACGACCCCGAGTAGCACGGACGCGAGGCCGCCGGTGATGCAGGCGGCCAGGTAGTAGACCATCGGGCCACCGCCCTCCGGCACAAAGGCAAGCATGTGGATCATGACGCCGGCGCTCAGGACTGTCGCGACCGCCGCGCACGCCACGAGGGCATCGACCCGGCGCAGGGCGCGGTGGGTGAAGATGGCCCCACTGTCCACCAGAGACAGCAGCCCCCAGATTACGAGCAGCGCCACCTGAGCGCACCCGATGAAGAGGATCGCGGCAGCCGAGTAGGGGACTACCAGGCCAGCCACCTCCGGGAACCTCCTTCCTACCTCGGATGCATACGCGGATACGAGGACCTGCGCGAACACAGACCCGAGCAGGAGGACGACAAGAGCGACGCGAAGAAGCCGACTAGCGAGCATGCTCATCTATCGAGTATCGCTCGTATTCGATTGACTTGCAATAGATCTCGGAATCTGGTCGGCGCGGATGTAACACGAACTCGGTCGGCCCATCAGTGCCTGCGGGGTCGGTCGCCGGAGGATCGACTGCGAGATCGGGGCGTTTCCTGGGCCATGCGTTGGCTTGCAGCGAACAGATACGGCTTCGTGGACGGCCGTGCGGAGAATGTTGTCGCCAGTCGGTCGGTGGGCAGCCTGGCATTGACCTACACCACGCCAGGTCAAGTCCCAGGACGTGGTGTAGCAGCGCGTCATCGTCGCGCCTTGGTTCATCAGCTGGCCATGAGCTGTGGCTGGTTCACCTCCTCGTCCTCGATCGCGCCCTCGTCGATTGATGTCATCGACTCGGGCTGAAGTAGCGTCGCCCGTCCTGCCACTCAACGTCCTGCTCGGCGAGGGCCATCCCGACCAGGCGGATGAGGCTGGCTCTTGTCGGGAAGATGCCCACCACGCTCGGCCGGGCAGTCCGGAACTTAACGCCCCTTGAATACGCGAATACCCGGATAAGTGCGATCGCGATGAGGACGATGACAAGCGGCGTGACCACGAGACCTCCCTCCGCCAACCCCGCCAAGTCTAGCGATTCGCCGTGTCCTCCTTGCGCCGCTCTCGATGGAGGGATATCTATGGCAGCGGTGGATCAACGGCAGACATCGGGCGAATGCTCGGGCCCCGCCTGGTCCGCACCGGAACCCGTGGAGCCACGAAGTCGGGCGCCCGATGCCCGTTCGCCGGACGCAGGTCGGTCGACCCTATGCCGCCCGGGCGATTACCTGGCCAACCTGCTCACGCGTCGCTCCGAGTCCCAGCAGCGACTTGACTAGCAGGTCGACGGAGACGGACGCGTCCGCCGCCTCCATCTTGGCAAGTCGCGATTGGCTCGACCCGAGGCGCTTCGCCGTCTGCTCCTGCGTCCACCCCTGCCGCACGCGCATGTCACGCAGGAAGCGGGCGAGGGCAAGCTTGAGCTCGACGAACGCCGCCTCCTCTGGGGTGAGCTCCAGGAAGTCTTCGGCGGTACCGACGCGCCAGCCGGCACCTTCGAGGCGGTCCTTCTTGGTCTTTTCCATCTTAGGTTCACTCCCTTCCGCCGGCGATATGGTCGTACCCGCGGAGTCGCCGTTGGCAGGCTTCGATCACGCTCTTGGGCGTCGCCTGCGTCTTCTTCTTGAACACTTCCGCGATCACGATCGCGTCGTCATCGATCCGATAGAGGACCCGCCAGGTGGAGTCCTCGTCCACGATCCGTAGTTCGTGGCACCGCTTCCCGATCGAGGGCATGGGTCGTGAGACAGGCATCCCCAGCGACTCGCCCTGCTGTATCCGGCGCAGCAGCACGCCAGTCTCGATGCGTGCCTGTTGAGACAGCGGAGGGGTTCTCACCTCGCCATGGAGCCAGACCAGCGGCTTGTCGCCCTTGCTCACGGCGGGGAGTATATGTCTGATCCGACATAGTCGTCAATCGTCGTGCCCCCGATGCGTTGCCCCGTCGCCCCGGCTCGATCGCCGATCGTTTGGGTGGCGAGAGCCTCAGCCGTCGAGGCGTACAATCCCTGAGTCTCGCCGTGGGCATTTGAAGGAAGCCGATCCCGACGAGGGCATCAGACTCTCTCGGTTTTCACGACGGGAACAAGACTCTCTCCGGGGCGGGAATCTGACTCACCCGGGAATCGACCGAATCGGCGCCGCCAATGGCGTCGTTCCACGCACGAATCGGCCTGCGCTGCCTGTCCTGACGGGAAACGGACTTCGGATCAGAGGGTCGGGGGTTCGAATCCCTCCGGGC
>CAZPQC010000288.1:0-3306 GCA_964588525.1 uncultured Spirochaetaceae bacterium
GGTTCCGGCCCGCAACACCCCGGCTCCGCCGTGGAAGCGCTGCTGGCGCCACTGGGCCTCGATTCCTCAGCCTGCAGGTTTTTGGAGCGCTACGATCCGGCGGAGCCGTGGGACCTGGTGATCCTGGACAGGCGCAGTTCCGCCGTAGATCAGATTAGCAGGTTCTTTCCCGCACCTGTCGTCGGACTGGATGAGGGAGGTCCGGCTCGCCGATACTGCAGCTATTTGATCGACATCTTTCCCACCTACCGCCAGAGGCACAGCGCCAACCTGGCCGCCTTGAGCCTCATGGACCTTCCCGCGTGCCCGTCGATGGGACGCCGGGCCGTGAGCCGATCGACGCAGCCGCAGCGGTCGCAGCCTCAGCGGCCGGAGCGCCAACCGGCTGAGCGCCAACCGGCGGAGCGCCGCCCGGCGGAGCGCCACTCTGTAGAGCGCAAGCCACTCGTCCGCATTCCCCCCGACAATGTGCTGATCAGCTTCGGCGGGGAGGACCCGGCGGATCTGAGCAGCCTGCTCCTTGAGCTGCTGCTCCGCGGGCGATTTTTCGAGCGCCGGCAGATCACCGTGGTCCAGGGACCTTACTTCAAGCGACGATGCTGGCCTGAAGGCATCACCGTGCTCCGCAATGCCGACGACTTGAAATCCATGCTGGGTGCGTACGACCTGCTGTTCTGCTCCTTCGGTTTGACCACCTACGAGGCTCTGGCAGCCGGGGTTCCGGTGATAAACCTCAATCCTTCGGCCTATCATTACCGGCTCAGCAGCGCAGCCGGCATCCCTCAGATCGGGGTCCGCCGGCCTGCGTCCCGAAAGCTCGAGAGGCTGCTTGCCGATCCCCGGGTTTTTCAGGAACTGCTTTCCCGCTATCCACCGGAAACCTTCTTCCAGTCTCCTCAACTGTCAGAGCTCCCGGACCGACTTCGGCCCTCCGGACCGGCCCGCTGCCCGATCTGCGGACAGACGAACAATCCGGCTCTGGCCCGCTTCGAAAGGCGCTCCTACTTTGCCTGCCGGGACTGCGGGATGATATACCTGATCGGCTTCGGCCAGACGAACGTTCACTACGATGAAGGGTACTTCTTCTCCCGCTATCAGAAGCAGTATGGGAAGACCTACCTGGAGGATTTCCAGAGCATCAAGAGGGCCGCCGCCGCCCGGTTGACACGGATCCGCCGGATCGCCCCCGCGGTGTCCTCCTCGGCGCCTTCCGCAGCTCTTCCTTCTGCTGCTCCGACACCTCCGGACCTCCGGCTGCTGGACGTCGGCTGCGCGTACGGGCCCTTTCTGCAGGCCGCCGCCGAGGGGGGATTTCGGGCCCATGGCTTGGACGTGGCTCGAGAAGCGGTACGCTACGTCAGGGACCAGCTCGGCATCCCCTGCGGGCTGGGTGATTTCACGGCCGACGCCGGGCTGCGGGAGATCGAAGGCGCGGAGTTGGGATTCGACGTCATCACCATGTGGTACGTGATCGAGCACTTTCGCGACGCGGGAGCGGTGCTCCGCCGCATCAACTCGCTCCTCCGGCGGGAGGGCGTTTTCGCCTTCGCCACTCCCAATGCAGCGGGAATCTCGGGGCGAAAAAACCGGATCCGGTTTTTGAAGAACAGTCCTCAGGATCACTACACGGTGTGGTCTCCACGCCGGACAGCGGGGATTCTGAAGCGATACGGTTTCCGGCTTCGCAACGTCGTGGTGACCGGCCATCACGGCGAGCGCTTTCCCTGGCCCGGCCGGCTGGCCCCGGAGTCGACGCTATCCTCGGGGTTTTCCGCGCTCAGCCGGTTGCTGCGGCTGGGGGACACCTTTGAAGCCTACGCGGTGAAGGTGAGGGATCCGGCATGAGGATACTGATCCTGGGCGGAGGAGTGATGCAGCTGCCCGCGGTCCGTCTGGCAAAACAGAAAGGATGGAACGTGGTCGTGGCTGCGGCCGCAGTCAGCGAGGAGGTCGAACACTTTGCCGACCGCTGTGAACGGGTGGACCTGAAGGACCGGGAGGCGGTGACCCGGGTGGCCCGGACCCTTGAACAGGAAGGGGGATTGGACGGGGTATTCACAGCGGGAACCGATTTCTCCACCACCGTCGCCTGGGTGGCCGAAAGGATCGGGCTTCCCGGGATTCCCTATCAGGCCGCTGTGACCGCCACGGACAAGGCGCGGATGCGCGCCGCTTTCCAGGCTCAAGCGGTCCCAAGCCCGAAGTTTTTCACGGTGGATGCCGGAACCGCCCGTCCAGCGGCCGAACGCTCTCCTTGCACCCTGCCGGAGGATTTCTCGTTCCCCCTGGTGGTGAAACCGGTCGACAACATGGGTGCCCGGGGCGTGCGCCGGGTGGATGACGAACGGCAGCTGCGGGATGCCCTCGCGATTGCCCTGGGTCAGTCCGCCAGCGGGCAGGCAATCGTAGAGCAGTATCTGGAAGGACCCGAGCTGAGCCTGGACGCGCTGATCCATGACGGACGGATCACCATCTGCGGTGTGGCGGACCGGCACATCTGCTTTCCTCCGTACTTCGTCGAGATGGGGCATACCATGCCGAGTGACCTCCCCCCGGAGGTGCTCCGCGATTCGGAGGAAGTGTTCAGGCGGGGCATCCGGGCTCTGGGGATCACCCAGGGTGCGGCCAAGGGGGATATCAAGGTCACCCCGAACGGTGCGGTGGTCGGAGAGATAGCAGCCCGGCTTTCCGGAGGCTACATGTCGGGGTGGACCTACCCCTTTGCCTCCGGGGTAGAGGTTACGGCTGCGGCTCTGAATATTGCCGTAGGTCTGCCCCCGGGTGATCTGAAACCCCAACGGAACTGGGTGTCC
Source organism: uncultured Spirochaetaceae bacterium (assembly GCA_964588525.1). Lineage (GTDB taxonomy): Bacteria > Spirochaetota > Spirochaetia > SZUA-6 > DRHE01 > JAFGQJ01. The sequence continues at coordinate 2,814 of CAZPQC010000288.1, forward strand.
GCGGAACGGGCCTTCATCTCCATCCCCGGTACCGTGAAAAACCTGGAGGGATTGCAGCAGGCCGGAGATATCCCCGGCATCGAGGAGCTGTTTCTGCGTGTCTCCCCAGGGCAGAGGGTCGAGCTGCCGATCAACAACATGGGCAAGTGCGGCAATCTGATCTCCAAGGCGTCGAGCCGTTCCCGCGCGGTGGAGGCGGTGGAAACGGCGGTCCGGGCCGTGCTCGTCCGCCTGGAACCCGCAGATCCGAGAACCGACGCCTACCTCAGGGGTAGGGAGCAGAGCGGGTTTTCCGCCTTCCCCGAGCCGTCCTCCGCAACCCGGCAGCGACTGGAGCAGCTGCCGCAGTGGATCGGCGAGCCCGATCGGTTCAGCGGCAGAGCCGAAGATCTGCGGATCCTGGAGCTGCCCGGGGTGGAAGAGGAGACGGTCCGGGATTGGCATGGCTGGACATTGCAGCAGGCGTTCCAACGCGTGCTGGAGATTAGCGGTA
>CAZPQC010000289.1:0-3285 GCA_964588525.1 uncultured Spirochaetaceae bacterium
TACGCCATTCGTGCAGGTCGGAACTTACCCGACAAGGAATTTCGCTACCTTAGGCATTCTTGTTACTCTCCACCACACCCAAAGAGTGCAGCGGATGGTCAGATCATTTCTGCCTGACTCCCCATGTCGCCATGAGGATCGGACTGTACCTTCACCGCCCTGACGGACGGTGCCTGGCGTGCAGTCTCTGAGGATCCCCCGAGGACTTCCTGGAGAGGCCGTGCCCGCTGCTTGCCATTTGCGTTCATCGCATAGGCAAGGCGGACGACTCTCTCGAAGCCCGCAGGCGAGAGGTGCTCCTTCCGTCGCATCGACCTGACGATCGATGCGAACCGCATGAAGTCCCCTCGCTTCACCATGAGTTCATGGGTCTCGAAGAACGGGACGATGATCTCGTCCCGCTCACGCAGCGTCCACACCGTGAAGGTGAGAACGCTGCTCCGTGGGCCCTTCGCGACCACTCGACCGCAGCCGAAGTGGGCGCGAAGCGCATCGAGAGCGTGCCGATTCGTTTGATGCTGAGTCACCTGGAAGCAGGCTTGCACCTGCCATCCCCGTGTCAGCTTCACGTACGGATTGCGATGGATCGAGATAGAGAAGCATCCTTCTCCATCCACGAACCCAGCGATCCACATCGGATCGACGTCCCATGCTGGTGATTCGGTTTCCTGCTGATTGTCCGCACCGGGCGAATTGTCACTGCTCATGCATCGCACAGTATCTCCTGTGTGTGACATGAACGAGTATCGCCGGATACTCGGATGTTCCAGCATATAGCCAGGTTTTCCAACGGCCAGTTGGAAGCCAACCGTTATAGTTACGGCCGCCGTTTACCGGGGCTTAGGTTCAGAGCTTCGCCGAAGCTAACCCCTCCCCTTGACCTTCCGGCACCGGGCAGGCGTCAGAGCGTATACTGCGTCTTGCGACTTCGCACGCTCCTGTGTTTTTAGTAAACAGTCGCTTGGGCCTGGTATCTGCAACCCCCTCAGGCTTCGGACGCGAGGTCCTACACCTTACCGGGGTGCTCCTTCTCCCGAAGTTACGGAGCCATTTTGCCGAATTCCTTAACCAGAGTTTTCTCGCTCGCCTTGGTATTCTCTACCTGTCCACCTGTGTCGGTTTCGGGTACGGGCACCATGTGAACTCGCTAGAGGCTTTTCTAGACGGCTTGGGCGTTCAGTGGCTTCGCCTTACGCGGCTCGGCATCGCACCTCGGGCTTCGTGAGGTCCGGATTTGCCTGGACCTCGCCCTACATGCTTACCCCGGGTCAACCAGCGCCCGGGTCCACTTACCCTTCCGTGTCACCCCATCGCTGACCTACTGCCAGCTGGGTCGGTAGGCCCCGTAGGGCTTTCCTTAGCAAGCTGGGTTCAGTCTTGACGCGCACACAGTGGTACGGGAATATCAACCCGTTGTCCATCGACTACGCCTCTCGGCCTCGCCTTAGGTCCCGACTAACCCTGGGCGGACGAGCCTTCCCCAGGAACCCTTGGACATTCGGCGGAGGAGATTCTCACTCCTCATTCGCTACTCATGCCGACATTCTCACTCGAGCGGCCTCCACGACTGGCTTCCGCCGCCGCTTCGCCGGCCGCTCGACGCTCCCCTACCGATCCTGTCCCCTGGACGCGAGGCGCCGGGGTAATGACAGAATCCCGCAGCTTCGGTACAGAACTTGAGCCCCGTTACATTATCCGCGCGGGATCACTCGACCAGTGAGCTGTTACGCACTCTTTAAAGGGTGGCTGCTTCTAAGCCAACCTCCTGGCTGTTTGGGCAACTCCACATCGTTCCCCACTTAGTTCTGACTTTGGGACCTTAGCTGGCGATCTGGGCTGTTTCCCTTTTGACCATGAAGCTTATCCCACATGGTCTGACTGCCGCACTTTGCGCAGTGGGATTCGGAGTTTGACTGGGGTTGGTAAGCTTGGTGGCCCCCTAACCCAATCAGTGCTCTACCCCCAAGGCGGAACATGCGACGCTAGCCCTAAAGCTATTTCGGGGAGAACCAGCTATCGCCGAGTTTGCTTGGCCTTTCACCCCTATCCACAGGTCATCCCCCCAGTTTTCAACCTAGGTGGGTTCGGGCCTCCACGAGGTCTTACCCTCGCTTCACCCTGCCCATGGATAGATCACTCGGCTTCGGGTCTATGACACGCGACTGAATGCCCTATTCAGACTCGCTTTCGCTGCGGCTACACCTCTCGGCTTAACCTTGCCACGTATCGATAACTCGTCGGCTCATTCTTCAAAAGGCAGGCCGTCAGGATCCGAAGATCCCTCCGACTGCTTGTAGGTTAATGGTTTCAGGTACTATTTCACTCCCCTCACCGGGGTACTTTTCACCTTTCCCTCACGGTACTAGTCCACTATCGGTCGTTAGGTAGTACTTAGCCTTACGAGGTGGTCCTCGCAGATTCACACGGGATTTCACGGGCCCCGTGCTACTTGGGAACAACGTCGGGAGTCCTGAGTGATTTCGGCTACGGGGCTGTTACCCACTGTGGCGCTGCTTTCCAGGCAGCTTCGACTATCACCAGGATTTGTAACTCCCTGACGAGACCGGCGTCTCGTCGGACATGTCCCGCAACACCGCGCCGGCAACGCCGCCGGGCTATCACACCAACACGGTTTAGGCTCTTCCCGCTTCGCTCGCCGCTACTAAGGGAGTCGCTGTTGCTTTCCATTCCTCGGGGTACTGAGATGTTTCAATTCCCCCGGTTGCCTCTACTGGCCCTATGTGTTCAGACCAGAGTGACTGGGCATGACCCCAGCCTGGTTTCCCAATTCGGACATCCTCGGATCAATGCTCGCTTGACAGCTCACCGAGGCTTTTCGCAGCCTGCCACGTCCTTCATCGGCTCCTAACGCCAAGGCATCCACCATGAACCCTTTGTAGCTTGAATTACAGAGAATACTTTGACTTTCGTGCTCGCTATGCAGTTCTCAAGGAGCGTGCGAACCGACCGAGCGGTCGATTCGCTGGAGTTCTCGAAGAACCCCAACGCGAGGAGCCGAGCTTCCGGAGGAAACTCGAACCCGGTGCTTGGCACCGGGTTCCCTCACGACTGAACAGCGTGTCCGATCTTCCCGCCCTGATCCGGAGACCAGTGCGCTCCTCGAGGAACCGAAGCTCCTCGAGGGCCATCTCGTCTCGTCCCAGAGCGACAAGACCGAGTAACCAGCATATTCACTAGGAACTACAGGCCGTCGTGAACGGCCCAGTAGCGCTCCTTAGAAAGGAGGTGATCCAGCCGCACGTTCCCGTACGGCTACCTTGTTAC
>CAZPQC010000290.1:0-3269 GCA_964588525.1 uncultured Spirochaetaceae bacterium
GCTAACTGTCCTCGGTTCGGTTACGCAGCTCCTTCTGCCACTCGGCAATACGATTCAGCGCTTCCAGGGGTGTCATCCTGGATAGATCCAGAGAGCGGATCTCGTCATGAATTACCTGCTCCAATGCGAACAGCAGCGGCTGGGCGGATTTGCCCGGAGCATTGAGTCGAACCTTTGCCGTCGTGTTGACCGCCCCGTTTTCCTTGAGCTCTCCGAGCATCTGCTCGGCCCGGCGGACGACTTCCGGAGGAACCCCGGCCATCTCGGCAACGTGGATGCCGTAGGAGTTGTCCGTAGGTCCCTCCCGGACCTGCTTCAGGAAGACGATCTCCCCTTGGCTCTCCAACACGGCCATGGAGAGATTCTTCAGATGCTCGTGTTTCAAGGCGGTGAGCTCGTGATAGTGGGTGGCAAATAGGGTAAAGGCTCCGAGCCGTTGGAGAACATACTCGGTAACCGCCCAGGCGATGGACAAACCGTCCTTGGTACCGGTCCCCCGCCCCACCTCATCCATGACGATCAGGCTGCTCCCGGTGGCCGAGCGCAGGATGTTGGCGGTTTCGCTCATCTCGACCAGGAAGGTGGATTCGCCCCGCGCCAGGTTGTCCGTGGCTCCTACGCGGCAGAAGATACTGTCCACCAACCCCACAGTTGCTTCGGAGGCTGGCACGAACGATCCGATCTGAGCCATCAGGACGATCAGGGCGTTTTGGCGCAAATAGGTCGATTTTCCCGCCATGTTGGGGCCGGTGAGCAGGACGAAGCTCTTGCCGCCGGCGGTCAGCTCCAGATCGTTGGGCACGAAGCTTCCCCCCGGAAGGTGAGCCTCGACAACCGGATGCCGCCCCTCTCGGATCTTCAAGGCCCTCTGTTCGCTGATCTTCGGTCGATTATAGGCGTAGAGAGTTGCGGCAAAGGCGAAGGACTGCAGGACGTCCAACTCGGAAACAACCTCGGATACGGTCAGCACCGGATCCAGCTTCTCCCGAACCGCTCGACGCACCTCGAGGAAGTGATTTCGCTCCAGCTCGATGATCTGTTCCGATGCGTTGTGGATCTCACTCTCCATATCCGAAAGCGCTTCCGTTGAAAATCGTTCACCTCCGACCAGGGTCTGGCGTCTGATGAAGTAGCCGGGTACGGACTTGAGATTCGATTTGCTCACCTCGAGAAAGTAGCCAATGATCTTGTTGTACTTGAGTTTCAGTGAGGGGATACCCGTTTTTTTTCTCTCCTCCTCCAGATATCCCTTCAGCAGCTTGCGAGCGTTCTCCTTCACGTCCCGCAACCGGTCCAGCTTTTCGTCGAATCCCGGCTTAATGAGATTACCCTCGTTTATCAGGATTGCCGGCTCCTCCAAAATAGATCGCTCCAGAAGATCGACCAGGGTTCTCAACTCTTCGGACTTTTTCGAGAGTACGGCAAACTGTGCACCGACCTCAGGATGATTGTGCAGCAGCGAGGCGATCTCACCGGCCGTGGACAGGGAGCTCTTTACGGCCAAGAGGTCTTTGGCATGAGCCTTTTCCAAAGCAACCCTTGAACACAGACGTTCCAGGTCAAACATTCGACCGAGGTGCTCTCTGATCTTGGACAGGAGGATCTGATTCCTGTGAAAGAACTCCACCAGGTCGAGCCGACGATTGATCCGATCGATATCTCGCAGCGGCTTGAGCAGCCAGCGTTTGAGCTTCCGGGCGCCGATCGCGGTTGCGCTCTGATCCAGCACTTCGAGCAGGGTGTAGCGCCTGGTTCGGTCGTTCAGATTCTGGACAATTTCCAAATTCTTGAGCGTCGATTCATCCAAACCGAGGCAGCTGCCGTCCGTGTAGATCTGCAGGTGGCGTATATGGGAAAGTACTCCTTTGGCGGTATCCGCGAGGTAGGCGAGCAGCGCGCCGGCCGTCTGGATTTCCGGGGAGTCATCCTTCAGCCCTAATCCGCGCAGGCTGGTCACGTGGAATTGATCTTTGAGCAGCTGGATGTTGTTCTGCAGATCGAAACTCCAATCGGGCAGACGGTTGATCATCAGAGCCTCGTGCTCGCGCAGCAGGTTGTCCAGCTGGGGATCCTCGGTGAGCAGCGATTCCTGCACCAGGAGCTCGCGGGGAGACAAACCGAGCAGCTCCTTCTTGAACCCTTCGTAACGCCGGTCATACGGGAAATGACTGGCTGCAAAATCGGCCGTGGAAAGATCGACGTAGGCAATCGAAACCGTCTGGCCCGACCGTGCCAGGCAGGCCAGATAGTTGTTTACCGCGGCTTCCAGCATGTTTTCGTCGACCACCGTTCCGGGAGTGATCACCTCCACCACTTCCCGGCTGGCCAGCCCGGTTTTGGGGATATGGGTCTGTTCACAGATCGCGATCTTCTTGCCCGCCTTGAGCAGTCTGGAAATATAGCCTTGGGAAGCGTGGTAGGGGATCCCGCACATGGGAACCCCGTTTCTTTTGGTAAGGGTCAGATCGAGCAGATGAGAGGCTTCGGCCGCATCCTGCTCGAACATCTCATAGAAGTCGCCGAGTCGGAAGAAGAGAATCGTATCCCGGTGCTTGCTTTTAATGCTGCGGTACTGCCGCATCATGGGGGTTGTCGGTGGCATACGAAAGAGATTATATTTAAAGAGGGATTGGAGTACAACATTATCATGGCAGTAGAAGGTATCGATTCGAGTTATTATCCACAGGTTTCGCCTCCTCCACCGCAGCAGCCGTCGGAGGATCAACCTAGGCCTCCTGAGGGGTACTCGCCTCAGAGCACCCCGCCGCCGGCGCCTGAGGTGGAAAGTTTGGAGCGAAGCGTAGACATCTTTGTCTGAGTGTCCGAAAACCCTGGAACTCTATCTCTTTCTTATCTCCGACAGATAATCTTCCAGAATATGAGAAGCGGCTATGCTGTCGATCTTGGCGAGCGCCCTCCTGCGGTCAAGTCCGCAGCGTCTCAGGCTTTCCTCGGCATCCCGGCTGGTATAGCGTTCGTCCCAGAGGACCGTGTCGACCCCGCGGCGGTTTAGTTTTGCAGCAAAAGAGCGGGAACGGGTGCTGCCTTCGCTCTCCGTGCTATCCTCGTGAAGCGGTAGGCCGATCACCACGGTTTCCACGGCGTTGGCTTCGACGATGGCCATCACATCGGTGATGAGCTGTTTGTCCGACCGGTAGTGAAGCGTCCTGTAGGGAGAAGCGATCATACGCAGCGGATCGGTCATGGCCAGTCCCACCCTCTTGCTGCCCAAATCAATCGCTAAAATCCGGCTCATCCTACTGTCCGCC
>CAZPQC010000291.1:0-3227 GCA_964588525.1 uncultured Spirochaetaceae bacterium
GCGAGAATCGGAAAAAGACTTCGCCGGCGGGTTCCTCACCGCCTCGGTCATCTTCTGCGTGGGGGCTATGACCCTGGTCGGGGCGTTCAAGGCCGGGGCTGAAGGAAATTACGAGCTGATCCTCACCAAGTCGGTCATGGACGGGTTCATGGCCATCATGCTGACCGCGGCCATGGGAATCGGCGTGGCCTTCAGCGCGATCACGATCCTCGTGTACCAGGGGGGGATCACCCTGCTGGCCGGGGTTCTCCAGCCGCTGGTGAATGAGCTGCTGCTGGGAGAGCTGACCGCGGTGGGAGGTGTGCTGGTGATCATGATCGGCCTGAACCTGCTGGGCCTTGCCAAGCTCAAGACGGCAAATTACATCCCCGCCCTGCTGATCACCATCGGCCTGATCGCAGTGGAGCCGTTCCTGCCCTTCACCCTCGGCTGAAGCCGCATCGGGCCCGCCTTCCCAGAGGACCTGTCCCCCTTCAGAACCGCCCGCCTCATGACCACCCGTCATGCCCAGCGCAGGTAGCCCGGCACGTAGGGGTGAATCAGAGCCGGATGCTTGGGCAACAGACGAACCGTGTAGCCCTGGCGGCCGGTCACCGCGCATTCGATCTGCCCGCGGTACTCTACGGCGGAGCGGCCGTCACTCTGGGGAATCATTTCCACGCTGCCGGCATTCTCGATCGTACCGGAGGAGGAGATCGAGCCGAAGTACAGCTCTACCCGCACCTCCTGGGGTGAAAGACCCCCGAGGTTGATCCGGGCCGAGACTTCGACTTTGTCTGCGATTTTGTACATCGTCTGCTCCGGAACCGTGAGACTCTCCACCTTCACCTGGGCCCAGGATTTCTTCAATCGCTGCAGATAGGCCGCAATCGCCCTGGCCGAAGCATATTCTTCAGCCGCGAACGCCCGTGCTTTCTCGAGGGCCGGCAGGTAGAAATGCTCGGAGTACTCGATGAGCATGCGGTGGCTGTTCATCTCCCTGCCGACCTGAGCCATAGAGGCCTTCATGTGCTTGACCCACGGGCGGGGCAGCCCGTCCCGTCCCCTCGTGTAGAACAGGGGGATGATCTCCCGCTCCAGCAGGTCGTACGCCGCCTTGCTTTCGATCTCGTCCTGCAGCTCCTGATCCTCGTATTCCTCGCCGCTGCCGATGGCCCAGCCGCACTCGGGCGTGTAGATTTCGTCCCACCAGCCGTCCAGAATCGAGAGGTTGAGCACCCCGTTCATCGCCGCCTTCATGCCGCTGGTACCGCTGGCTTCCAGTGGCCGTCGGGGGGTGTTGAGCCAGACATCACTGCCGGAGTTGAGATAGCGGGCGATGGTCATGTCGTAGTCTTCCAGGAATACAACCTGGCTGCGCAACTGGGGATCCTGGGCAAAATGGATAAGCTCCCGGATGAGCTCTTTACCCTTCAGGTCATGGGGATGGGCTTTTCCGGCGAAGATCAGCTGGATCGGCCGTTCGCCGTCGGTCAAAAGCCTGATCAGCCGCTCCGGATCCTGAAGCAGGAGATTGGCCCGTTTGTAAGTGGCAAAGCGGCGGGCGAAACTAATGGTCAGGGTATAGGGGGACAGTACGTCTTCGGCCATCTGGATCTCCGCCTCAGGGAATCCTCTGCGCTGCAGCTGCTGGCGCAGGCGCTGTCGCACGAAGGCTACCAAACGCTCCCGTCGGCGCTCGTGGGTCCGAAACAGCTCCTCGTCGGAAATCCGGTCCATGTGCGTCCAAACCTCGAACTCCGCAGGATTTTCCTGGAACTGGGGTCCCAGGTAGCGGTCCAGCAGGTCGATCATGTTGTGGGAGATCCAGGTGCGCGGGTGTACGCCGTTGGTGATGCTGATGATGGGTACTTCCTCCTCGGGCAACTCCGGCCAGAGATTCCGCCACATCCGGCGGCTGGTTTTTCCGTGGAGCTTGCTCACTCCATTGGCATGGGCGGCGAGCTTCAACGCCAGAACGGTCATGCAGAAGCTCTCCTGGTCATTGTCCGGATTCTCCCTCCCGAGGCCCAGGAATTCCTTCCAGGGAAGTCCCAGCTGTTCGGCAAATCCCTTGAAGTATTTGGCCATCAAATCCACAGAGAACCGTTCGTTCCCCGCCGGTACCGGAGTGTGGGTAGTGAAAACATTGGCAGGCCAGACCGCCTGCTGAGCTTCGGAGAAGCTCAACTTTCGTTCCCGGATCAGCGTGCGGATGCGCTCCAGCCCCAGGAAGGCTGAATGCCCCTCGTTCATATGAGTGACCGCCGGGTTGAGATCCAGAGCCTTCAAAGCGCGAATCCCGCCGACTCCCAGAAGGATCTCCTGCCGAATGCGCATGTCCTCATCCCCGCCGTAGAGAGTGGCGGTGATCTCTCTGTGCTTCGCCGGGTTCTCCTCGATGTTGCTGTCCAGCAGGTACAGCGGAGTTTTGCCGACCCTGACCTCCCAAAGCTGGGCGCTTACGTTGTCCGAGCCGATATCCACGGTGATCTTCGCCGCTTCCCCTTTTTCATTCATCAACAGGTGCACCGGCATGGTGTACCAGTCGTTCTCCGGGTAGAACTCCTGCTGGAAACCGTCGGGGTTCAGATACTGCTGAAAGTATCCCTGCTGGTACAGAAGCCCGACCCCCACCAGCGGCAAACCCAGATCCGAGGCGGTCTTCAGGTGATCCCCCGACAGAACTCCCAGGCCCCCGGAGTAGATGGGCAGGCTCACATCCAGTCCGTACTCCATCGAGAAGTAGGCGACCACATCCCGGCCGTCTCCCTTGTACCAGCGTTCCGCCTGGAGGTACTTCTGATACTTGGTATAGACCGCATCCATGGCGGCCAGAAAGGAGCTGTCCTTAGCGATCTCCTCCAATCTGGCCTGAGAGACCCGCCCCAGGGTGCGGGCCGGGTTCTGTCGTGAGGCCAACCAGACGTCGTAGTCCAGGCGCATGAACAGCTGGACCGCATCGAAGTTCCAGCTCAGCCAGAGATTGTTGGCCATCTCCTCCAGGGGTTTCAGGCGTTCGGGAATATTCGGTTTAACGATAAAAGAAACAGTCTGCATTCAGTTCTCCTGCAGGCATTCTATTGTTTCAATCCACGCGCCCGCAAGGGGCGCGACGAACCCATGATATAACATAAAAAGCATCATCAGCAAGGTTCCGGTTGGGATAGCGATGCAGACGTACTAACGGCGCTCAGTGGGTCAGGATCTGGCTCAGGAATTTCTTCGTCCGCTCCTCCCTGGGTTTC
>CAZPQC010000292.1:0-3210 GCA_964588525.1 uncultured Spirochaetaceae bacterium
TTGAAGCAGTATCCCCTGGAGGAGGAGATCCTGATGGTCAAGTGGAATCCCCACGGAGAGGAGCACGTGCTGTCCCTGTACGACGCCATCCATACCCCCTTCCTCGAGGTCTGCGAAGGTCCCTTCAAGCTGGACACCCGCCACCTGACCGAGGATATCCCCTACGGGCTGGTCACCTACAGTTCCCTGGGAAGGATGCTCGGGGTGCCCACACCGGTGAGCGACGCCACCATTACCATCGCCGAAGGGCTGCTGGACCGTGATTTCTGGAGCATCGGCAGGACCGTAGAGTCCATGGGCATCGACCCCGCCTGGTCGGTGGAACAGTTGAAGGCCTACCTCCACCAGGGCCTGGTTTGACTCTAGCAATTCCGGATAAGGAGAGACTATCGTGCAGGATTTGAAAGGACGACATCTGCGAGGAATCACGGACTTCACCAGGGAGGAGATCGAGTTCACCCTGGAGGTCTCCAAACAGTTGAAGCGGGATTTGAAGATGGGCCGGCCTCACCGGCTGCTGGAGGGCAAGAGCCTGGGGGGGATCTTCGAAACCCCCTCGACCCGGACCAGCGTGAGCTTCGAAACCGCCATGATGCAGCTGGGAGGACACATGCTCTGGCTGGATCAGCACCGTCTCTGGGTGGGAGAGGCCGCCGAGGAGGACTGGCATGATACCATCAAGACCCTGTCCCGCTACCTCGACGGCATTGCCTACCGGGCGATCCGCCGGCAGCGGCTGGAATCCGCCGCCGAGTATTCGGATATCCCGGTGATCAATGCCTCCTGTCCACTGGAGCACCCCTGCCAGGCCCTGGCCGATGCCCTGACCATGATGGAGAAGAAGGGATCGGTGCAGGGAGCCAAGGTGGCCTTCTGCTGGGGCTACCGCACGGCCAACCCGCCGGCGGGGCTGACCAACTCCACCATGCTCATGGCGGCAAAGCTAGGTTTTGATCTGGTCGTCGCCTGTCCCGAAGGGTTCGACCCGGATATGAACATGAAGCGGCTCGCCGATCAGGAGGCGGGCGGAAGCGGCGGAACGATCAAGATCGTACGTTCCTACGAGGAGGCGGTCAAAGACGCCGACTTCATCAACGTCTACTCCTGGGTGTCCCCGGAGGTATTCGCCAAGGGACTGGAGACTCACTTCCAGGGGGACCCAGAGTTCCAGGAGGCCAAGGCCAGGCTCAGGGACAGGTGGTGTGTGGATAAGAAGGTGGTCGGGCTGGCCAAGAAGGACGCGCAGGTGATGCACTGCATGCCCATCTCCCGCAACACCGAGATCACCGATGAGGTGCTGAACTCCCCGGCCTCGATCATCTTCGACGAGGCGGAGAACCGCTTGCACACGGAGAAGGCCCTGCTCGCCCTGCTCATGGGCGGCTACCGCTGAGTCGCCGTTACGCCGGTGCACCGCCGCCGAGCCGCGGGGTCTGGACAAGGGCGGGGCGAGCTAGATACTTTAACCCTAGGAGGAGTTATGCCCCTCGGTTTCGACATCGACGAGAATTTGTGCACCGAATGCCTGCGTTGCCTGGGCGCCTGTTCGCTGACCAAGCTCGGCCGGGTCCAGCCGCCCCTGGCCCGGATAGCGGTCAAGCGGCAGTGGCCGGAAATCCCTGAGATTCAGGTCTGCCGCTTCGATGACTGCCCCGGCCGGCCGTGCATCGAATCCTGCCCCGTCGAGGCCATCACACGGGATCCGCAAGGTTTGGTTCTGATCGACCGGGATGTCTGCACGGGCTGCCGGGCCTGCGTGGAGGCCTGTCCCTACGGGGCAATCTGGATGGAGGCGAGCGGCTCGAATTACGCGTACAAGTGCGACTTCTGCGGCGGCTCCCCGGCCTGCGTACGGGAGTGCGTTACCGGAGCGCTCGTTCAGAAGGGAGGATCCTGATGGGCCTGAGCAGCATGCGGGATCTGCTGATCCGCGTCGATCTCTGCAACAAGACGGCCTCGCCCTGGAGCGTGCCCGAACAGCTGAAGGGCTATCTCGGGGGAATGGGGTACGGAACCAAGATCCTGGTCGATGAGGTGCCGCCCCGGACAGATCCTCTCGCTCCGGAAAACAAGCTGATCCTGACTGTGGGCCCCCTGACCGGAACCATGGCCCCCATGCAGCCGCAGAGCTGCATCGTGACCAAATCCCCTTTGACCGAAACGATCCTCAACAGCTACGCCGGGGGCTTCCTTGGGGCGGAGATACGCTTTGCCGGTCTGGACGGCCTGATCCTGGAGGGAGCTGCTCCCGAGTGGACGCTGCTCCTGATCGAGGATGACCGGGTCAGCTTCCACAGCGCCGAGGCGGTCCTGGGCAGAAGCACCGCTGAAACCGAAGCCTATCTGAAGAAAACCTTCGGTCCCGATGTGCGCACCCTCTCCATCGGGCGGGCCGGAGAGAAGAAGGTGGCCATGGCTTCGGTCTTTTCGGAGACCCGGACCTTCGGCCGGGGCGGAGCCGGGGCGGTGCTGGGTTCCAAACGGGTCAAGGCGATCGCCGTGCGGGGAAGCGGGGGTGTGGAGGTAGCCCGTCCCGAGGAGTTCGCCCTCCTGGTGCGGGAAAATATGGAGCTGCTCAAGGCCGCCTGCGCCGAGGAGTACAACCTCGTCGGTATGTTCTCCCGGGTCGGGACCGGAGCGGGCATGGGTTTGGTGAACGGCCGGGGTGCCTTGGCCACCCGGAATCACATCTTCGGCAGCTTCGAAGGTTTCGGACGGATCGACGGCTACGCCTACGCCGACAAGTTCTATACCCGGGCCATCGCCTGCTACGGATGCCCCGTGCACTGCGGCATGCTGCACAAGTTCACCCGGGCGGACGGAAGCAGCTCCTGGTTGAGGGGTCCGGAGTACGAGACCATGTACTCTCTGGGATCGGATCTGCTGAACGGTGATCCGGTGCTGCTGGCCGAGGCCAATCAGATCTGCGAGGAGTACGGGATGGACACCCTGACCACCGGGGTGTCCGTGGCCTGGGCTCTGGAGATGGGGGAGTCGGGGAAGCTCGAGGAGCCGGGGCTGGATCTGAGGTTCGGCGGCCGGGCGGCGATCCTCGGACTGCTGCGGAAGATCGGAGAGAGGGAGGGGATCGGCGATCTGCTGGCCCGGGGCCCGAAACGGGCGGCGCAAGCCGTGGGCGGCGAATTGGAGCGATTCATGCAGATCAAGAACTCCGGTTTTGCCGCCTGGATGCCCCGGCGGATGAAGGGC
>CAZPQC010000293.1:0-3200 GCA_964588525.1 uncultured Spirochaetaceae bacterium
TGAATTCGGCATAGTCTGACTCCTTCAGACAATCCTAAATTGATTGAAGGAAGGAGTTGACTATGAAGTGCATCGTGGATGGGGATGTGGTCCTCTCGCGACCCTTGGAGGGGCCACTGTCATCGCAGATCGCTCCATTTGCCGCGTGGGCACGCGAGCAAGGATACGCGCTACGTTCCCGCTGCCAGCAGGTGCGACTCGCCGCCGGTTTCAGCCGATGGCTCGGAGAGCAGGCCGCGAGTGTGGGTGATCTCTCTGCCGAGCATGTGAGTCAGTATCTGCGCTTGCACGCTGGGCCCAGCCAGCTCCGCCGGGGTGATGCGGCTATTCTCAGGCGGCTGGTGGAGTTTCTGCGTCGCGAAGGCGTGGCCGCCGCAGAGAAGGCGGCACCATGCCGACTGACTCCGGTTGAGCAGGAGACCGAGAGATTCACAACCTACTTACGCAGCGAGCGGGCCCTGTCGGAGGCGACCGTCGCCAACTACGTGCCGTTCGTCCGCAGCTTTCTGAGGGATCGATTCGGCAACGGGCAGCTCAGACTGTCAGAGCTGTCTGGGGCCGATGTCGTGCGGTTTGTCCAGCGACAGGCGCCCCGGCTGCATCGGAAACGTGCGAAGCTTCTTACCACGGCGCTCCGGTCGTTTCTGCACTTCCTGCGCTACCGCGGAGAGATTCACAGTGATTTGGCGGTGGCGGTCCCTTGTGTCGCCGACTGGTCGATGGGCTCGATTCCGCGGGCGATTGCGCCTGATGCGGTGCGGCGACTGCTGGGCTCCCTCGATCGGAGTACCCCTCTGGGACTTCGCAACTACGCGGTCCTTCTCTTACTCGCGCGCTTGGGATTGCGGGCGGCCGAGGTGGCCTTCCTCGAGCTGGATGACATCGACTGGGCCGCCGGACAGCTGAGTGTCCGAGGAAAGGGCGGAGAGCGAACGGCTCTTCCTTTGTCCGTGGAGGTTGGCGAAGCGATCGCCGCCTACCTACAGCACGGTCGACCCCCAAGCAGCAGCCGTCGAGTCTTCTTACGACTCAGAGCGCCCATCCGGGGCTTTCTCGAGCCGACGGCCATCGCAGGGATCGTACGGCTTACTCTCGCTCGCGCCCAGGTCACAGCCCCGAGCAAGGGGGCGCATCAGTTCCGCCACGCTCTGGCCGTGCAGATGCTACACAGCGGTGCCTCACTGGCCGAGATCGGTGAGCTCTTGCGCCACCGCAGCCCCCAGACGACGACAATCTACGCCAAAGTCGACCTCGGCGCGCTACGGCCACTCGCGTTGCCGTGGCCGGGAGGTGCGCGATGACATCCTTGCCAGTGGCCCTCGAAGAGTACCTCGCTCTACGGCGCGGCTTGGGCTTCAAGCTAAACGACCCAGGGAGGCTGCTACCCAGGTTCGTCACGTTTATGCAGGAGAAGCGCGCTTCGGTGATCACGTGCCGCTTGGCCCTAGAGTGGGCCCAACAGCCATCGAGCGTGCAGCCGGCAGAGTGGGCTCGTCGGCTCAGTATGGTACGTGGGTTTGCCCGCTACTGCAGTGCCATCGATTCCCGCACCGAGATCCCCCCCAGTGGCTTGTTGCCCTATCGGCCGAAGCGAGCAAGACCCTATCTGTATTCGGAGCAAGAGATTGGAAGCCTCCTGGGCGCCGCGCTGAAGTTGCCCGCCCGTGGAGGACTGCGCCCCTGGACCTACTACTGCCTCTTCGGGCTACTGAGTGTCACAGGCCTGCGCCTCGGAGAAGCACGGAACCTGGAGCTTGAGGATGTCGATCTCGAGGCGAGGCTTCTTACGATCCGGAACGCCAAGTTCGGAAAGTCTCGTCTGGTACCTCTACACGAATCGAGCTGTGGCGTGCTACAGGATTATCTGGCGCGTCGCAACCGGCACTGGGCCAGTCGAGCCGTCTCCTCCTACCTCTTCGTCTCCAACTGGGGCAATCGGCTCGATAGCGGCGAGATCCACCGCACCTTCTATGCCCTCTCGCGCGAGATCGGCTTGCGCGGGCCCGCAGATAGCCACGGGCCGCGCCTGCAGGATCTACGGCATCGATTCGCGGTGTTGACGCTTCTGCGGTGGTATCGCGCGGGCGAAGATCCCGAACGCCGTCTTCCCACTTTGTCTGCCTATCTCGGACACGTCCACGTCAGCGACACCTTCTGGTATCTCAGTGGCTGGCCCGAGCTGATGCAGGAGGCGATGAGCCGCCTCGAGCGGTGCTGGGAGGATCGAGCATGAACAGCGCAACACCGGGTAGCCTCGCCCCTCTTCTTCAGGGCTTCTTCACCCAGCGGCTGATGGAGCAGCGGCGGGTCAGCCCCCACACGATCAGTTCCTACCGCGACACCTTCCGGCTGTTGCTTACGTTTGCCCAACAGCGACTGCACACCCAGCCTGCACGCCTGGCCTTCGAGCAACTCGATGCTCCGTTCGTCGTAACGTTTCTCGAGCATCTGGAGAAGGATCGAGGCCTGAGTGCCCGTAGCCGCAATCTCCGCCTCACCGCCATCCACTCCTTCTTCCACTACGCCGCCTTCGAAGCACCCGCGCATGCGGCCCAGATCCAACGTGTGCTCGCCATCCCCACCAAGCGCTTCACACGAGCCCTGGTGCGCTTCCTCACGCGTGCTGAAGTGGAAGCCTTGCTCACCGCCCCCGACCAGCGCACGTGGTTGGGTCGACGCGATCACGCCTTCCTCTTGGTGGCGGTGCAGACAGGCTTGCGCCTCTCGGAGATGACTGGGCTGACTCGCGACGACCTTACCCTCAGTACGGGTGCTCACGTCCGCGTCGTCGGAAAGGGGCGCAAGGAACGTTGCATCCCGCTCGCCAAACCCACCGTCGCGGTGTTGAGGAGTTGGCTGCGTGAGCCTCCGCGAGGAGACGGGCGGGTGTTGTTCCCCAACGCCCGTGGCGCGCGTCTCAGCCCCGACGGCGTGCATTACTTGCTGGTGAAACATTGCAGAACCGCCGGGCGGATCTGCCCATCACTGAAAGACAAACGCGTCACCGTCCATGTCCTACGCCATACGATGGCGATCGAACTGCTGCAAGCGGGAGTGGACCGCTCCGTCATCGCCCTGTGGCTCGGTCACGAACGACTCGAAACAACTCAGGTCTACTTGGAGGCGACGCTTGCGATGAAGGAGCAGGCGCTCGCCAAGGCCACACCCTTCGGGGGCACTTTCAGCCGCTACCAGCCAGG
>CAZPQC010000294.1:0-3131 GCA_964588525.1 uncultured Spirochaetaceae bacterium
AGAACGTCGGTGCCCGCTACAACCAGCTGGCCCGACAGCATGCGGACAGCTTCGACCTTCAGACCTATCTCCTGGCCGAAAGCTCCCGCTACACGATGCGGACCGAGGTTTCGTACAACTCCTGGCTGAGCACCCTCGTCGGCTTGAAATTTGATTTCGCATTGGATGCGCTGCGACCGGACCCGTCCTCAAAGGATACGTACTACATCTCTGATCTGATCCTCGGAGTTCCCCTGAATTTCCATGCAGCCGGGTTGACATTGACTCCGTCTCTGGGAGTATACATCGGCGATCCGAAAGTATTCGAACCGCTGGGGAGAACGCAAACGGGGGTTGATCTTCATGCGGGCCTGGATTTCGGTTGGGCCGTCGGTCGATATCTGTATCTGAACGGTGGGAGCGCCTGGGGTTGGAAAAGCGAGACCAGCAAACTCGATGTCGCAGATTATCACTCCCTCTCGGCGGAGTCGAATCTGAGCACGAATTTCGGTTTTATCAAGGCCTACCCGTTTCGCTACAGCTCGCTGCGGCTTTACGGGAAGGCGGAGTGGGTCTATGACGATGATAATCTCATCTATTCCGGGGCTGCGGATTTGAAGGTAGGTGTTGTTCGTGTCGAGGAGCCTAACGTTGAGGTGAACCTGTTAGGCAACATCGTTTATCAGGATTCTACGTATGCCGCCACCAACGACGACTACTATACACCTGAGGAGGAGTTGCTCGCTACCGGGGGAGTGATGGCCTCTACCTGGATTCCGGTCGGCGATGCAAGCAACTTGAATCTGGGGCTGCGGGCCGTGGCCGGCATGGAGTGGAAAGAAGGTGCCGGCGAGCCGAAGCTGGAGATCGAAGGAAATCTGGGAATCAGCAAAGGTGATTCCTACTACTACCTCAGATCTGTATACAACGCTTGGCTTGAAGACCCCTTGAACCTCGATTCCGGGGAATACTGGTCCTTCTATCTGGGACTCGGCTTTTCCTCACAGCTGCCCAGGCTGCTGGCGCCGTAGCGGCGCTGTGGCATCACGGATCTGTCCGTGATGCGTTGTGGACCCGAGGAGGCATGGCTATATTCAGGCAGTGATACATGGAAGGGTTGTTGATATGAGATTTCGATTACGGCTGTTAGGTGTCATCTTGCTCATCCTGCTGTTGGTTCCCGTTCAGGGGGCCCTCTCGTTGAGCTTCGAACGGGAGATCCTGGCTCTTTACAAATCTTCGGATGGGCAGACGGAGAGGGAGAATGAGATTTTTTTCTACCTATCCCGACCGCTTAAGCTGATGGGTTTCACCCTTCGCTACTGGGACATCGACAAAGGAATCCCCGACTCCCCAACCATGGATCAGGTCCGGGCCGTGATCAGCTGGTACCGGGGCGCGTCCATGAGCAGTCCGGAGCGCTATCTGGGGTTCCTGGACGATGCGATGGACCGGGGGATCAAGGTTCTGGTGTTCGACAATTTCGGGGCCTATCAGGATCGGGACAGCAAGGCCTACGTGGTGCCCGGCCGGCTCAACCCGACCCTCTCCCGATTGGGGATCATGTACTTCGGCGACTGGACCCAGGATGCAGGGGTCTTGAGAATCGTGAGCAAGGATCCCCGCATGGTCGAGTATCAGGGGTCGCAGGACCTGCAGAAATCGGCCTTCTTCTACCGATTCCTCCAGCACGACCGCGATCTCAAGGTCTATCTTTCGATCGAAAGGACCGACCGCAACTACGATCCCAGCCCGGTAATCGTGACCAACCGCAACGGGGGCTTCGCCCTGTCCCGCTACATCTATCGCCAGGAGGCGGGTAAGGTCAAGCTGCTGCTCAACGTGGAGGAGTTTCTCAAAGAGGCTCTCTTCCCCCAGGCTATGTGGGAACGGATCGCCCTTCTTGCCGAGAGCGGCGAGGCGGCAACCGCCAAGACCCTGGAGTACACAACTGCGCTGCTGAAAAGGGCCAAGCTGCCCTTCGAGGTTATCGAGAGAAAGCAGCTCTCCCTGCTGGTTCCGGGGGACCTGCGTCCGTTTACAGCGGTGGGATTGATCCTGAAAAACGACGCCGGTCTGGATCCAAAGGTGCTGGAGGACTTTCTCGACCAGGGGGGCGGAGTGGTCTCCCTGGTGGGGGGAGACTTTCAGAAGCTGGCTTCGGTCCTGGGTCAGACCCGCGGGCGGGGCAAGCCGGCTGCCAAAACAGGCTATCGCTTTCATGAGGGTTTCCTCCTGGGGGAGGGGCTTTCCCTGGAGGAGTCGACTTTCCAGTGGCTGTCAGGGACAACCTCCCCGGCCTCGGATGCCCAGATCCTGGCTTACAGCCACAAAGATAACCATCCCCTACTGTGGAGCGTGTCCAGGGGCAACGGCCGCGTGCTCAGCTGGAATTGGAACGGCTTTCTCACCGGTGATTTCCAGGGATTCATCCTGGAGTCCTTCCTCTACGTGCGGCCGGTGGGAGTTGCCGTCACCGCCGGACTGGGTGTCATATTCGTGGATGACTGGCCGATTCCGATGTTCAACGTGGTCAAGGCCCCACTCTCGGTAAAGGATACCGAGTTCTACACCCGGCAGTTCTGGCCGGATATAAAGGAGTTATTCGCGCGGCGGGGGATTCCCTACGTCAGCTACCTTGTTTTCAACTACAACGCCGACACCGAGCCTCCCTTCGGCAGCGGCGAGTTTTTCGTGGCCGAGCATCAGGCTACCGTGAAGATCGCCCGGGAGATCCTGGAGAGCGGCCAGGAGCTGGGTTTCCACGGGTACAATCACATCTCGTTGACGGAGAACAAGACCAAGGTCAACGTGGCGGTCTGGCCTTCCCAGAAGGCCATGGAGCAGTCCCTCCGGGCGGCCAGGCAGGAGTGGATCGGCCTGTTCGGGGAGCACACCCTCCCCTATGCCTACATCGCACCCAACAACATCATCTCCGAGACGGGGATCGCCGCTATACACAACGTATTTCCCTCTATCAAAGTGATGTCCTTTCTGCGCTCCGGGATGGGTGAGGAAACCCGCAGTGAGTTCGGGCCGCATCCACGATTTAAGGATGTGTATCTGATCCCCAGGACCTCCAGCGGCTATCCCTTTACCCCGGCGGTGCGACAGCTCACCGTGGCCGCAGCTTCGGGTGCCGGGATCTGGGC
>CAZPQC010000295.1:0-3126 GCA_964588525.1 uncultured Spirochaetaceae bacterium
GTGATGTGGATCAGCCAGAGCGTGGCCAAGATCATCAGCAGCTACCTCCTGTTGAGAATCGTGGAGCGATACTCCTTCTCCGCCGCCGGCTCCAGCATGATATTCACCGGTATAGGCTTACTTTTTTTCGGGGGCAGCTTCCTCTTTCTCATCACCCGGGAGCAGACCGGCTCCGGCACGAACCCCGAACTCACCCAAAGATCCAGCCTGTTCCACGGCTTCCGGTCGGTTCTGCGGAACCGCAATTTCCTCCTGTTTCTCAGCACGGATCTCGAGTACTTCGCTTTGATCGGGATCATCTCCTTCTATGCCAACTACGCAACAGAGCACTGCGGCATCGAGCCCTCCCTGGTCTCGGGTCTGTTCGTAGCGTTCATCTACCTCGGCGGGATCACGGCAAATGTCCTGCTCGGTTGGTTCCAGCTGCTGAGCCTGAAGAACAAGTTCTGGATTACCAAGCCCCTTGCGGCGCTGGCCGTGCCCCTGATCTGCTTTGTCTGCAAACCTTGGGCTTTTTTCCTGGCCAGCTACCTTTTTGGAGCTTCCAGGTCGACCCGAAGTCTGGTATACGCCCCGGCGGTGAAACATCTGTCGGGACGGGATGATGCCACCCACTACTTCGCCGTAGCCCCGCTGTTCACCCTGCCGTTGAGCGTGGGTCTCCCCCTGCTCGAAGGAACCGTACTGGACAGTCTGGCCTTCATGGGCGGCGGATCGTACAGGATCGTGTTCCTGGCCATGGCCCTGCTGTCCCTCGTGAGCCTGATCATCCTCTCCCGAATCGATTCCGCGGCTCTGCAGCCTGAATCACGGGTGCCTGCGCCCCGGCATGGTTCTTAACACTCGCCGGGGTTCTTGACCCCGGTCCCTGCCAAGGCATAATCTACTGGTATGTTCGCCATGGTACTGGAGAAAGCCGGTGCGCCCCTCAGAAGAACGGATCTGGCGGTTCCCGCTCCGGCCGAGGATGAGATCCTGATCAAAGTCGAAGCCTGCGGCATCTGCCGGACGGACCTGCACATTCTGGATGGGGAGCTGGATCGACCCAAGCTGCCCCTGGTGATGGGGCATCAGATCGTGGGGACCGTGGAGCAGCTGGGCAGCGGTGTGACTCGTTTTCACACATCACAGAGGGTGGGCGTACCCTGGCTGGGCAAGACCTGTCAGCACTGCTCCTACTGCACCAACGGCCAGGAGAATCTCTGCGAGCAGGCGCGCTTTACCGGCTACGACATCGACGGCGGCTTTGCCGAATACGCCGTGGCCAGCCAGCAGTTCGCTTTTCCCTTGGCCGGGGGCTACCCCGCCGTGCAGGTGGCGCCCCTGCTCTGCGCCGGACTGATCGGCTACCGCAGCCTGCGCCTGAGTGAGGATCCGCAGCGGGAGCTGAAGCGGCTCGGTCTATTCGGATTCGGCTCGGCGGCGCACATCCTGATCCAGGTGGCCCGCCATCGCGGAATGGAAGTCTACGCCTTCACCCGCCCGGGGGACGGGCAAGGCCAAGGGTTCGCCCGCAAGCTGGGCGCCGCCTGGGCCGGAGGCTCCGACCAGCGGCCTCCGGCTGCGCTGGATGCGGCCATCATCTTCGCACCTGTCGGCAGCCTGGTTCCCCAGGCGCTTCGGGCCGTACGACCGGGTGGGACGGTGGTGTGCGGTGGAATCTATATGAGCGACATTCCCGCCTTTCCCTACAGTTCCCTCTGGGAGGAGCGGATCATCCGCTCGGTGGCCAACCTGACCCGGCTGGATGGCGAGGAGTTTCTCGAGCTGGCCGCCAAAATCCCCGTGCGTACGGAAGTAACGACCTATCCTCTGGCTGAGGCGAACCGGGCGCTTCGGGCTCTTCGGGAGGGAGCGCACGAGGGCTCGATCGTCCTGGAAGTGTGAGTCCGGAAAATCAAACGGTCAGCCATTCCCTTTGATTCCAGAGAACTGCCAATCTTTCCATAGTGCAGAGAGGCAATTTGATCGAAATCGAGGATTACAAACGTAGCTCCGGCTTCCCCAGGCGTACGAGGATTCTATGCTTGACAAAGCCCCGCTCCAGCGGGATCACCCCATCCGGTAGACTCTGACCATCCATCTCCAACCACGACACGCCTCTTTCGAAACCTTCCGGATTCTCGACCTGTATCTCGTAGATCGATTCGCCGTGACGATACCGCAAACTGAAGCCTTCCCACCAACCCGGGATGACCGGATCTATCTGCATGTGATCCCCACGGATCTTCAAACCCAGGACTTCTTCAACCCAGGCCCGGTACATCCAGGCCGCTGAACCCGTGTACCATGACCAGCCACCCTGGCCTACCCTCCCTGACAATCGATACACGTCAGCCGCTATCACGTACGGCTCTACCCCGTAGCGCCAGACGGTTTCCGGATCGCGGGCGTGCTCTATCGGATTGATCAGGCGCAGTATCTTCGCAGCACGCTCGCCATCCCCTTTGCGCGCCATGGCCATGGCCAGCCACAGGGCGGCGTGAGTGTATTGCCCCCCGTTCTCGCGCACTCCCGGAGGGTACCCTTTGATATATCCGGGTGACGGCTCCATTTTGTCGAAAGGCGGCGTGAACAGCAGCACCACGCCGTCATCCTCGCGCACCAGATGTCTCCACGCTGATTCCAAAGCCCTGTCCGCGCGATCCGGGTCGGCGGCGCCGCTCAACCACGCCCAGGACTGGGGTATGGAAGCAATCCTCGCCTCCTCAGCCGCAGCGGAACCAAGTGGAGTGCCGTCGTCAAAGGTGGCCCGAAGATACCACTCGCCATCCCATGCCGTCCGTTCTATGCACCGAATAAGCTCCTCCCTTTTTTGGAGGTAGGCCCGGCTCAGATCCGGCTGATCCATCAGGTCAGACAACCCGGCCATTCCATCAAGCACCTCCACCAGGAACCAGGCCAGCCAGACGCTCTCCCCCTTTCCCCCAGCGCCTACGAGGTTCATACCGTCGTTCCAATCCCCTGTCCCCATCAATGGCAAACCATTGGGCCCGACGGTCAGTCCCTTCGTGATCGCGCGCTTGCAGTGCTCGAACAGAGTGGCACGTTCAAGGGTGACCTCAGGCACGGAGAAGACCTCGTGCTGAACGTCTTCCAGCACGGGAGCGTTCAGGAAGGGTATCT
>CAZPQC010000296.1:0-3124 GCA_964588525.1 uncultured Spirochaetaceae bacterium
GAAGAATCTAATCCTGGTTTTTGCCTTGCTGCTTATGACCGCTCTGAGCCTTCCGGTGGTCTTCGCAGAAGGTGCAACGGAAGCGACGGTCGCATTCCTGCTACCGGAGAACGTCACTCCCCGGTGGGAGGCTGCCGACGCGCCACTGTTCAAGCAGGCGCTTCAGAAGCTCGTCCCCGGCGTTCAGGTCGACGTTCTCAATGCGCTGAATGACCCAAGCAAGCAGCTGTCACAGGCTGAAGCAGAGCTGACGAAGGGCGCGAAGGTGATTGTCATCGCAGCCGTGGACCAGAAGGCCGCCGCTGTCATCGTCAACGATGCGAAGAAGCAGAACGTCACGGTCATCGCGTATGACCGGCTGATTCGGGACTCGCCGCTTGGCTACTATGTCTCCTTCGACAGCGTTGCCGTCGGCAAAGCGGAGGCGCAGTGGATGGTGGACCACACCAAACAGGGCGCCCGGCTCGTCATCATCAATGGGTCGCCGACGGACGACAACGCGCATCTGGTGAATCAGGGCATCCATGCGGTGCTCGACCCCCTGTTCCAGTCCAAGGCACGCGTCCTGGTTGATGAGCAGTGGACACCCGGCTGGGACCCCACGAAAGCCCAGAATTTGATGGAGCAGATCCTGACCAAGGCCAACAACGGGGTCGACGGGGTCGTTTCGGCAAATGACGGAATGTCGGGCGGCATCATCGCCGCGCTGAAGGCGCAGGGCCTCGACGGTAAGGTCAAGACGACCGGTCAGGATGCTTCTCTGGAAGGCGTCCAGAACGTGATCCTAGGACTCCAGGGGACATCGGTCTTCAAGGACTTCCGCTTGCAGGCTCCAGCGGCGGCGGAAATAGCGGCTGCCATCATCCAAGGCAAGAAGCCCACGAACATCAACGCGACGGTCAACAACGGCCAGGTGGACGTGCCGTCGGTCATGCTGGAGGTCGTACCGATCGACCAGGCCAATGTCAAGATGCTGGTCACCAACGGCTGGATAGATTCCCAGTTCGGGGGGATCGACAAGGTCATGACCGGCCTTCCCGAAAGCGCACGTCAGTACCTGAAGTAGCTGCTGCGTTTCCCGGTATTCAGATGATCAATGACGGAGGGGGCGGCGGGCACGCCGTCCCCTCCGCGCACAACAAGCCGATACTCGAGACGCGGGGGATTTCCAAGCGCTATGGCGCTGTCCAGGCCCTCACCAACGTCGACTTCGAAGTCTATCCCGGTGAAGTCGTGGCGCTCGTGGGGGACAACGGAGCCGGCAAGTCCACCCTGATCAAGTGCATCGCCGGGACACACGCTCCCGACGAGGGGAAGATCATCTTCGACGGGAAGGAAATCCATCTGCACGCACCCAGCGACGCCACGCGGCTGGGGATCGAGACCGTCTACCAGGATCTGGCAATCTGCGATAATCTCGACGTCGTGCAGAACATGTTCCTCGGGCGCGAGCGGGTCATGCGCCTGGTCCCGCCGATTATCGAGCTCCTCTCGGAGTTCGAGATGGAGAAACGGTCGCTCGCAGTACTCGAGACCCTGAGCGTCACCACGATCTCAAACGTTCGCGAGAAGGTGGCGTCGCTATCGGGCGGCCAACGGCAGGCAGTCGCGATTGCCAGAGCAGCCATGTGGGACGCGAAGCTCGTGATCCTTGACGAGCCCACGGCTGCCTTGGGGGTCGTTCAGACCGAGCAGGTGCTCGCCCTGGTCAGGCAGCTACGCGAGCACGGGCTCGGTGTAGTCGTTATCTCTCACAACCTCCACGAGGTGTTCTCGGTCGCTAATCGCATCATCGTGCTACGGCTTGGGCGTCGCGTGGCCACGTTCGATCAACAATCCACCACGCCGGACGACGTTGTGGCCGCAATCACGGGCGCTCGCGAGGCCCTGCAGTGAAGGGCCCAGAGAACTCCACCCGCATGCAGAGCCCCGCGGAAACCACCAAGCAACGCGAGCCCGAGAGTTTCCGAGCGCTCCTGGTGCGCAGCACCCAGCGTTGGCGGCATGGCGAGCTTGGCGCGCTGCCGGTGGTCGTCGGCTTGATCCTGATTGCGGCATTTTTCGTGACCCAGGAGCCTGCATTTCTCTCGGCGCGCAACGTCTCGAACCTCATCGTCCAGATTGCAGCGATCGGTTCCGTGGCGGTCGGGATTGTGATGGTGCTGCTGCTGGGTGAGATCGACCTTTCGGTCGGCTCGTTGGCCGGCCTGTGTTCTGCGATACTCGGCGTGCTGATCGTGAATTACGGGTGGCCCTGGTGGGTTGCCATTCTGGCTGCCATGGCGATCGGCGCCCTCATCGGTGCATTCCAGGGCGCCTGGTTCGCCTTCCTTGGCGTGCCCTCATTCGTGGTCACGTTGGCGGGTTTCCTGGCATGGCAGGGAGTCCAGCTTCGCGTTCTCGGGCACACCGGCACGGTCAATGTCTTCGAACCCCACATCGGGAAGATCGCGCAGTCGTTCCTGCCGGATGTCTGGGGATGGGTCGTCGGGCTGGGCGCTGCCGGCGTCTACGTGCTCGTGCTATGGATAACGCGGATAAGCAGGCTCCGAACTGGTCTCACGGCTGCTACGGTCCTTGCCGTGCTCACCCGCTCCCTGCTCGTGGTCGCAATTGCGCTGGCCACCGTCGAAATCCTGAGCCGATTCAACGGAGTTCCCACCGCCGGGGTGATCCTGTTAGGGCTTATTGTTGTCTTTAGCTTCATAACAACCCGAACGCGCTTCGGGCGGTATATCTTCGCGGTGGGGGGCAACGCCGAGGCGGCCCGGCGGGCAGGCATTTCCGTGGCCACTGTCAGGATAGTCGTCTTCACGCTGGCCGGGCTCATGGCAGCAGTCGGGGGTATAGTCTTCGTCTCCCGCTTGACCGCGGCAAGCACGCAGACGGGCGGCGGAACTTTCCTGCTGGAAGCCATCGCCGCAGCCGTTATCGGCGGGACCAGCCTCTTTGGTGGACGTGGGAGCGTCTGGACGGCGCTCCTGGGCGCGCTGGTGATCGGAAGCGTCTCCAACGGGCTGGACCTGATGGCACAGCCGCCCGAGATCAAGTACATGGTGGAGGGCGCCATCCTGCTGGCCGCGGTCACGGTGGACGCGGTGGCCCGGCGCAGCCGCGCAGCCGC
>CAZPQC010000297.1:0-3112 GCA_964588525.1 uncultured Spirochaetaceae bacterium
ACCTTTCAGGCGGTCACCGACCTGGCGATCGCCGCCGAGGTCAAACGCCTCGGCATCTTCCACCACGATCCCAGGCACCTGGACCAGGAGCTGGATCGGTACATCGAAGAGTGCAGACAGCGAATTTGGCGAAATAAGAGCCGGGTCGAGTGCTTCGGGACCAAGGAAGGTATGGAAATCCGCCTCTGATTTTCTTACTATAGTCCCATGGCAACAAAGACACGAATAGCCGAGCTTTGGGAACCGGTCAGCTTAAAAGAGAACGTTCTGTATCAGGCCGACTTTTCGACCCTGACCGTTTGGCTGAAACGCAGCGGGGAGGACTGGTACCTGGCCTCCCGCAGGTCGGACAAAGAGACGGCTCCCGGTCCGCTCAGAGAAATCAAAGAGAGCAGAATTCCGAAAGATCCGAGCTTCAGCCGCTGGGTGGTCGGCGGCGATCTCTCCACCGTTCAGTTCATTCCGGCCATGCCGGACCGCTCGATCGTGGTCCGTCCCGCCGCGCCCCTGAAAGTGCCGGCTAATCGAGACGCCCTGTTCTTCACGAGCATCCCGGTCTGGGTTCGGGTGACCGCCGGATCACCCGAAGACATCACCCTGTGCGAGCTGCCTTCGCTGATCCTCTCCAACACCTGGTTCGGCGAACCGACGGCGGGAGAGCTGTGCTACGCCCTGCACACCAGAGCGGTGCGCACCCTGGAGGAGACCGCAACGCATGCCTATGCGGCGATCTGCCCGATAACGGTCCGCAACCGCGCCCCCAAGGAACTGAACTTCGAGAGGCTCTGCGTACGCGTGGAGTATCTGAGCGTGTACCAGGGTCCGGACCGGCTGTGGACCAATGAGCTGGATGTGCGTTTTCAGGGGGAGGAGCAGTCCAGCCAGATCACCATCGGGCGGGAGGCGCCCGGCTACGCTAAACAGCTGTCCAAGGTGTGCGGTGCCCGGCAGCCTGCTGAGAGGACCCTTCTCAAGCAGAGTTTCTCCGTACTCCGCTCGCTCACCGGCTTCTGAGCCCGGTGGGCGCTACCCACAACGAATTATGGAGTTGGACGATGTTTGATACTATTTGGACGGAAATTACGGGCTTCTTCACCCCGGAACGCTTTCGGACCCTGGTTGTGGTCATTGTCGTCATCGTGGCGGGAATGGCGGTGATCAAGATCCTGAACACCATCACCGGCCGGGTAACCCGCAGGTACCTGTCTCAGCAGTACAAGATGCTGATCCGCAAGGGAATCCGCTACACCGGATCCGTCATCCTGCTGTTCATCGTCCTGCACCTGCTGGGGGTGAAGATCACCGCTCTGCTGGGTGCGGCGGGGATCGTGGGGATCGCCGTAGGTTTCGCCGCACAGACCAGCATGTCCAATCTGATCAGCGGGTTGTTTATGATCTCCGAGAAGCCCTTCGAGATCGGCGATGTGATCCAGGTGGGCGATACGGTGGGAACAGTGCTCTCCATCGACCTGCTGTCGGTGAAGATCAAGACCTTCGACAACAAGTACATCCGCATCCCCAATGAGAAACTGCTGGGAAGTGAGCTGACCAACATCACCCGCTTTCCAATCCGCCGGCTGGACATCAACCTGGGAGTGGCCTACAAGACCGATATCAATCATCTGAAATCCGTGCTCCGCGAGATCGCCGCCGCCAATCCCTACTGCCTGGATGAGCCGGAACCGCTGATCGTGTTCACCAATTTCGGGGATTCCGCCCTGGAGTTCCTCTTCGGCCTCTGGTTCTACAAGACCGATTACCTGAACCTCAAGAACTCCGTGATGCAGGAGATCAAGGAGCGCTTCGATCGTGAAGGCATCGAGATCCCCTTCCCTCACCTGAGCCTCTACGCCGGTGCGGTAACGGACCCCATGCCGGTCCGGATCGTCAACGATCCGCTGTCGGCGCGCGAAGCGCGCGTAAAGACCATCAGGAAGAAGGATGTGCCGGATCGCCGAGACCGCGGTGGATCCACTCCACCAGATTCTCGATAACGCTGTCCACTACCTGATCCGGAACGCCGTCGAAGAATTGTGATTTTCTTCGCAGATCCGGTGACTCATTCACATAATCCACCACGACCAGGCGCTCCCGATGGTCCAGGGCGAGCTCCACGGAGAATAGCTGAAGAGAGCTGATCCGGGCGATCTGCCGGGCAAAGTCGACAAAGCGCTCCTGCAGCGCTTCTTCGGCCTCACCCCTTCCGAAGATCTCGTAGACGTGGGTACGGTCGTCCCACCAGCAGCAGTGCACATCCCCGGTAGCGTAGAAAATCCGAAACCAGAATCGCCTGGCCTCTATGATCTTTGGGAGGATCCGTTCCTGCACCAGGTACTTGTCCGATGGATACTCCCGGCGACGGCGCAGGATGTCTTCCAGGCCGCGCCCGTCCTGAAACACCCCCACGCCGCCGCCCGTGGTGTTGGCCGGTTTGATCACAAAGGGCGGACCCAGGTCCTGCACGGCCTGCCGGTCGATCAGGATCTCCTCGATCTCTGTATGCGGCTGGATGATCAGGGTATCCGGCACGGGAATCCCGGCGGACTGGAACGCCCGATGCATCAGGGCTTTGTCCGAAGCCCGAAGGAGAGTGCCGGGATCTTCGAAGCAGGTCGCCCCCGGGGCAGGCAGGAACCGATAGACATCCGAAAATTCCGCCGATGTGTTGGAGGCTCTGTCCACGAAATAGCGGAAGCCCAGGGTACCCGCCCGGAGATGATCCAGAACGTCTTCCAGGTTTTCAGGCCAGACGAGGTAGGTGGAGTGCCCCCGAAGCTGAAGGCGTTTTTCCAGCTGCGCGAGCAGATCCCGATCGTAGTGCCAATCGCTCATCAGGCAAACGTCGTAGATCTGCATATCCCTTAGCGGTTTATAACCAATTCCTGCGCTTGAAGAAGATCAGCATCCCGATGAAGATGAGCACCATCAAGCCCAACACCGCGGGGTAGCCCCACCGCCAGGCAAGCTCCGGCATGTACTTAAAGTTCATCCCGTACACCCCTGCAACGAAAGTCAGTGGGATAAAGATGGTAGCGATGACGGTGAGCAGCTTCATGATGTTGTTCATGCGGTTGCTGATGCTGGTCAGATGGACATCCATCAAACCGGAGAG
>CAZPQC010000298.1:0-3075 GCA_964588525.1 uncultured Spirochaetaceae bacterium
AATCCCACCTCGTACAGCAGCGGGGAGCTCAACTCGAATATCAGGGTTCGAACCTCTCTGATGGTGAGTTCGATCAGTCTGATCGTCTCTTCGATGCTCGCAATCTTTTTAACTGAGTGAGTCCCCGCTTTGAGCGTGCCGAGCTTGATCCGGGTAAGGGCCAGGGCCTGTCCGATCCGGTCGTGCAGATCCGCGGCGATGCGCTTGCGTTCCCGGGCTTCGGTCAAAGACAGCTCGGAGGCCAGGGAACGCAGCTGCTGCTGATACTCCAGCAGTTTCTGTTCCGCTTCTTTGCGTTGGGTGACGTCCCGGGCCACACCGAAAAACTGCAGGCGTTTTAAGGAGTTGAAAACCTGCACCAGCTGGACTTCCATGATTCGCTGCTTCCCATCATGGGTCAGCAGTTCCACCTCCAGCTCGAAGCCCCGCCGCATGTTTTGAGGCAGTGCCTCTCGAAACTTCCTTTGAGTCTCTTTCCTGCTGTTTTCGCTCAAGAATTCGAGGCAATCCCGGCCTGTCAATTCCTGCAGCGTGTATCCGCTGACAACCTGGGCTCTTCTGTTGGCGAACAGGATTCGGCCCTCCTTGTCCAGTGAGAAGATCATGTCCTGGACGCTCTCGGTAATCAGTCGGTAGCGCTCTTCGGACTCGGTGAGCTTCAAGGACCACTGCCTCAGATCTTCGACCATGCGGTCAAAGGCGGCTGACAACCGCCCGATTTCGTCCCTCCTGGGCATACCGATCCGATGGTCCAGATCCCCCCGGCCGATGCGGTAAGTGCCGGCCAGAAGCAGGTTGAGGGGCACGGAAAAGAGACGGGCTAAAACCAGACTGGCCAATACGGCTACGGCCAGCATGGCTGCCAGGAGCACGAAGGATTGCAGTAGAACGGATTTCATGGGCAGAAATGCTTCGGCCAGGGGTTGCTGAATGACCATGCACCAGTCCAAGCCCTTCACGGGAGCGAAGGCCACCAGCAGATCATTGGAACCATTCGTTCGGAGAATGGA
The DNA here is from genome assembly GCA_964588525.1 of uncultured Spirochaetaceae bacterium. Classification (GTDB taxonomy): domain Bacteria; phylum Spirochaetota; class Spirochaetia; order SZUA-6; family DRHE01; genus JAFGQJ01. The sequence continues at coordinate 1,011 of CAZPQC010000298.1, forward strand.
TACTCCGCCTTCCGGAGCCGGGGAATCCCGGCCGCAGGGATTAATGAGTCTGTCATTTTCGTTCATGACACGAGTTTTGTCCGGATGAGCTATCAACACCCCGTCTTTGGAGATCAACAGAGCCTCTCCTTGCCGGCCGAAGGAGATGTCATCGACCAGGTCCCATATGTCTCGTAGAGCCAGCTCGGCAATGAGAGCGCTTCGTTTCGGGCCGGCTGCAGCTACAGGAATGGCAATGGAAAGATAGGGAAGTCGCTCGGAGGTGAGACCTACCGGGGAGATGTAAGTCCTGCCGGCCAGTGCCCGGGACAGCGCCTCTGCATCGATGGAATAGTCTTCCCGGGGGCTCAGGCGGCTGGAGGCGATGAGCTGTCCCGATGCTGTGACCAGGGAAATGCTCTGAAATCGATTGAAGGTCACCACCAGGTTTTCCAGCAGAATATCCTGTACCCAGGGATCTTTCAGGGCGCCCAGGATGCTGGCGGTCGCTGTCACGTCCCGAATTGAATCTTCGATATACAGGTCGATTTCGTTGGAAGCCCTGCGAGCGATCTGAAGGTTCCGTTCCGAAATATTGCGGCGAAGCGTGCTCCCGGACAGGGTGACTATCACCGTGCCGGTGGCGATCACGGCCAGTGTGGAGACAACGGTCAGCGTGATGAGGATCTTTGTGGATATCCGGTTAGCAAAAGGAAGACGTTCCAATCCTACCCGCTCTTGTTTTGCCGAAAACGATAGTTGAGCTTCAGATTCTCCCGTACCATGTGCTCGACAAAACCTTTACGGCAGTTCAGCCTGGAGATGTCGCCGTAGCGAAGGTACGACCCGAACTGACAGCCCTCCCCGCACAGGGGTACGTACGGGCAATCGCTGCAGCGCTGCCACAACTGTTGGCCGGCGGTTTCCCCGGCTGCAGCCCGGCCGCCTGTTTCGCCGGTGGCGATGGAACCGGCTGCGAACTCATCGTGTCCCACGAAGGCGGGACACTTGAAGATCTTGCCCGTCGGATCGATCGTAAATACCGCGCTGTTGGCGGTCATGGCGCAGGCGTTCACCCCGACACCCGGATCCACCGGAAAGCCTCTCTCCAGGGCCAGCCGCCGGAGCTCTACCAGACGCTCCGCCGTGGAGGTCTCTCCGTAGATGCAGGTCATCTCTGAGTTGTCCGGCATGCTTGCCCGGTCCCGCGGAGTCTCGGAAATCGGGTTGAAGCGCACCCGGTGGAGTTTTTCAGCCAGGCCGAGCTCCTTGAGGTGATCCAACAGCCGGGGAAAGCTGTCGATATTCTCATGGTCGAAGTTGCCGCCCACATCAACGTCGATCTTCTCTACTGCATGATACACGTTTTCCACGATCCTGTCGAAGCTTCCCCTGCCGTCGGCAAAGGGGCGTTTGCGGTCGTGGTGAGGTCCGAAGCCGTCCAGGGTGACCTTCACGCCTTTGAGTCCGAAGCCTAGAAGATCGTCCACCACCTCGGTGGAGAGCAGAGCTCCGTTGGTGGTGATCCCGAAACTGAACTCCACTCCCCGCGGCTTGCAGAACTCCTGAAGCCCTCCGGCAACGATGCGCATCGCCTTCAGGTTCAGCAAGGGCTCACCGCCGTAGAAGCTTACGAACAGCTTTTCGGCGTTGTGCTCCTGCACGCGATCGCCGATATAGGCCACGGTGCGGACCGCGGTCTGCTCGTCCATGTGCACGGCGGCCTTGACTCCTTCTTCCACGCAGTAGGTACAGGCGAAGTTGCAGGCGTAGGTTGTGAGCACCGTGGCGTCGATCCGGTTGTTATCCGATTTCAAAGCCTGGAAGTAGCGGGTTATATTTGCCTCCTCCTCCGCTTCGTTTTGCACCAGAAAGCCCATGCCGGAGAGCGTGGTCAGGGCGTCGGCCGTACTCTTCCCGCCGGAAAACCGGGGCAGCTCATCGATGGCGGCCATCAGATCGTCATCAACCACCACCATGGCCTGGGTGCGGGTGCAGAAAAAGAGGTGCTTGCCCCTGTCCGGATAGTTCTCCACGAACAGGGTATATTTCGATCGGATCATCTTTTGAGTCCTTTCTTGCGTTC
>CAZPQC010000299.1:0-3073 GCA_964588525.1 uncultured Spirochaetaceae bacterium
GAAGCCGGGATGTTCAGGATTCTCGGTCCTGTCGATTACCACCGTTTGCAGACTGGAAAAATCGAGATTCCCCCTTCTGATATGATCGATCACTTTGTTGGGGGTCCCGATTACCACATCCGGGTTGCGAGAGAGCATTCGATGCTCTTTCTTCTCCTGACCTTCGAAACCGAAGGCAAAAACCGAAGGTCTTTTCCCGGATCGGATAAATCTCCTGAACTCACGAAATACTTTGTGTGAGTTTTCGGTGGAGGAGGTAAGGACTATCGCCTTTATCCCGGCTTTCCCCCGTTTAAGCTTAACAGAAAGGGGCAGGATGAAAGCGGCAGTCTTACCGGAATCTCCCTCTGCCTCTACCGCGACGTCTCTTCCTCTCAGTATGATGGGAATCAGCCGCTGCTGCAGATGGGTCGGTTTGGCATACCCGGCTTGCCGAAACAGCGTCCACGCCTCCGCACTTCCGAAAGTTTTTTTTCCCTTCGTTGGTGCCATGATGTTTTTTCCAAAGAACGATAGTAGAATTTAGATCGAGGTTATCATAACGCGGAACTTTCACCTGTGTCAATGAGCGGGGAAACAGGTGGAACTGCCGATGATAACAGAGACCTAGTATCAAGGGAGTAGACTATGCGAAGAGCAATAATCCTGGTTTTGATATTCATTCTGTCCCTCAGCTCGCTGGCGGCGGAAACCTTTCGTTTCAAGTATATCAAGGATGAGAAGTACAGGCTGATCACGGAGGTGAACGAGGAGGTGTACGTGAACGGAGTTCGCTCCCATCAGGCCAACATCCTCAACAAGGTAGCGGTGGACACCCTGGCGGTCCGAAACAATAAGGGGCTGCTCTCCGCAACCTTCTTGACCTCCGAGCGCTCCTACGGCGTTCAAACTTCCTTCTCTCTCACCGAGGAGTACGAATCCCTGTTCTGGCGCGACGATGTCGGCCGCTACGACATCGGTGAGGCCTACTTCATGCCTGTGGTAAGGCATGTGCCGACCTTCCTCCAGGAAGATATAGAACCGGGTACCAGCTGGAGCGCCGCCGGGGAGGAGGCCCATGACCTGCGCCGCAGCTTCGCGATAGAGACACCGGTGCGTTTCCCGATGACGGTGAGCTACACTTACGTCGGTTCCGAGCAGCGGGAGGGGAGAAAGCTGGAAGTGATCTCGATCCAATACGAAGTTCAGCACAGGCTCCAGGGCCTGGTCAGCCGTCGTGCCCAGGTTCCGGTCTTGATCGAAGGCATATCCGAACAGGTCTACTACTGGGACCGCGAGAAGGGTAAGCCCCACTCCTATTCCGAAGAGTTCGATTTTGTTTTCTACCTGTCCGACGGGCAGACCGTCGAATACACAGGCAGCGCCGAAGGATTGCTGCTCGAGTCGGAGGAGCTGGACAGGGAACAGGTTGCCGAGGATATCGCCAGACAACTCGAAGAGCGGGGGGTGGAGGACACGACCGTGGTTGCCGAGGAAGAGGGGGTCACCCTCAATCTGCAGAACATCCAGTTCGAGCCCAACTCCGCCCTTCTGCGTGAGTCGGAACGTGCCAAGCTGCGCCAGATCGGCGAAATACTGAAAGATTATCCGGAACGGGACATTCTCATAACCGGACACACAGCCCGGGTTCCCGGCTACACGGAACAAGACCATCAGCGCCTGTCCGAGCAGAGAGCCGTGGCTGTAGCGGACTACCTGCTGTCCCTGGGAGCTCTGCGTTCGTTACAGGTCACCACCCGGGGTATGGGTCACCGGGAGCCTCTGTCGGACAACGACACCGAGCAGGGCCGCCGTCAGAACCGGCGGGTGGAGATCACGATTCTGGAGAACTGACCTAGTTCTTGTCTCGGTCCACCAGACGGTTCTTGGCGATCCATGGCATCATGGAGCGCAGCCGCTCTCCCACTTCCTCCATCTGATGGGCGGCGTGCTCCTTGCGCATGGCCAGGAACTTTCCTCTACCGCTCTTGTTCTCTGCGATCCAGGTCCTGGCGAAGCTGCCGTCCTGGATCGCCGCGAGCAGCCGCTTCATCTCCTGCTTCACCGCTGGGGTGATGATGCGGGGACCCGAGACGTAATCCCCGTACTCTGCCGTATCGGAAACGCTGTAGCGCATCAGCGACATTCCTCCCTCGTAGATCAGGTCTACGATCAGCTTCATCTCGTGGATGCACTCGAAGTAGGCCATCTCAGGGGCATAGCCGGCCTCCACCAGGGTCTCGAATCCCGCCTGCATCAGGTGCGTCACGCCGCCGCAAAGAACCGCCTGCTCGCCGAACAGATCGGTTTCCGTTTCCTCCTTGAAGGTGGTCTCGATCACGCCGGCTTTGGCGCCCCCGATTGCCGCTGCGTACCCCAGGGCGGTCTCCCGGGCCTTGCCGCTGGAGTCATTGCCGATGGCGATCAGGCAGGGCACGCCGTAGCCCAGCTCGTACTGGCGACGCACCGTGTGTCCCGGCCCCTTGGGGGCCACCATGGACACGTCCACGTCCGCCGGCGGTTTGATCTGTCCGAAGTGGATGTTGAACCCGTGGGCGAACATCAGGGTCTTCCCCGCGCCCAATGACGGGGCGATGTCGGCCTCATACACCTCCCCCTGCAGGTGATCCGGCACCAGCACCATGATGACATCCGCCCACTGCGAGGCTTCCGCCCCGGTCATGACCTTCAAGCCCGCCTCCCGCGCTTTTTTTACCGAGGCGCTGTCTTTGCGCAGTCCCACGCAGACCTCGACGCCGGAGTCCCGCAGGTTGTTGGAATGGGCGAATCCCTGGCTGCCGTAGCCGATCACCGCCACTTTCCTGCTCTGGATCCACTCCTGATTGATCTCCTGCTCGTAGTACATTTTCATTTGAGCTCTCCTTGTTCATGCCTGTTATGAGGGTAGTAGTATAGTCCTTGTCTCGACCGAAATGTCAAGGCGAGCTGCGAAAAGCTCAGTTCGGTTTTATCCGGTTCGTTTCGGCCAGTCGAGCTTCTCCAGCTGCTCCACGAGGAAGCGGCGCATGGCCACGATATTCGCTCCGGCCTGCATGAAGGCTATGCCATCTTCGATGGAGGCCACACCTCCGGA
>CAZPQC010000300.1:0-3050 GCA_964588525.1 uncultured Spirochaetaceae bacterium
TTCGATGCCTTCGGCAGGATGCGAGCCGCTGCGTTGTTACGCAGCACGACCAGCTTCTCCTGGTTGATGACCAGCAAACCGTCGGTGATACATCTGAGGATCGTACCGCACCTCGAGCGTTCCGAGGCTACCTCCAACAGACGCCGCTCCATTTCCTCCCGCAGGCGTTTGGCCTCCAACGCCAGAGCCTGACGTTCCAGGCCGTTGCGAATGGTAAGCATGAGCTCATCCGGGGTGAAGGGTTTGGGAATATAGCTGTAGGCGCCCCGCTTGGTTCCTTCCACAGCCGTGTCGATGGTTGCGTGAGCGGTGATGATGATCAGTAGCAGATCCGGATCTATCTCTTTTAGCCTCCCGATCAGCTCCAGGCCCCCAAGCCGGGGCATCATCAGATCCACGAGAGCTGCCGAATATTTGTTTGCCCGCCCGAAAACCTCGAGAGCCTCTATCCCGTCCCCGGCCGTGGTTACCTGGAAACCTTCTTCGGTAAGAATTTTCCGGCAGCCCTCGCGGATGCCGAACTCGTCATCCACCACCAGGATACGAAGTTCCTCCCCGTTCACGAGAGGAGCTCCTTCACTTTGGCGATCAGCAGATCGGGAGAGACGGGCTTGTCGAAGTAGGCCTGGCAACCCATCACCTCCAGCTCCTCCCGGCTCTGGGGGTTGAAATCGAAGCCGCGTTTGCTGGTTATGGCCGTGACGATGATCACCGGTACATCCGTGTAACGGGGATTGGATTTGATCTTCCTGGCCAGAGAGAAACCGGAATCGAGACTCTTCATCATCAAATCGGTGATCACCAGATCCGGTACCTGGCCTTTCATCCTCTCCCAGGCTCGGTCGGCGTCGGTGAAGCAGTCAACCCGAAACCCCTGCGCCTCCAGGATACCCCTGTTCATCTCGAGGAAATCTCGGTCATCATCAACCAGCATGATCGACGGTCTCATGATTCACTCCCGCAGGATTTTATCGACCACATCCAGCAACAGCAGCGGGTCGACGGGTTTTTCGATCAGGGCATCAACGGGCAGCCAGGTCTTGTCCGGTTCGACGCGGAAGGGGATCGTTTCGTTCACCGATGTGATCATGACCAGGGGTATGGTTTTTGTGTGTTCGCAGTTGCGCAGTTCCCTGGAAAGGTGGAATCCGACGACCTCGCTCTCCATCATCATGTCGAGGATGATCAGGTCGGGTTTCCTGCTGTGAACCAGCTCCAAACAATCTCTGCCGCAGAACGCGGAAACCACCTTGTACCCGTGTTCGGCGAGCAGTTTTCGGTGCATCTCCACGAAGTCCGCATCGTCGTCCACCAACAGCACTGTTTTTCTTACTTTTCCCGTACCCATGGTGGCTCTCCTATTTCAGCCTCTTGCCTGGCCTTGGTGTCGCTTAAAGGCAGCCGGACGGAAAAGGTCGTGCCCTTCCCGACCTCGCTGTCCGCCGAGATCTCCCCGGAGTGCATCTTCACCACCCCGTACACGATGGACAGTCCCATTCCGGTCCCCTTGCCGAGCTGCTTGGTGGTGAAGAAGGGGGTGAAGATCTCCGAAAGCACCTCCGGAGACATCCCCCGTCCAGTGTCGCGAACCTGGATTTCCAGGCACTCCTGGTCCTCCGGTTTGCGGGCGGAGGTCACGACCTTCCCTGTTGTGTCGATAGCGTCGATCCCGTTCTGGATCAGGTTGACCAGCATCTGCCGGATCTGGTCGGCGTCGACGCTCGCCTCCGGGAGGTCGGGCTGAATTTCTGTTCCAAGGCAGACCTGGGAATCCTTGACTTTCATCCGCATGTTGTCGACGACCTCTTCTACCAGCGCGGCCAGGTTGGTCGCTTCTTTCGCCACACGGGACTGGCGGGCGAAGTCCAGCAGACCCCGCATGATCGTGCGGCAGCGCGTCGCCTCGCTGAGGATCATCTGCACCTCATCCGACTCGGTGTCCTTCTTTTTGTGATGTTTCAGCAGCATGTGGGAGTACAGTAGGATCGTACTGAGAGGATTGTTGATTTCATGGGCCACGCCGGCGGAGATCTGGCCCATAGAGGCCAGACGCTCGGTCTGGATCAGACGGCTCTGAGCGGAAGCCAGCTCACGGTGGGAGTCCTGCAGCTCTCTGAGCGTCGTCTCCAGCTCCTCCACCAGGTAGGGCAGGCACATCTCGATCTCGGCCAGACCCTGGCAGACGGCAATCGCCTTGTCGCGGCAGGTGGGATAGCCGCAGGAACCGCAGTTCAGCTGGTCCTCCGGTCCGAATTTCCGCATGGCCTTGAGCGCCGCGGCGATCTCCTCTTCGGAAGGCTGGGGAAGCAGGACCGTCTGGCGGCTGAATTCTCGCGATAGATCCAGGTCGTCGAACTCGGCCAGGGCTTCGGTCAGGTCCCGCCGGACTGTGAAACGGTTGTGCTCGATGATGTAGTCGGTGAGCTGCTCCTTACGGGTAAACACGCTCATTTCCACCGGCATCTTCGGGCCGTTGATGCAGCCCTCGCAGAACAGGAGGTCGAACAGTTTGGCCTTGCTCTTGCCCTCCTCCAGCTCCTTGAGCACCCCCAGGACCCTGTCTTTGCCCTCGGTGATCAGAACATCATTTTCCAGAATATCCGCCTGCAGACCGGTGGTGCGCAGCAGCCCTCCGGAGATGGGAAACGTCCGGCCCAGGAAGCAGGGGGGGCCGTCGAAATCGCTGATCTTCTGCTCTTCCGGATCGATACCCGCTTCCCGGAGCAGGTTTTGCATTTCCTCGAAGGTGAGAACCGCGTCTATGGTGCCCTGCACGAAGGGATCCCGTATTTCATTTTTCTTGGCGATGCACGGGCCGATGAACACGATCCGCACGCCCGGGCCGTAGCGCCGCCGGATAGCCCTGCCCACGGCGATCATGGGACTGACGATGGGAGCCAGGGCGTCGTGCAGGGCGGGCATGTATTTCTCTATGTAGGAGACGATCGCCGGACAGGGTGTGGAGATCACGTACTTCCCGTTTTGCAGGGCGTCTTTGAAGACCTTGGCATATTCCCGGCTGATCAGCTCGGCTCCGAAGGCTACCTCCC
>CAZPQC010000301.1:0-3042 GCA_964588525.1 uncultured Spirochaetaceae bacterium
CGGCGGTCATGGAAATCACCTTCCTGGGGACATCGAGCGCCGAACCCACGGCTCAGATCGGCTACACCTCTTTTCTCGTTGACACCGGAAAGTTCCTGATCCTGGTCGATGCTTCCGGAAATCCGATTCAATCGATCCTCGCGGCGGACCGGGAGCCGGGCGTTCTGGATCTGGTCGTTTTAACCCATTATCACGCGGACCATATCGCCGGGTACCCGGCCTTGATTCAGAGCCTCAGCTGCATGGGGAGGAAAAAAGAGCTGACCGTTCTCTGCAGTCGAACAACCGGAAGCAAAGCAGAACAGCTGCTCGAAATTCTGGATATGAACCCACAGAATACGGTATATCCGATACGTGTTTGTGACGGTTTTAAGGATTCAAACCTGGAAATCGAGCTTCTCGAAGGAAACCATTCCATCCCAACCAGTATGGTCGCGATCCGCTCGGGAAATAGACGGCTGCTCTACACTTCCGATACCGCCTTCAGCCGGCACACCGCGGAATTGGCAAGAGGTTATCAGACTCTTATTCATGAAGCGACCTTTCCTCATGCCAGAGCCGGGGAACCGGGAAACGAAGGCCACAGTTCCGCCTACCAGGCCGGTCTCTGCGCGGGGGGGGCAGGGGTGGACAGGTTATTCCTCTGTCATATTTGCTGGTACAAGTATTCCCGCCAAAAAGCGATCGTGGAGGAAGCGCGCGCTGCTTTTCAGGGAGAAATCGTGCTGCCCGAGCCGTTTGTCTGGTACCCGCTGTAGGCATATTCCCGCCGCATAAAGTCTTCGACTTCCCCGGGGGACGAGCTGAACGGCCCGTTTCCTTCCATCTTCAAACTTGTGATCGCGGCGGCCCAGATCGTGGCCTCTGCAGGATCACACATCAGTCGGCGGCAGGCGTACGCCGCGATACAGGTATCTCCGCGGCCGCTGCGGCCGATCAGCCTTCTGGGGAAGAATCCCGCCTCATGGAATCGCCGGCCGTCGTACACCAGAACGCCGTTCCTGTGAGTCAGAACGATCTCTTTCGAGCCCATGCCTGCGAGCATCCGCGCTGCCTCCCGCAGATCCCGGCTCCCGGTCAGGATCTCCGCCTCGGCTATGTCCGCTTTCAAGAATCGAACCAGGGGGAGTACTTCTTCCCTCTCCGGCCAGGGCTCGGGAACCAGCAGGCCGTTTCGCACCGACCGTACATATCCCTGGACGTCCAGGGCGATCGCCGCCTTTCTCTGCTCAAGAGCCTGTAGGACCTCCAGTCCCACCTCTCCTCGGAAGGAGGCGCCCACCACTGCTGTCTTTGTGTAGAGATTCGTCACTTGATCCGGATGGAAGGAACCTGCAGATGCGTCCACGAAGATCTGGCGTTCGTCGGGGTTGTCACTGGGATACACCAGGCGTAATCGGGTCGAATCCGGGGTGTACTCGGGGAACACATCGATGCCGAGGGCTTCCAGCGATTTAACCACATGAATGTCTTCATCCGCCAGGCGCGTAACGGCACAGGTTTTCAGGCCGAAACGAGCGGCGACATTGGCACCGTAGTTGAAAGCTCCCCCGTCCACCACCCGCTCTCCGCTCTTGTCGACAATTCTATCCTTGGTGTAGTTGCCGATAAAAGCGATGTCATAGCTCTTCATTATCGGGGCGCTCCAAAATCAGTGAAGAATTTCGCTCCAGAGGGCGCGGATTCGTCGCAGCGATTCCATCGAATCGCCCAGAGGGCTGTACTCGAATCCGACAAAACCGTCATACCCTGCAGCGGCGAGCCCGGACAGGAGCGACTTCCAGTCGATATCGCCCGTACCGGGCTCGTGTCGGCCCGGAATATCGGCTACGTGGACATATCCGATGTCTCGGACGTGCTCCTTCAGGATGCCTCCGAGATCGCCCCCCATCACACCCAGATGATAGAGATCGCAAAGCACCTTCAGCCGGTTGTCCCCGATGTCGTTGATCAGCTGTACGGCAGTATCCATATCGGATAGCCAATAGCCGGGGTGATCGATTCGGGTATTCAACGGCTCGAGAACCAGCTGGAAATCTTGGGGCAACAACTCCAGAGCTTTCCTTAGACCCCGCTGAACATTCCTGTATTTCAGTTCCGGCGGAATCCCGGTATAGGAATCTGCAACCGCACCGGTTTCGGTAAGTTCATTGCTAAGCAACATCAGGGTGCCGCATTTCAACCTCATGGCGGTGTCAACAGCCGCCTGCAGCTCTTCGAGAAAAAGGTCGTGGGTCTGATCCGCTACAAGGCTACCCCGGCGATGAGCGCTGAAGTTGGCCACCCGCACCCCTTCGCGTCCGCAGGCTGCGGCGAGTGCCGGAATATCCTTATCCCTCCAACCCCAGAACTCCACGAATTGGAATCCTTGCCCGGCGATTTTGCGGATCTTTTCCGCCGGATCCAGATCGGGGAAGAGCATCTCGAAACAGATAACCGGTTTCAACCAGACGGCTCCTCCGCCGGAAGGATGTGCAGGCTCTTCTCCTTGAGAAGGACGGCCACCTCCTGGTCGGTCTTGAAGAGAGTGTGTTCGCGAGGGTTGGGGACCTTCACGGTGATAAGCTTGTCTTGCAGCTGAACTTCGTACACGATCTCTGAACCCAGGTACACCGACTCTTGGATAACCCCGGTGAGCCCCTTCCGTGTCTTCGGTTCCAGGGCTATGGATTCGGGGCGGACCACGACGACCACCTTCATGCCCTCCGCAAGGCTCTCGGTCACTTCAGACACCTTCAGCTTCGTTCCGTACATATCCACTGTGGCGCTCGTCGGCGAGTCGATAGACTCGATTCTGGCATCCAGAAAGTTGGCTTTACCTATGAAGTCTGCAACGAACCGATTGGCCGGATGGGCATAGATTTCCGAAGGGGTACCGATCTGCTGGATGCGTCCTTCGTGCATGATCACGACCCGGTCGGACAGGGTCATGGCCTCCTCCTGGTCGTGGGTCACGTACACCGAAGTGATTCCGACCCGGCGCTGGAGCTTGCGGATCTCGATGCGGGTGGATTCCCGCAGCTTGGCATCGAGATTCGAAAG
>CAZPQC010000302.1:0-3030 GCA_964588525.1 uncultured Spirochaetaceae bacterium
CTCCATGGTAAGACTACGATTTGTGCCTGAATCGTATGAACCTACAAAACCATCGCCGTGGAGCCATCCAACCAGTGCTGCTTCGTCTACCATTCGAGGTTCCGGCGGCTCAGAATCCAGTGTTTCGGTGGCTGTTGAAAGACGCAGGTGCATGCCCGGTTCGAGTTCATCTACCCGCAGCCATTCTCCCTGGGTTCTTCGTTCGGCAGCGGCAAACACCAGATGGTCCCCTGTGGCTTCCAGGGTCGATCCGTTCTTGAGCACTACCCGGAAGACCGGTTTCACCCCGTTCTCGGCCACGGCTATGACTCTGGTCGTTCCCCGTCCGTTTTCAGTCCCATCGAAGACCTCGATTCCCGTGAGTCCCTTCTCAACAATCTGGCCAATCGGTACAGGTCCGTTCGGAGTCGACACCGGCGCATGATATGGCTGGCAGGCATGGGGTTGGGGGCGTTCATAGGCGCTCTCCGCGTTCTTCAGCTCCCCGCTGTCCGGATCCACGTAGTGATGACCCTGGGCGGGTCCTTTGATCCCGTACACGGCGAACAACCCGGTATTGAACCACTGGGGCGAGTTGGGTGCTGCCATCTGCCGGGCCAGCATGTAGCGCAGCTCATCGTAGAAGCTCTGGGCGTCATCCTCGCTGTCGAAGTAACCGTAGCGCTTGCCCCAGTCGGTCCAGGTAAAGGCCAGGCGGTGGAACACCTGACGAGCATCCGTCTCTCCGCCGCTCTTGTCGATTTTGCGGGGCACCCCGGTCTTGCGAAAGTACTTCTGGGCCAGGATGTCGGTTGCGATCTGAGACCAGAACGAGGGTACCTGCACGTCCTCCTGACGGAAGATAACCTTCCCGTCGGGATTGCGGATCTCGGATAGACGTTTCTCGAAGGTGATCCCCTGATACGGGCTGGCGCCTGCGTGAGTAAATCGGCGGTTGATCTTCACTTTTCCCCTCCCCATTGACTCGACGAACGGACCTGAAAAAGCTCCTTCAAGGGCAGAAAATGTTGTTTCGGAGCGGCGACTGCCGTGTCGCAGGCGTGTCTAGTATCTAAAAGGGTAATACAGCTTAGTTCCTATGTTCAATAGAAAATGGGCAGAAAGGGGGAAATTATTTAGATTCTGCGGATTCCAGCTCGATTACCCTGCCTCCCTCCACTCCGGCGATCCTCACCAGAGAGGTCTCCAGGTAGTCGAAGGCCCGGGTGAACCTATCCGGATCGCTGCGGATCAACTCCTGCACCCAGGAAGCCTGCCCGGGATAGCTGGAGATCAACCGGGAGGGGGTGAGGTCGGCAAAGTAGTAGCGCACGCCCGACCGGGGCTGTTGAAAAAGATAGGCCTGATACTCGTTCACGGTCAGGTAGGGATCTTCCGTATCGTAGCCCACCCAGCGAAAGAAGAGTTTCCAGAACTCCTGCTCCTGCTCGGGGAGACGATCCCAGGCCTCGAAGCTCGCCTGTCTGAACTCCGGCAGGCTGAAGAACAACCCGTGGGCGCATTCGTGGGTAAGCAGATGCCGCCGCAGAGTGGAATAGGAGCCGCGAGAAATCGAGAGGATTCCCCCCTTCCCCGGGCTGAATGCACCACCATCACGAATGACCCCGTTGGCCAGTAGGATCTGTTTGAGCAGCTCCTCCTCCGAGTTGAGGGAAAAGAGCTCCTCCCGGGCTTGTTGAAAAAAACGGGCCAGGTCTTCCGCCCGGTAGTCGTGGGCGTTGAAGCCGTGCAGGTCAGCGAAATCCTCATTGGTGACCAGCCGGCCCCGGAAGCCCTGTTTTTCCACGAAGAAGGCCAGGCGCTTGAAGAAGCGCGATTGCACGGTGTAGGAGGCGGTGTCCATGATCAGGATCTGGGGAAACCGGCTCCAGGCAAACAGCTCGTAGTCGGGTCGGCGCCACGACTGCGGATCGTAGAGCAGCAGCGCACCGGGATCCACCGGCAGGGGATCCACGGCAGCAGGAACCCCGGCAGCAGGACCTCCAGCCGCATCGGCGGAGAGACGGACGATCTCGAAGCTCTCCAGCCAGACCGCAGCACCGCCCATCGGCTCGATGCTCAGCGTCTCCGGAGTGAAGGGGACCATCCCGTGGTAGAGAAACAGGGTGTGCCGCCCGGAAAGGGCGGAGTGTCGGAAAGACGCGGTGCTGTCACCTGATTTCAGGCAGAGCAGAATGGAAGCACGCCTGGCTTCAGGTTCAGCCGCCACATCCGGCGACGGTTCAGGCAGATTCGATCCACCCTCCAGATCCGCCAGGGACTCGCGGAAGCGAAAATCCGCATGGTCGAAGGGAGGCACGGTTTCCAGTGCAACGGCTATCTGCCAATCCGGCATTGCCGGCGTTCCTGATCCTGCGGGCTGGGGGACGGCGCTCCCGGATTGCGCGCCGATGGACGGCGACACGGCGGCCCCCGCCGCTCCACCGGCGGGCTTGGTGTCGACCTGCACGCTGCTGCCGTCGGGCCGCCGTAGGGGCCAGCTGTCCGGCGCAGCGATAGCCAGCCGGATAGTGCGGCCGTCGCGGTGAAGGTACTGAACCGTGGTACCCACGGTCAGAAGACGGCCGGAGTTCACGACTCCGCTGACCGCGTCGGTGATCCCCACCTCAACAAGCTCAGGGCGCGCTGTTGGAGGGGCATCCAGCCAAAACCCCTGGACGATCTGTCCGCGTCTCAGCGGCAGGTACACCGCCGCCTCCTCTGCGCGGGGAAGGGTTTTGGCGGCGATCTCCCGATCACCGGGGCCCAGGACCCGGACAGCGGCGTTCGGCCCGCCGCCCCGGCAGCGCAGGAAGAAAGCCTGATTGGCTCGGGCCACCACAACCGGCTCTTTGAGCAGGTAGCGTCCCGGCTCATCCGAGTCCTGACGCAGAGCCACGGATTTATCCCGGTCTCCCGCAGCGATAAAGCGAGGAAGAGACTGCCTGGTATCGCAGCCGATCAGGCTCAAGGACAGGAGGAGAAGAAGAAGGACGGGGAGCTTCATTCCATCGGCAGGATGCTCTTGACCAAGAGCTCGGCAACCTCGAG
>CAZPQC010000303.1:0-3028 GCA_964588525.1 uncultured Spirochaetaceae bacterium
GGTGATTGCAGCTGCGAGGTGTTCTGCGTGAGAGAATATGAGGTCGGTGTCCGGATGTGCCACAAGCCAGTCGTCGGCAATGTCCGCAGCATTGTCGGCTGCCCATCCATCGGCGATCTTTGTTGTGATCTCAACGTCGGGATAGTCTGCCATGACCTCCTCAAAGCCTTCCTCTATGAGCACGGTGTACATGTCGCCCGGATCGCCCATGATATCGAGTATGGATCCTTTCACAGATCCGTACTTCTCTTTGAGCAAACGCGCGATTTCACCGCCGGCAAGGATACCGATTCTCCTGCACCCTGCTACGGAGCTGAGATCGGTTTTCGTTCCACTGATCGTCCGGTCAAACACGATCACAGGAATCCCTTTGGCACGGGCCCTCTCAATCCCGTCGACAACCGCAGAGGCGTCACAGGCGGCGATGATGATCGCCTTGGGTTTCTGAGTGATTGCATCATCGAGCTGGCTCAACTGGAGTGCCACATCTTCCGCCTGTCCCGACTGCGCAACCATTTCATTGAGCTCATAGCCCGCGTCCTCCACATATTTTCGAATGAGCTTGGAGGCGGTCGTTTGAAACTCATCGAACTGATTAGGGGAAAGGTAGAACACCAGACCCTTCCCGGCCGTTGGTCTTGAACCTCCCGCGAATGCGGCAAATCCTACCATGACGAAAATGCACAGCACCCATACAAGTTTCGCGAGTTTTCTCATCTCTTCCTCCTATATAAAAATATAAAAAATTATATTTCGATTAGAGAAAATTATCAAGTTGCTACATGGATTGCGCCCGTGATCATGGACACGACGTCATCGACCGTGGCATCCTTGATTTGGCCTTTTCCCACCACCTCACCGTGTCGGAGCACGACAAATCTGTTTGCAACCTCGAACGCGTGCTCGATGTTGTGGGTGATCAATATGATCGGAAGGCCCCGCCCGCTCACTTGCCTGATGAGCTGCAGCCCTTTTCTGGACTCGGCTACACCCAGCGCTGCAAACGGCTCGTCCAGAAGAGCAACTTTGCCCCCCCAGTGAAAAAAGCGTCCGAGCACAATCGCCTGACGCTGCCCGCCTGACAAAAAGCCCATCTTCGACTTTACGGAGTATACCTCTATACCGATATCAGAGAGGATCTCTTCGGTTTCCCGTACCATGGCGCGTTCCTTGAGCACACGAAATCCCGGGACACTTCCACACAACTCGCGTCCTATGAAAAAATTCGCTGCAACAGAGGCATTTTCGCATATCTCGCTGTTCTGATACACGGTCTCTATACCCGCTTTCCTGGATTCTGCAGGACTGTCGAACCTTACCCGGTTTCCCTCGAGGTAGATCGAACCTTCATCCGCGTGAAAATTTCCCGATATAATCTTTATGAGTGTCGATTTTCCCGCACCGTTGTCACCTAGAAGGCCGAGCACTTCTCCGGGGTAAACTCCGAGGCTCACGTTTTTCAGTGCCTGGACATTGCCAAAATTCTTGCTCACGTTTTCCACCCGCAGTACAGGTGTGTTTTCCCCTGTTCCTTTTTTATTCATGCACGCCTCCGTGGCTCAATCAAAGCTCTATGAGCTCAATGTCCATTATTTTACAAAATTCGTCCAGCTCTTTCAAATGATTCCCGAAACAGAGATGAATGTGATTGGAGCGAAGATTCTGGATTAATTTTTCCATGTCTCCCCTGAGTTCCACAAACGCATGGGGCCAGTTCTCACGCGACTCCTTGAACCTCTTTTTGTCAACCGCCTGAGTCGCGCCTTCCGCTGCAAGCAGTACAAAACGGCCCTTGACTCTCGAAAGCCGCGCAACGGTTACGGGCGACTCTTTCACGCTCATTACGGTCGTGGCACCCTGCGCTTTGCCCATGTACTCATACTGCAGGCCCAGATCCACATCTTTTCTCCGCGCCGCCATGAGGGTCGGCATGGAACCGCAGTTCACCACACGCAGGAGTGCTTTTTCAGTGTCCAGATGATTCACATCACCGAAAAGTGAAACACCGTCTGAGAGGGTTCGCAGTATATGCATCGTCACCGCAGCGTATATATCTGATTCACAGGAAACGGTAAGCCCTTCATCGTTGAGAAGCGAGATCGCGAGGCACGATGACGCGTAGTTGTTGATCATTTCATCCTGACACTTGACCGCAGCGAGTGTATAAGATTCCTCCTGCAGCGCACCTTTGAGAGCAAGATAGAGCCGAATCGATTTCCGGAACACCGTGTCCGGCACACTGACCTTTCCGAATGTCTCGCGAATCCAAGAAGCGACTTTGTCGACCTCTTCATCAGGAGCGTTTTCTCCCTCCAGATACAGACGCACCGCATCCATGTGCTCCAGCTCTACACCAAACACCTCCTTGAGCTGAATAATGTCAGCCATCGTGGTGTACATACCCATCACCCGTCCTCCCACCACGCATAACCTCTGTCCGCTGAGTTCCCGCACTGCGGCCGACGCACTGATGAACGCGCCGATCTCTTTTATCAGCGATTCTGAAAGGGGTGATCCGTAGAAAAACCGATGCTTCAGCCCCATCTCGTCGAGGGAACCGTGCACGATTCCGCCGGCGGTGAGTGAAAAGGAAGCAGGATTGTCTTCAGCCCAGATCCCGAACGGAAGGTCGATCGTGCGGAGCGTGTCTACAACAGTGGGGGTGGATACCCATGTGCCGAGCTGAATGATAATGCACTGCGCTCCCTTTGCCTGAAAATCGTGTGCCGCTTTTATGCACCCCTCTGTGTCGAATATGAGACCATCCGGAACAAAGACCTCGAACCCAGCGGATTTCAGTTGTTGGGCGCCCTTTTCTCCGAAACTTTTTGCACAGTCGGTCCGCTCACGTTCAAGGCTTAGAGTAATGAGCCCCGCTTTCTTTTTTTTCTTTTCCATAACCGATCTTCTCCTGTGTACCTATTTAGAGGGTAACTCTCGACCTGAACTCTCCGACACCCTGAATTGCAGTCTTCACTCGAAAGAGTGCCCCCGCCTCCCGTCCCTCTTCTTTTCTGTTATCGCCACC
>CAZPQC010000304.1:0-3019 GCA_964588525.1 uncultured Spirochaetaceae bacterium
CAAGGTCCGCTACTGGGATGCGGGGTGGCAGGCAATCCTGTTCGGCAGCGGAGAATCCTATCTCGATCAGATCCTCTCCCGGGGTTTTGACGGCGTCTATTTGGACATCATCGACGCCTTCGAGTATTTCGAACAACACGGACCATAGTTTCGCACCCCGGCACCGCCGGCTCAAAGCCCACGGTCGAGTAGTAGAGCGGCCAGGCGGCGGGCAGCCTTGCCCCGGTGGGAGATCGCATCCTTCTCCTCATCCCTGAGCTCGGCCACTGTTTTCCTCCGTTCCGGCAGGTACACCACAGGATCGTAGCCGAAGCCCCCGGAGCCGGAAGGCTCGGCCGCCAACACCCCGTGGAATGTTTCCTGAACCACGAAGAATCGTTTCTCGCCCAAAACCGCGACCATGCAGCACACGAAGAAACAAGCTCGATCGCTGAGGGATGCCGCCCGATTGAGCAGATAGGCATTCCGTTCGAAATCGGAGAGCTTGCCATCCGCAGATCCATAACGGGAGGAGTAGATACCGGGCTCTCCGCCGAGGCCCACCACTTCCAGACCCGAATCGTCGGCAAGAACAGGAGTCTCCACCAGATGATACAGGTGCAGGGCCTTGCCCAGCGCGTTTTCCAAATAGGTGGTACCGGTTTCTTCAAAGGAAAAGGCCCAATCGATCTGCTCCGGGGAGAGGATCCTGAAACCGGGAAACAGACGGCGGAACTCCCGCAGCTTGTGGGGATTGGTGGTGGCCGCTGTCAGCACAGGAGGTTTGGTCGATACCATCGAATAAGCCTCCATTGTACAGACAAACTTTTCGCCGTCAATGGGAAACGAAGGACAAAGTTAGCGGCTCCAATGGCAGTCAGGCACAGGTAGTCAGGCACACAGCTGCGGTGTTTGTCCGGGTCTCTCTAGAGGCTTGTTCTCCGACAACTGCCGACGGAGCCAGTACAGGGAGGTGTCTATTGTCCCCTTGGGGACCTGGAGCAGCTCGGCAATTTCGCGGTTGCTGGGATGCAATCTGACCCGCCGAATCTTCCGCTGCACCGAACGGAGCGTCGTGCGCAGTTCACACAGGGAAAGGGCGAGTTCCGACTTGATCTCGGGATCGACCTCCCAAAGAAGATCCCGCTGGAACAGAAATATCTTCATGAAAATCTTGTTTTGACGCCTGTAGAGTTTGTGCAGGCGGAGCTCCCGCTTGTAGAGATTTGACCGCAGCCGCCCTACCATTGCAATCAAATGCTCCTCCTCGATTCCCGTCAATCCACTGATCCAGCTAACGGCAGAATCATCCAGATGCCGGGCATTCTTCAAAGCCAGAAACAGGATACGCTTGCGGCAGGTACTTTCCCGGGAGCCCCCGAATCGATCTAGAGGAATGATCCTCTGACATCTGTCCGAGCTCATGGCAAGCGCCGAGAAGGGCGAATCCGGCTCGGGCAACTCCCAGAACAGCACGTCCCGCGCTACCGCCCAGCGGATTTGATCCTTCCGTTTCCGGGAGCAGTAGACCTTGTAGTGCCAGCGCAGTACCGAGTTGAAATACCATTCGAACGGCTTCCCTCGATCCTGGAAATGCTTGAGAGTGCGGAGCAGACGGGGATAGAAAAACAGGTAGAACTCTCCGCAGTCATCCTCACTGGCCTTGAACTTGCCCAAGGGGTAGTTGTAGATACGCAGGGAGAGCCGTTTCATGATCTCCGCCAAGCCCAGACCCGTGTTCTGATAGTAGGCAACCAGAGAATTGAGAGAATCCATAGTCCGCCTCCCGGCACTTTTTTTCTTAATTGTGCAACTTCTGTGCCAGAAGACGGTTTCCGGATAGGGGATCGGTACGTCCCGCCTTTACAATTATTTACATTTCCAACGGATTACGGAAGGATCAACCGCCCAGAAGGGCCGCGAGTGCCTGAAGCAGCTTTTCCGTCGTGCCGGCGATGCTGTCCGGGACGGTGTACCCGGCGGCCAGGGTGTGGCCCCCGCCTCCCATGGATCGGGCCAGGGTTCCCACATCGCAGGTTCCGTTGGAGCGCAAGCCCACCGAGCAGCGGCCCCGTTCCTCCTCCTGAATAAAGGCAACCACCTCTACACCCTGTACGGCCTGGAGGATGCGGTAGACCTCATCAGAACCCCTGGCGGCGTTTGATCCCATCGAGCGCAGATCCTCCCGGGTCTGGTAGGTCAGCAGCACCCTGCCCCCCGACGCCTGCTCCACCCGCTGTAGAGACAGGGCCAGCAGCTTGGTTTTAGAAAGCTCCCACCCGGAATGGATCTTCCTGTAGGTTTCGCGGGGAGAAACCCCGATATCCACCAGGCGGGCCACGGCTTCGAACACGAACCCGCTTTTCTCGGCGAGGTGACGAAAGAACCCGGTATCCCGGGCGAGACCGAAGAGCAGCAGCTCGGCTTCCTCCGGGGTCGGCCTGTCCGGATACTCCTCGATCAGGCGCTGGATCAGATAGGTGACCGAAGGAGCCTGCGGCGCCACCCAGCGCACATCCCCGAAAACCTCGCCGGAAGCGTGATGATCGACAACCAGGACGGGAAGTCCTTGTATGTCCCGACTCACGGCTCCGATGCGGTCCGGCGTAGAGCAGTCCAGGATCACAGCCGCAGGGTCGCCCTCCAGGTCGGCGGTCTTGACCCGCTTTCGGAATCGGTTTTCGTAGGGTTTGATTTCCGGACGGTCAAAAGGGCCCTCGGAAAAAACAGAAACCTGCTTTCCCCGCCGCTTCAAAAAACTGCTCAGAGCGAGCTGTGAGGCCACGCAATCGCCGTCCGGCTCAACGTGGCCGAAAACGAGAAACATTCGTCGGCGCTCGAGAAAGGCAACGACCTCCTCCGGTGGTTTATACGGTTCGGACACGCGCACCTCGTCAAAAGCGTAAAAGTTCGAATTGGGGTTTCTTTCCCGAGACTACGGGTTTGCCGCCTGAGATGTATACGTTGATCTCCGAACGCATCCCGAAATCATCCAGGTATACTCCCGGTTCGACCGAGAAACAGGACCCTTCCAGCAACA
>CAZPQC010000305.1:0-3002 GCA_964588525.1 uncultured Spirochaetaceae bacterium
CAGAGGATTTTCATTTTACTCAAGCCCGTCTGCCTGCCGACCATTAATATCGTGAAGCGGATTCTCCTCGCACAATTTAGTTTTTTTGTATAGAAGAGTCAAATCTACGGTTGTATATTGTAAGGAGAACCATGGCGTTCGTACATCTTATCACGGCCCTCGTGCTGACCCTAACCAGTCTCCAGCAGGGGGAACAGCTGTTTCTGGACAACAAACCCAGGGAGGCGCTGCCCCATCTGGAGAAAGCCCTGTATGAGAACCCGCAAAATGAAAAAATCTACCTGTACCTCGGCATCGTCTACGAACAGATAGGGGACATGGAAAAATCCATCCAGATTCTCAAGCGGGGGCTGAACGTATCGCAGACCTACAAGGACCTGTTCTACTACAACCTGGGCAACAATCACTTCCGCCGGCAGGAGTTCACGGTAGCCGAACAGATGTACTCTAACGCCCTGCAGATCAACGGGGCTCTGGAGGTCGCTTATCTCAACCGGGCCAACTCCCGCCTGGAGCTGGAAGAGTTTCAGGGTGCGCGGCAGGACTACATCGATTATCTGCGCCTCGACCCGGACACACCTCAACGGGAAAATATCGAGAAGCTGATAGCACTTCTGGGACAGGTTATCGAGGATGCGGAACGCAAACGCCTGGCGGAGCTGGAACGGCAGAAGGCTCTGCTCAACGAGGTACTGGATTCTCTGAAAAACGCTTCGGAGGACACCCGCAACCTGTCGGCGGGAAGCGAAGAGATCCAGGAAGAGTACGAAGAAATCGACATCGAAAATTGATTAGAGACCAAGAGGAAACCTTCCCATGGACAGACGCAAACTGATCATCATCGTCGTCGCGATTCTCGTGATCCTGCTGCTTGCAGCAGGTGCCTGGCTGGGGCTGCGTGCGCGCAGCCGCTCCGCGGAATCGCGAGAGGCCCAGGAACGGGTGAATGCGCTCAAGCTGGCTCGTACCTATATGGACAAGGAAGAGTACGACCGGGCCATGGAGATCGTGGAAAAGCTCCTGCTCAAAGATCCGGACGACGCCGAGGCTCAAGAGCTGCTCGACCAGATTATCGATAGAAAGAGGCTGGCGGAAATGAGCGAGAAGGAGCGGGAACAACAGGTCCTGTTGGAGCAGCAGGAAAAGCTCAAAGAGGGTTTGAAGGAATTGGGTTCCTCCCTCCAGGACACGCGCCCCCGGGAAACGGCGGCCGCACCCGTTATAACCCAGCCCAAGGAGATCCCGGACGATGCCAGCGTCAAAGAACGGGAGCGTTTGCGCAAGATCAATGAGCTGATGGCCGAGGGGACCCGCCGGCTCAACAACGGAGATTACGAGGGAGCGCGCCGGATCTTCAACCAGGTCCTGGAGCTGGATCCCGATTCCGGTCAGGCCTACGCCTACATCGGCAGGTCCTATCTGGACGAAGACCCGGACCGTCAGAGCAACGTCCAATCCGCGGTGGAGGCATCCAACAAGGCGATCCAGAAGGACCGCACCTTCTACCTGCCCCATGAAACGCTGGGCAAGATCTATGAGAGCGCCAAGAACTACGATGGCGCCGTGGATGAGTACAAGGAGGCGGTTCGGCTCAAGCCCGACGACTACTATCTGTACTACTCCCTGGGCCGGGTGCAGTACTACTCCCGCGAGTACTCCAATGCCCTGCAGTCCTTCGACAGCTGCATCCACCTGAAGGCGGACTTCGAGCCGGCTCACTACCGTAAGGGACAGACCCTGATCCGGCTTGGAGAGCCGGATCGGGCCATCGCCGCCTTCCAACGGGCCGTTGCAGCCAAGCGGGACTATGCCGAGGCCTACTACATGCTGGGCACCCTGTATATCGACAAGGGGGAAGTCACCAAGGCCGTGGATTCATTCCGTCAGGCCGTGAACTACGATGGAGACAACCCGGTGTTCCTGCGCGGTCTGGGCACCGCCCTGTCGGCACGGGGAGACTACGCCCAGGCGGAGAAGTATCTGGCCTCGGCCCTGCGCTACGATCCCTCCCACGCGGTCACCAACTACAACATGGCCCTGGTCAAGCTCAATCTCGAGAAATACGCAGATGCCCTGCCCTACGCCGCCAAGGCGGTGGAACGGCAACCCGATTCCGCTCCCTACGTCTACACCCTGGGCGAGGCCTACGAGAAGCAGGGGAATACCGATGAGGCGATAAAGCAGTATCAGGACGCGATCAAACTCGACTCGGGCTACGTGCCGCCGCTGATAAACCTGGGCCGGATCTTCGACGACAACGGCCTGTACGATCAGGCCTTAGCCTACCTCTCCAAGGCGATCACCATCGAACCGTCCTCCTTCGAGGTGAACAACAACCTGGGGAACGTGTACCTGCACAAGGGTCTGTACAGCGATGCGGTCCGACACTACAGGAAGGCGATCGACATCCGGCTGGATGCCACGGTCACCCGCTACAACCTCGGGCTGGCCTATCAGGAGCTGGGTGAAACCGATAAAGCCCAACAGACCTTCCTGGAGCTGATCAAGATCGCCCCGGATTACTGGGATGCCTACTACCAGCTCTCTCTGATATTGATCGCCAAGGGGGACAAGCAGAACGCCAAGGTCTTTTTGGAAACCCTGCTGAAGAAGAACCCTGCCTACGAGAAGCGCGCCGAAGTGGAGAGCAAGCTCTCCCAGCTCTAGATCCGCCCCCGGCGGCTCGCTACGCACCGCGGCTGTTGCCACCCCGCAGTCCCCCATCAGGTCCGCCCGACCTCCCGCAGCAGCTGCTGTTCAGTGACCTCGAACCATATCGGTCTTCCGTGGGGGCAGCGGGCATTGGAAAGCTGAAAGGCCCGCTGTATCAGTTCCGTGGCTGTCAGGGGATCGAGCTCCTTGCCCTCCTTGACGGCCAGCCGGCAGGCTGCCAGGCTGAACACGTTGTCGACCAGTTCGTCCACGCTGCCCCTCTCCCGCAGCAGAGCCTGGATCAGGGTCTCCTCCTCTATGCTGATCAGGGCTTCGGGCAGGGCGGTGAT
>CAZPQC010000306.1:0-1251 GCA_964588525.1 uncultured Spirochaetaceae bacterium
TCATCGTGTTTGGTCGGTGAAACTGACGGACTCACAGCGCCCTCTGCTCATGACGCACATGGTTCATCGAGGCGGCGTCCGAATACGGATGGAGTTGACACTCGACAGTCAACTGGCGCCGCTAGCCTCTTAGACGCCGGTGACAAGAGTCGTCTTCCTCTGTTTCTCCATCATGACCGTTTTCCCAGAAGCTCCCGCTGTCTCCTGTAGAATTCCACTTCCTGTTCGTATTGATAGGGGAGGGCCGGAGATTCCCAATCGGCCACCGGCTTTCCGGGGTTCAATTTGGTTTGCAGGTAGTCGGAAGTCATTATGCTAAAGGGCTTGGCCGTATCCAGCCCCAACGCGCGGATGTTCTCCGCCATGCGGTGCTTGCTGGGTGCGACTTTGACCTCGATCCGCTTGCAGGTGCAGTGTCTGACCTTGCCATCCGCTTCCACCACCGTCCTTAAGATCGAATCGTTGTGGTCGCTAAACGTTATCATATCGAATGGTCTGGCCGAGAAGCCCCGACCAACCTCCCCTTCCACCTCCACGATGGGCTCTTCTGTATCCGGATCCAGCACGCCGAACTTGAAATTGTTGCCGGACAGTTCGTTCGGTATCCGGGCGAGAAACTTCGGGTAGCCCCAGATTTCCCGTCCCGCAGCCCTCGCTTCAGGAGTAGTCACCACCATCTCGACGACGTACACCCCCATGTTCTTCCACCGTTTCTCGCTCTTGGCAAGCAGGAGCTTGAGTGACGGCAGCGACGGCCGCCCCAACGCCTCGGGATACACACTGACGGACAGCACAAACTCGTCATAGGCCGTCAGGCTTACTTCCTGGTAATTGAAAAACGTCAGCGAGGTGAGGACCTTCCCGTTGAAGAAACGCACCGGCAGCAACCCGGTCCCCTTCAGAATTGGAAGCACCCGGTCGTACTCAACGAAGTAGTTGATGGTCCGCATCGCGAGCCTCTGGTAGAACACTGGAAGCTGGACCATGCCGCACGACGTCGTGTAGTCGGTCTGTGGAACGTCGAAGAAATCGCTTCTCATGGCGAACCTCCCTGCGATTGTCTAAGCACGACGTGACCCTCATCCTAACTGACGATCACCCGCCAAGAATCTCATCCGTGTTTGCGGCAGTCAAGTGGCCCACCACTCCTATTCGTGATGGAGGCCCCAAGCACGAACCGAGCAACCGTGCCAGCCGCTTTCCGATGATGGTTCTTGCTCGCGACGCCATTGCCTTGACTTCCGCGCACAC
>CAZPQC010000306.1:1351-2999 GCA_964588525.1 uncultured Spirochaetaceae bacterium
GGCAGCAATCAACGGAGCCTTTCGCGGGCCCGCGGCCGATATGCCTGCAACTCAAGCGACATCGCGTCGCGCACTTGGCGCGGGGCCTGGATTGACGCTGATGCTTGAAACGAACCGGCCAAGTGCCCTATGATTCTGCTCTACGTGCGCCCATAGGCGTCGGCACTGGTGCTCAGACGTGAATGAGACGTGAGTCAGACGTTCGTCCCCACCCAGAGGGTTATCTTCCGCTCGAATCCTAGCCAGCAAAGGAGCGACAAGCATGTACGTCGAACTGAACCCCACTCTCACTCAGACCCAGATGACGCTGAAGGAGGAGATGCATCGATTTGCGGCGGAGGTGACGCGGCCGGCAAGCATTGAGCTGGACAAGCTCGCCGACCCGGAAGACGTGATCAAGGAGGGCTCCCAGTTCTGGGACGTCTTTCGGAAGTCCTACCAACTGGAGCACCATCTCATCCGCTTTCCTGAGGAGCTTGGCGGCGCGAATCTGGGCGGTCTCGAAACCCACATTGTCGCGGAAGAGATGGGTTGGGGCTCCGCCGATTTCGCGATCGGCCTGGGCGCATGCGGCTTGCCTTTCATGATGGCCCACGTGGCTTCCCAATTGACCGGCAACCAGCGGCTGATCGACGACATAGTCATGCCCTACGTCAAGGACAGGGAGGCGAAGTACATCGGCTGCTGGGCGATCACCGAGCCACAGCACGGTTCCGATGCCGTGGCCCCAAGCCTTCCCCAATACGCCAGCAACCCCGCGATCTCCCTGGATACGCGCGGTTGGCGCGACGGGAATGACTGGGTAATCAGCGGTGCCAAGTCGGCCTGGGTATCGAACGGTACCATCGCCACCCATGCCATGGTTCACTTCTCCGTCGATAGCTCAAAGGGGCCGATGTCTTCTGCGATCGCCCTCATCCCTCTCGACCTTCCCGGCGTGTCCAGAGGCAAGCCCCTCAACAAGCTAGGGCAGCGAGCCCTCAA
Source organism: uncultured Spirochaetaceae bacterium (assembly GCA_964588525.1). GTDB lineage: Bacteria > Spirochaetota > Spirochaetia > SZUA-6 > DRHE01 > JAFGQJ01. The sequence continues at coordinate 2,336 of CAZPQC010000306.1, forward strand.
CCAGGGCGAGATCTTCTTTGATGACGTGCAAATCCCGGACTACTACGTGCTGGTGCCCGAGGAACTGTATGCCATTGCCCACGACATCATCATCGCTACCGCAAACGGGGGCATGGGCCCGGTGTTCACAGGCTTGGCACGGGCGGCATTCGAGGAGGCGGTGACCTACTGCAAGCAACGGGTGCAAGGTGGCAAGCTTCTGTGCGAGCACCAGCTCGTGCAGCGCAAACTGTTCGACATGTTCATCAAGGTGGAGTCGGCACGCCAGCTCTCGAGGGCGGTTCTGGTCTACAACGCAGTTGCCATGCCGCCTGTACACCGGCACGCCGTCGCCTCCAAGATCTACGCCACACAGGTCGCCTTTGAGGTCGCGAGCGACGCCATGCAGCTCTTCGGTGGCTACGGGCTCTCCAAGGAGTTCCTGATCGAGAAGCTGTTCCGGGATGCCCGTGCCGCCACGATAGAGGACGGCGTGAACGACGTGCTGGCACTGGCAGCCGCGCCCCAGCTCATCGAAAGCCACATATAGGAGTTCTTGAGGGATTTGGGAGGCCGAGGCCAGTTCCGCCTCTCTCACAAGCGGGACCACCGCCGCTCCATAAGGTTCCAGTTCGGCTGCGGAGGGGGACAATCACCCTGCCGAACTGGTCATCAACAGGAGGAG
>CAZPQC010000307.1:0-2961 GCA_964588525.1 uncultured Spirochaetaceae bacterium
CCCTTTCTGGAGCACGACGACGCCAACCGGGCCCTGATGGGTTCGAATATGCAGCGTCAGGCCGTGCCGCTGCTGCGACCCGAACCGCCCCGGGTGGGAACCGGGATGGAGCGTAAGACCGCCTTCGATTCGGGCGTTGCCGTGGCTGCAAAACGGGCCGGAACGGTAGAGTACGTAACCTCTGAGAAGATCGTGATCAAACCGGACAAGGGCAGGGCGGAGGAGTTGGACATCTACCCGATGATCAAGTTTCAACGAACAAACCAGGATACCTGTTTCAGTCAGAAACCCATCGTCGCTCCCGGCCAGAAGATCAAGGAGCGGGAAGTGATTGCCGACGGACCGGCCACCTACAACGGAGAGCTGGCCCTCGGGGTCAATATTTTGGTGGCCTTCATGCCCTGGAACGGGTACAACTACGAGGATGCGATTCTGATTTCAGAGAAACTGGTTCGCGAGGACCGTTACACCTCGATACACATCAAGGAGTTTTCCATCGAGGTGCGGGAGACCAAGTTGGGGCCGGAGAAGATCACCAGGGATATTCCCAACGCCAGCGACAACTCTCTGGAGCACCTGGATGAAGAGGGCATCATCCGCATCGGCGCGGAGGTGAAGTCCGGGTCGATCCTGGTGGGAAAGGTCACCCCGAAGAGCGAGACCGATTCAACCCCCGAGTTCAAGCTGTTGAACTCGATATTCGGGGAGAAAGCCAAGGATGTCCGGGATACCTCCCTGAGGGTGCCCCATGGAATCGAGGGGACCGTGATCGATGTGCAGCGGCTGAAACGCGCGGAGGGAGATGAGCTCAATCCCGGAGTTGAGGAGGTGGTGAAGATCCTCATCGCCACCAAACGCAAGCTTCAGGAGGGAGACAAGATGGCCGGGCGCCACGGCAACAAGGGCGTAATTGCCAGGGTTCTCCCGGAAGAGGATATGCCCTTCATGGAGGACGGAACTCCGGTTGATCTGGTGCTGAATCCGCTGGGCGTACCTTCGCGGATGAACCTGGGGCAGATCATGGAGACGGAGCTGGGCTGGGCGGGAATCAAGCTGGGAGAGTGGTACGCCACCCCCGTATTCGAGTCCGCCTCCAACGAGATGATCGAAGAGAAGCTCAAGGCCGCCGGCTTGCCGGTGAACTCCAAGGTGACTCTGTTCGACGGACAGACCGGGGAACCCTTCGAAAACCCGGTTACCGTGGGCTACATCTACATGATGAAACTGCACCACCTGGTCGACGACAAGATGCACGCCCGCTCCACCGGTCCGTATTCCCTGGTCACGCAGCAACCCCTGGGTGGAAAAGCCCAGTTCGGCGGGCAGCGCCTCGGGGAGATGGAAGTGTGGGCTCTGGAAGCCTACGGAGCGGCCAACACCCTGCAGGAACTTCTGACGATCAAGAGCGACGACATGTCGGGGCGGGCCAAGATCTACGAGAGCATCGTGAAGAACGAATCCTTCACGCAGGCCGGCATTCCCGAATCCTTCAATGTTCTGGTCCAGGAGCTGCGCGGATTGGCCCTGGATGTGTCCATCTACGACAACAAGGGCAAGCAGATCGCATTGACGGAGAGAGATGAGGAGCTTATTAATCGGCAGGGAAGCCGATTCTAATTGACGTAATTTTTTTATTGTCAACCGATCGGAGATCGGATCTAGGGAGGGACATTTATAATGAGAGAGATGCAGGATTTCGATAGTATTATGATCAAGCTGGCCTCTCCGGATCAGATACGTGCCTGGTCCTACGGTGAGGTCAAAAAACCGGAAACGATCAACTACAGAACACTGCGGCCCGAGAAAGACGGCTTGTTCTGTGAGCGAATCTTCGGAACCACCAAGGAGTGGGAGTGCTACTGCGGCAAGTTCAAGTCGATCCGCTACAAGGGCGTGATTTGCGACCGTTGCGGCGTAGAGGTAACCCATTTTCGCGTGCGCCGCGAGAGGATGGGCCACATCGAGCTGGCCTCCCCGGTTTCTCACATCTGGTATTACCGCTCCGTGCCCTCCCGAATGGGATTGCTCCTGGATCTGGCGATCGTGGCCCTCCGTTCGATCCTCTACTACGAGAAGTACATCGTCATCGATCCCGGCGACACCGATCTGAAGAAGATGCAGCTGCTCACGGAGGAGGAGTATCTGGAGGCTCAGGAGCGCTACGGCATGGCATTTTCGGCCGGAATCGGCGCCGAGGCGATCCGGACCCTTCTGGAGACCCTCGACCTGGATTCCCTGTCCGCAGAGCTGCGGGTCAAGATGCAGGATAAAGGCCGCAAGAGCGACAAACGACTTCTCAAGCGCATCGAAATCGTCGAGCAGTTCCGTGATTCGGGGAATCGTCCGGAATGGATGATTCTCGATGTTATTCCGGTTATCCCGCCGGAGCTCAGGCCCATGGTGCAGCTTGACGGCGGGCGCTTTGCGACCTCGGATCTGAACGATCTGTATCGACGGGTTATCAACAGGAACAACCGGCTGAAACGCCTGCTGGCATTGCACGCTCCGGATATCATCATCCGCAATGAAAAGCGAATGCTCCAGGAAGCCGTAGATGCCCTGTTCGACAACTCGAAGAAAAAACGGGTTGTGAAGGGTGCAGCCAATCGTCCGCTGAAATCCCTCTCGGATATGCTGAAAGGCAAGCAGGGGCGCTTTCGCCAGAACCTCCTGGGCAAGCGAGTCGACTACTCCGGCCGATCGGTGATCGTTGTGGGCCCGGAGCTCAAGCTTCACCAGTGCGGGCTGCCCACGAAAATGGCCTTGGAGCTGTACAAACCCTTCATCATGCGCAAGTTGGTGGAAAAAGACGTTGTCTACAATATCAAGAAGGCCAAGACCCTGGTAGAGATGGAAACCCCGGAGGTTTGGGCCGTGCTCGACGAGGTGGTTACCGAACACCCGGTGCTGCTGAACCGGGCTCCGACCCTGCATCGACTGGGTATTCAAGCCTTCGAGCCG
>CAZPQC010000308.1:0-2915 GCA_964588525.1 uncultured Spirochaetaceae bacterium
GTTCAGGTCGGCGAACGGGGGGTCTACTACCTGTTTGGAGCGCAGCGAGCCGGGATTGCCGCCGTGGCCAAACATTTTCCCGGTCATGGGCGAACAACCGTAGATTCCCATCATAGCCTTCCCGTTGTCGAGGTGAGCGAAAAAACACTCCTGAACGAGGATCTCCTTCCTTTCCAGATGGTGATCCGCCACGGTGTGGATGCCATCATGACCGCCCATATTCTCTACCCCCAGATCGATCCGGATTTCCCGGTTACCCTCTCTGCGATCTTCCTGCGCGGATTGCTCCGGGAACGGTTGGGTTTTGAGGGCGTCATCATTTCCGATGATATCGAGATGGGCGCGCTCCGCAGTCACTACAGCCCTGAGGAGATCGTCAAGTACGGCATCAATGCCGGGGTCGACATCCTGCTGGGGTACGGAAGCGTCGATGTGTTGAAACTGATCGATGAAGTGCATACCATGGTAGAAGCCGGTGAAATAGATCCCGAGGTGATAGACGAAGGAGCGCGCCGGGTATTGCGTCTCAAATGGAAGTATGGATTACTGTAACGACAAATGATCATGAAGAGTTCGGATAATTCTGTCCTGCTGGTTGTCGATGTTCAGGTCGATTTCTGTCCGGGGGGGAACCTCTCGGTTCCCGACGGTGACAAGGTAGTTCCTGTTATCAATCGATTGAGTCGGGCGTTCCAAAGGGTCGTCGCCACCCAGGATTGGCATCCCCAAGACCACGTTTCTTTTGCCTCCAATCATCCCGGGAGCAATCCCTTCGATACCATCCGGCAGCCGGAGGGGGAGCAGGTCCTCTGGCCCGATCATTGTGTTCCGGGCACGCCGGGTGCCGGGTTTCATCCTGATCTGGATACTCTCTGTTTCGATCTAATCGTACGTAAAGGTACGGACCCAGCCCTTGATTCCTATTCCGCCTTTTTCGAAAACGACCGCAAGACACCGACTGGACTGCACTTCTATCTAAAGGGTTTGAACGTCAAATCCGTGTACCTCGCTGGTCTGGCCCTCGATGTGTGCGTGTACTATTCGGCGATGGACGCCTTGAAATTGGGTTTTCATACCGTGGTTGTGGAAGATGCCTGCCGGGGAATCGATACTCCTCCGGGCAGCCTGCAGGCTCGTCTCGAGGAGATGCGGAAGGCGGGGGCCCGGATCCTCAGGGCGGCAGACGTGGAGGGTAGCTGAAATGGACAGTAAATGTTTCCTGAACTGCGCGATGCTCACGGATTTTTACGAGCTGACCATGATGCAGGGCTATTACCTGCAGAAGCACAACCCTCTTGCCGCCTTCGAGATGTTCTTCCGTCGGGCTCCTTTTGGCGGGGGATTTGCCGTGTTTGCCGGGCTGGAAACCCTGCTGAAGAGCATTACGGATTTTCACTTCGAGGCTGAGGATCTGGAGTTCCTCTCCAAGCAGAAGGTGTTTCGAAAGAACTTTCTCGACTACCTGGCGGATTTCAGATTCCGGGGGGAGGTCCACGCCATGGAAGAGGGAACCCTGGTGTTTCCCAATGAACCCCTGATCCGTGTCCAGGCGCCGCTGATCGAGGCCCAGCTCCTGGAGAGCCTGCTACTGAACATCATCAATTTCCAAACCCTGATCGCCACCAAGGCTGCTCGTATCTACCTGGCCTCCGAGGGGGGATCGATTTTAGAGTTTGGGATGCGCCGGGCTCACGGAGTGAACGGAGCTCTGGGCGCCACCCGGGCCGCCTTCATCGGCGGGGCTTCCGGCACCTCCAACACCTTGGCCGGGAAGCTCTTCGATATCCCCGTGAAAGGGACCATGGCCCACTCCTGGATCATGAGCTTCGAGTCGGAGCTGGCGGCGTTCCAGAAGTACGCCGATGTCTATCCGGACGGCTGTATCTTGCTGATCGATACCTACGATACCCTGAAGAGCGGACTGGAGAATGCAATCAAGGTAGGCAAGAAGCTGAAAGCCCAGGGACACGACAGCTTCGGTGTGCGACTCGATTCCGGAGACCTGGAATACCTGAGCAAACGGGTCCGGGAACGCCTGGATCAGGCGGGCCTGAAGAACGCCAAAATAGCCGCCTCCAATGAATTGGATGAGGGGATCATCCACCAGCTGATCACGGAGCAGGCGCCGATAGACGTCTGGGGGGTGGGAACCCACCTGGTAACGGCCAAGAGCGATCCCGCCCTGACCGGGGTGTACAAACTCATGGCCAAGGAGGTGGATGGCAAGTTCGTCCCGACCATCAAGGTGTCGAACAATCCGGAGAAGATCTCCGATCCGGGCATCAAACAGGTCAACCGCTTCTGTAATGGTGCCGGCTCCCCGATCGCCGATCTCATAACCCTGGCGGGTGAAAAGCTGGAGGTAGGCCCACCCTATCGCTTCTATCATCCCCGCTATCCCTACAGGTTTTTGGATGTCGTGGAGTACAAGGGGATCGAGCCCCTGCTTCATCCGGTGATGAAGGAGGGCAAGGTGTTGGTTGATTTTCCCGATTTGAAAACCATCCAGAAGCGAACCAAGGGAAATCTTTCCAACCTGGATGATACCTACAAGCGGCTGATCAACCCCCACGTATACAAGGTATCCCTCTCCGAGAAGCTCAAAGACCTCAAGTTCGGTATGATCGCCGAATATGAGCGGGAGACGCAACGCACATCCGCCGGGCGGAAAGGATCCGATTCTCAGTGATCGTCTCCGATCAGAGCCTCAAGCGGCTCCTGGCCGAGGGTACGATCGTGGTCGAACCGCTGGAGGAGCGCCAGATCCAGCCCGCCTCGATCGATCTGCGTCTGGGCGATCATTTCCTCAAGGTAGATGAAAACACCATGGAAGCCATCGCTCTGGACCGGGAGCTGGAGTACATCGAGTTCAAGCAGGAGGAGATCATCATCCCGCCCCACAGTTTCCTGTTGGC
>CAZPQC010000309.1:0-2914 GCA_964588525.1 uncultured Spirochaetaceae bacterium
AACCCGCCCGCCGGGCGTCTTCGATGATCTTGTGGTGCTCCCCCTTGCGGCCCCGAACTACCGGAGCCATGAGCACGATGCGGGTCTGATCGGGCAGCGCGAGAATGGCGTCGAGGATCTGGTCCACCGATTGCTCTTTGATCTCCCTGCCGCATTGCGGGCAGTGGGGGATGCCCACCCGGGCGTAGAGCAGCCGGAGATAGTCATAGATCTCCGTCACCGTTCCCACGGTGGACCTGGGATTGCGGGCGGTGCTCTTCTGTTCGATCGCGATGGCCGGCGACAGGCCCTCGATGTAATCGAGATCGGGCTTGTCCAGGCGGCCGAGGAACTGCCGCGCGTAGGCGGACAGGGATTCGACGTAGCGGCGCTGTCCCTCCGCGAAGATGGTGTCGAACGCCAGGGATGATTTTCCCGATCCGCTGATACCGGAAACAACGATGAGGGAATCCCGGGGCAGCTCTAAATCGATGTTCTTTAAATTGTGCTCTCGGGCTCCCCGGATGATGATGCTCTTCACGCTGCCTGCTGCTTAAGCCTTTGGTTTCGCACCCGCTCGCTGTTCCGGGGTTTCCATGACCATTCTTTCCGCCGGAGGCACGAATTGGATCTTCCGCCGCGGGCGCAGGGAGGATAGGTAGGACACCAGTGGGATCAGCACCATGCACACTCCGGCCACGAAGAGGATTTCCCAACTGGTTAGAATTCTCAGCACTATTCGGGGGTTCATAGACCTGAATCAACTAAAGAATTATAATACTGGCTCACCAGGCACTATGACAAGGGTAATTGTGGATCGAAACGCCGGTTTCTGCGCAGGCGTGCGCAGGGCTATCCGGGGAACGAAACAGATGCTGTCGGCAAAGCTCGACTCTGCCGATGGGAGACGGGTCGTCTCCTACGGCCAGCTGGTGCACAACAGGGAGGTAACCGACGATCTGTCCGGCAGGGGTTTGGAGGACCTTGAGAGCCCGCAGGATGCGCGCCCCGGAGATGAGGTGGTCGTGCGCACGCACGGAATCTCGCCGCAGGAGGAACGAATGCTTCGCTCCAACAGGGTCGAGGTCACCGACTTCACCTGCCCGCGGGTAAAACGGGTGCACCGGCAAATCCGGGAAAAGCGGGAAGCCGGGTATGAAATCGTCATAGTGGGCGATCCCGATCATCCGGAGGTCAAAGCCCACCTGGGACACGCCGGTGAAACCGGAACGATCCTGTCCGCAGCCCGGGAAGCCCGCCGCGTGCCCAAGGGGCGGAAGATAGCCGTATTCGCCCAGACCACGATCACCCCCGACTTTTTTCAAGAGGTCGTCTCCGCCCTGGAGCGCAGAGGGCTGGAGATGAGCGTGGTGGACAGCCTCTGTCCCTTCGTCCTCAAAAGACAGCGCTGGATCGACAAATATTCAAAATTGGCCGATGCCTCCCTGATCCTGGGCGGCAAGAATTCGAGCAACACCCTAAAACTACACGCCTTGGCTGCCGCAAACGGCCCGGCCTTCCATGTGAGCACGGCGAACGAACTGGATGTGGAGAAGATCCTGCGGTACTCCGTGGTTGCGCTGACCGCCGGGGCGTCCACCTCGGATCAAACCATCAATGAGACTCTATCCCGCCTCCAGGCCGCCGGTGCGCTGATCGAGCGCCGTTAGAGACGCACCACGGTTCTGCCGAACCCGCCCTGCTCCGGGGAGGAGAAGAAGTAATCCTTCACGTGGGCATTGCTCTTCAGGAACTCGTGTATGCCCCGCTGTAGAATCCCCTCCCCCATTCCATGCACTATGGAAAACTCCCCCATTCCGCTGACCAGAGCTCGATCGATCTGCTGCTCCACCTGTTTGAGGGCTTCTTCCAGACGCATCCCTCTCAGGTCGAGCTGAAATGCCGGGGGAGGACTCTGCAGCTCTTCGCTGACCGACAGCAACGGTTCCTCCGCGGCCCACTCGACCTTCTGCTCCTCTTCCAGCGGCTGCAGATCCCCTGCGGGAAAGGTCCCCCGCAGGGTGTCGGTGGCCACGACCCAGCGGTCCCCCTTTGCCCGCCTGACCAGGGTTCCCCGTTTTCCGGTGCCCTTGATCAGCACCTCCGTACCCTCTTTCAAAGCCAGCTGCGGAGACTGGTACAACTGAGCCCGTTCGGCTTCAAGGGCTTGTTCCTGTTTTTCGACGTGCTCGGCCAGCTCGTTGAGATAGGCGGCGGCCCGTTTTCGTTCATCCCGATCCCCGCCGCTTCGAAGCTCCGCCACCAGGTTCTCGAACCGGCTGCGGCTGTCTTTCACGAAACCTTTGAGCTCCGCGATTCCCTGCTCCCGCAGCTCGAGCTCCTTCTGGCGGAGGCGCAGTTCCTTCAAATCCGTTTTTCTGGTTTTCTCCCGCAGCTCCACCTCCCGGCTCTGCTGCTGCTCTTCGGTGACCAGCAGTTTTCGCTGTTTCTCGGACAACCTGTTGATCAGCTCGGCCACATCCCCCCGTTCCTCCTTGAGGTACTGCTCGGCGGATTCGAGAATCTCCCCGGGGATGCCGGTTCTGCGAGCAATCTCCAGGGCGTGGCTCTCTCCAGGAACACCGAGGATGATGCGAAAGGTGGGTTTGAGATTCTGAACATCGAATTCCATGGCCGCATTCTCCACACCCGGGCGAGAATAGCCGTAGTTCTTCAGGATTCCGTGGTGGGTGGTAGCCATGCAGAGACACCCGGCCTGGATGAAATGATCGAGGAGTCCCATGGCTATGGCAACTCCCTCCTCCGGATCCGTACCCGCCCCCAGCTCATCGAACAGCACCAGGGAAGCCGAGGTGGAGCCGCCGATGATCCGGGATATGTTCACGATGTGGGCGGAGAAGGTAGACAGGGACTGTTCGATGGACTGCTCATCCCCGATATCGGCCAGGATATTGTCGAAAACCGGCAGGGTGGA
>CAZPQC010000310.1:0-2896 GCA_964588525.1 uncultured Spirochaetaceae bacterium
TATGATTCTGCTAAACAATTGCTATTAATAGATTTATGATTGGACAGCAGTGATAACTAATCCATGGACGCAAATAACGGTTGGCGAACCTATAATCTGCGACACAGCAGATAAATAGAGCATCCAAGCTCGCAATTTCAAGAACTAGCAAGTATATGTAGGCTCCTTCGGAAACCCCGAAAGGAAGGTATTGAGCGTTAATTTCCCCCTATTTTGTTGCTTTGGAGGAAGATAAGGAGGCGGTTTTTCTGGCATTTATATAAAGTATATGCTATAATTGGTCTAATAGCATATACTTCATACTTAGGAGGGAACCATGATCGATCCCGCTCTGGAGAGGTTCGCTACCGGAGAGTTTCGACGGCGCAAAGTCCTGACGATCCGACACCTGGTGGAGCTTCTGGGCTGTTCGATCCCCACGGTCCGCAATCGCCTCAAGAGCTGGAGCGCCTATACCAGCTACAACCACAACGGCGCCTACTACACCCTGCCGGCCATCCCCCGCTTCGACGAGCATGGACTGTGGCGGTACAAGAGTGTGGGGTTCTCCAAGCATGGCAATCTAGGACGCACCGTGCTGCAGCTGGTGCGCGACTCCCCGGCGGGGTTGGATGGCGCGCAGATCGGCCGGCTTCTGGGGCTGCCCCCCCGAAGCTTTCTGTCGCACTTTCGAAACCTCCCGGGGTTGACTCGGCAGCGGCTGGAGGGACGATTCGTGTACTTCTGCGATGAGTCTCAGGTGTTAGCCCGCCAACGGCAGGCCCGAGAACAGCGGATGCGCCCTCCGGCAGGTGAACTGCCCTCCGACAGCGTGGCGGTGGCCGTTCTGGCGGACTTGATCAATCACCCGGACTCGACCCTGCAGGCCTCCTCGCGGCGGCTGGCCCGAAAAGGCATCCGGATTCGCCCGCCAGCGATCGCAAGGCTGCTGGAGGCCCATGGGGTAAAAAAAAACGTCCGGGTATGAACTCCTCCGTGCTCTGAAGCAGCATCTGGATCAGCTGATGCTTGGCGTGTCGACCGGCTTCCTGTTCCCCCGCAGGCCGACGCTGTTCTTTGCCCCCTCTATCGACCGCTGTCCGTGCTGCGCTGCGCAGTTGAAGGTGCACAAGACCCGGACGGCGAAGGTGGTTACCTTGCCGATCGGACCCTTCAACGCTCACGAGACCGTATTGACCTGCCCGGGGTGTGAGGAGGATATCCTCTTCGGCAGCGAAGAGCTTCAGAGGCTCAAACCCTTTCGCGGCACCTTCGGGTATGACATTCTAGTGTATGCCGGTCAGGCAATGTTTGTGCGCTGCCGCAGCGAGGGGGAGATCCAGCAGGAGCTGGCGGACCGGCACATCGGGATCTCACAGCGGGAGGTCAGCTACCTGGCCCGGAAGTTCGTGATGTATCTGGCGGTCGCCCATCGTCAGAGCCGCGAGAAGATCCGACGCCTGATGGCACGCCGAGGGGGCTACATCCTGCATCTGGATGGCACTTGCGAAGGCGATAGCCCCCACCTGTTGAGCGGATTGGACGGAATCACCGAAATCGTGCTGGAAAACATCAAACTGGCCTCCGAAAAAGCCGAAACGATCATTCCGTTCCTCAGGAAAATCGAACAGCTCTACGGACAGCCGCTGGCCTTGGTTCACGATATGGGCAAAGGGATTTCGGGTGCGGTGAAGGCGGTGTTCCCGGAGGTTGCCGACTTCATCTGCCACTACCACTTCTTGGCCGCTGTGGGCAGAAACCTCTTCGACAAGGAAAACGATCGAATTCGGGCCCGACTGAGAAAACACGGAATTCAAGGAATCCTTCGCAAACGAGCTCGAGAGTACAAGAGGTTGATGGAAAAGCAGCCTTCCGTGGTCCAGTCGTTGAGCTCAATGCTCAACGCCAGGGACCCGAAACAACGTCTCGAACCCTGTACACCCCTCGCGCCGGTGGCGGCCTATAGCCTCGTTGTGTGGGCGCTGGAAGGTAAGAAGCAAGGGCAAGGATATGGGTTTCCCTTCGACCGCGTGTACCTGAGCTTCTATCAACGACTGCAAATCCTTCACTCCGCACTCATACAGCTGAAGGAACTGCACCGGGGCCATCGAGCCGATACCCGGCTGTACGTCAAAGTCCTGCGCGATCTGATCGACCCCTTGGAGGATTCCGTGTTGCGCAAGGCCGCCGAAACGATGCACGAGAAGGCAGCGGTGTTCGACAGGCTGCGGGAGGCGATGCGCATCGCCGTGCCCGATGGACACCGTGGACTGAACGACAAGGGGGACGCATCGGAGATCCGCACCATCGAGAAGGCCGTAGGGCAGTTCTGCCGGTGGGTCTGCGAGGACCCAAAGATGTCCAAGAAGGAGGAGTACCAGAAGATGATCGCCCAGATCAGGCACTACTGGGAGAAGCTGTTTTCCGATCCTCTGATTGTCCAGACTCCCACCGGGAAGCTGACCGTCCAACCCCAACGGACCAACAATATCCTCGAACGACTGTTCCGAGATCTCAAGCGTCGGTATCGGAAGAAAAGCGGTACCAAGGCGCTGAGCAAAACCTTGAAAGCGATCCTGAGCGACACACCGCTGGTCAAGAACCTGGAAAACCCTGAGTACCTCAAGATCCTTCTGGATGGCGCCACGACTCTGGAAGAACGCTTCTCCCAGATCGACTCCCGTCTGGTGCATCAGCAACTATCCCGCCAGACAACTCCTTCGGAACGGGTCCCGCGGAAAATCAAACCCCTCGTCAAACTGCCGGATCTCCCGGACCGATTGGTCGCGGTGTTTTCAACGTAATGGCGGAAATCCAACCGTTATTTGCGTCCATGGCCTGATCGCCCCGAACTACAGCAGATCCCCGCGATCGTCCTTCTTCAAGACCTGCACGATGTCCCTGACCAGCTGGGATT
>CAZPQC010000311.1:0-2882 GCA_964588525.1 uncultured Spirochaetaceae bacterium
AGTCCCTGTCCGGCTCGGCTCGCTTCACATTCAGCGTGTAGGTGCGGGTGGTGACCCCGTCCTCGGCCGTTACCACGATGCCGATGGCGTTGACCTCTCCCGCCCTCAGGGGTACCGCAGCGGCGGCGTTGCGGGCCGGGTAGGTTCTCCCGTCGATGGTGATGCTGGCGTACTCGCTTTCCGCGTTGGGACGGATGGTCAACTGGGCTATGGCGTAGGGCACCTCCGCCGAATAGGCCTCCACCTCTTTGGAAAATCCGGGTGTGAAAGCCACGTTGTCCCCGAGGGTCAGAGCGGCCAGGTTCGGATTGGTTTCAGCTTCCCGCACCTTGACCACGAACTCGACCTCGGTTCCGTCTTCCAGTACGAGAAGGTACTGTACCGGACGGCGGAAATCGTTGGCCGTGGCACCGTTGGCCTGGGGGACGGTGCTCCCCTGGCTGCGCACGTATACCGAGGCGCCCTCCGGTGCGATGAAGGTTGCGATCAACGAGCTCACTCTGGTGCCCGGAGGGACCACGAGGTTGATGATCTTGGACCTCCAATCGACCGAACCAATTACATCCTTGCTCAAGCCCGTATTGTCAGCGGCAAGGAAGTTGTACGAGCTGAAGGACTGTTTTCGAGCTTTTGAACCGGCGCAGCCCAAGACCAGCAGCGCGGCTATCAGGAGCACAGCAACCTGGGCTCCCCGTTTTATCCACTTCGATTTCCCCATTGTGATTCCTCCTATGTTAATAGCCCACACTAAGTTAATCGGCACATGACCCGTTTGTTTTGATCCTCAGAATATACCACGCCCGGATCGTTGCATCTGGAACTGGATCGGCTATACTTGGGTAATGGTGGTGCACAGGAATTTGGTGATTCTGCTGGTGATCCTGCTCCTCCAGGCGCCCGTTCCCGCCGCGTGTAGAACCCGCAAGTACAAGCGGGCCACGAAGCCATTGTCCGTTCCGTTGTGTCTGGGAGTCACTTTCCAGGGGTTGCGGGTATCGGCACATGTGCGGGAGGAGCTTGAGAGGATCCTCACCCGTGCGGCGAACCGGATTCCCCTCTATCGCTACACGGAGCTTCAGGGAGAATGGGGCCTCGAGATCGTCGTGCACCTGGAGGAGCAGCAACAGGGGTACATCCTCAGACTCAAGGCGGAAACCAATCTTGGGAGAAGCATCCTGCTGTACCAGTCTCCCCCCTCTTCTGCGGAGGTTCTCTGGAGTGAAGCTGAAAATTTGGCCGCCACCACCCTGGCTGTCTTGCAGGATTTGGTTTTCTACCTGATCCCGCCGGAATCGCAGTACGGCTACTATCTGCTCGGTGATGTCCTGTACGCCGATAATAACCTGGGCAGGTGGAAGCTTTTAAAAAGAATCGGCCAAAATTCGGAATGGAATCCCGATCTGGCGGAAGCATTGGCCTCCTACGACGAGAAGCGCAGACGGAGAAATCGGTCCCGCTATCCCGGCGGCATTTGCATGCTTAGCGGTGGGCTGGTGGCCGGAGTCGGCGTCGTGATCGGCGGCGCCGTTCTCACCCCCAAGATCGAGCACCCCGGGGTGGTGACGAAGGGGGAGGCCCGGCTGCTCGTTCTTTCCGGCGGCTTGATTCTGGCGGGATACCCCCTGTACGCATTGGGCAGGCGCATGTGGGACCGCTGGCCTCGACCCAGCCAGCAGAGCGTGATCCACGCCTACAACCGGGGGGTGCTGGAAGCTGCGGAGCAGTCGTATGTTCCAAACCGATGATCCGCGGGGTCTGTGATTGCCTTCACGTCGAGGACAGTTTGATGCCCAAGCTTCTGCTGATTAACCCGGTCAACCCGGTCAACATCTTCTCCTTTTTGAAACCCAATTTTAGCAGGACCAATGGAGTGGTATTTGTCCCTCCCATAGGGCTGGGATACATCGCCGCCGTCACCCCAAAGAGCTGGCAGGTGAAATTACTGGACGAAGCTGTTGACCCGTTCGTGTTTGAACCAGCCGATCTGGTTGGAATCACGGCAACCACCGGACAGGCACCGCGAGCCTACGAAATAGCCGATATCTACCGCAAGCGAGGTATTCCCGTCGTAATGGGAGGCATCCACGTTTCTTTCAGGCCGGACGAAGCACTCCGCCATGCGGACAGCATCGTGACGGGAGAGGCGGAGAATATCTGGCCGAAAGTGATGGAGGATTTCTCCGGAAATGAACTAAAAGCGATATACAGGGGAGAACCTGCTGACCTGAGCAAAGAGGTTCGACCAAAACGAGAGCTTTTCAGCAGAAAATACAGAATCGGATCTGTCATGACCTCGCGAGGTTGCCCTTTTGCCTGCGATTTCTGCACCGTTACGATCTTCAACGGTTCGCGCCTGCGGCGCAGACGGATTCATCATGTCATCGAGGAATTGAAGACAGTTCCGCAAAAGTACGTGTTCTTTCTCGACGATAACCTTCTCGGATACAGCGGGGAACACAGAGCCCAGGCCAAGGAGTTGTTCGCCGAGATGATAAAACAGAGGATCCGGAAGAAGTGGGTCGCTCAAACATCTATCAATTCGTTGGCCGATGAGTCCGTACTCGAGCTGGCAAGCAGATCCGGATGTATGGGTTTCTTCGTGGGTATGGAATCCGTAAACGAAGACGTGCTCAAACGAATGAATAAGCTGGCGAATCTGAAAACTGGAGTCGGCTCCTATAGAGACTGCATCCGCAAAGCCCACAAGTATGGGATGATAGTGATGGGTAACTTCGTGTTGGGCTACGAACGAGGTCTGGAAGAATTGAGCCGGGATACCTTTTGGATGAAGAAAAGTCGGTTGGACATAATCAATTTCGCCATTCTCACCCCCTACCCGGGTACC
Organism: uncultured Spirochaetaceae bacterium; assembly: GCA_964588525.1. Taxonomy (GTDB): domain Bacteria; phylum Spirochaetota; class Spirochaetia; order SZUA-6; family DRHE01; genus JAFGQJ01. The sequence continues at coordinate 2,846 of CAZPQC010000311.1, forward strand.
AAGATCTTCGAGCGACTGGACAAAGAAAACAGAATCA
>CAZPQC010000312.1:0-2862 GCA_964588525.1 uncultured Spirochaetaceae bacterium
AAGAACCGGCATAAAAAGAAATAGTTCATCGATCTTCCCTTCCTACAGATAATTATCGTAGGAGCGCTCGTATGAAGATATTGAAAATCAGTTTCTTGTTCGGATGCACCATTCTCGCCCTTACAGCCACCGCGGAGATAGCTGCGGATAGTCTTTGGACTCCCGGTTTCTCCGGGTACCTGAGTTCCGAAAACGCAGTCCAGGAGGGGGATATCGTTCTCGTGCAGATCGATGCTTCCTCGTCATTGTCCTTCGAAGCATCCACCAGTGATGCCAAGAACATCACCTTCGAGTTCTCCGGAGGTGAGTTCGGCAACCTGTTCTCCTTCCTGCCGTCGACGCGAACCGGGGGCAATCAGTCGGTCAAGGGGAAACAGGACTACGCGCTGGAAACCGAGATCGCAGCTCGGATCGCGGAGATCGATGAAACCGGAAAGGCCCGGCTGGAGGGCACCCGAACGTTCAGCTTGGAGAACAAGGAAGAGCTGATCGCGATAGGGGGTTGGATCGATCCGAGCACGTTGGGCTCGGACAGGCGGATTTCCTTTTCCCAGCTGGCCGATGCCCGGCTTCGGTTCCGTACTTTTCTTCAGCCCGCCGGCGCAACCCTCACCGCCGCGGATATCGAAGAGGTGATCGAGACTATCCAGATCCCGGCTGCCGCGCCTGCCGCTACTGCCGCTACTGCGGCACCTACGGAAGCGGCACCTGCGGAAACGGCAACTGCGGCAGCGGCTGCTCCGGGAGGCCAACCCGCAGCTGCTCGAGTCGGACCGGTGATCCAGGAACGCCGGAGCTATCAGCTCAATCAGGAGAAGAAGGTCGAGCTGTTTTTGAGCTACATAAACCGCATGGTCGACCTGTTGTTTCAGTAGGTATGGCGGCGACGAAGATCCTCGATACGATTAGCAGCCCGCAAGAATTGGACGGTTTGTCTTTCCCGCAGCTGGAGGATCTTGCCAAAGAGATACGCGGAATCATCATGGAGGTGGTCAGCAAGAACGGCGGCCATCTGTCTTCGAACCTCGGCGTCGTAGAGCTGACCCTGGCCCTCCACAAAGTGTTTCGCTCCCCCCATGACAAGATCATTTGGGACGTGGGACATCAGTGCTACACCCACAAGCTGATCACCGGGAGGAAAAACCGCTTTCACACGCTCCGCACTCTCGGGGGGATGAGCGGTTTCCCCAGGCGGGAGGAGAGCCCGCACGATATCGTGGAAACCGGCCATGCCTCCACCTCGATATCCGTGGCTCTGGGCCTTCTGAGCGGACAGAAGCTCACCGGAGTCGGCGGCAAGGTGGTGGCCGTCATCGGCGACGGAGCCCTCACCGGGGGAGTGGCTTTGGAGGCGCTGAACCAGGCCGCCGGCTGCAGCAACGATCTGATCATCGTTCTCAACGACAACAAGAAATCGATCGGCGACAACGTCGGGGCCATCTCCTACTATCTCAGCCGCCTGGCAGCGACGCGGCTGTACCAGAGCTTCAGAAAACGTTTCGACAGAGCCGTAGAGCAGATCCCCCTGTTCGGGCGGGAGCTGCTGCAGGGCATCTATCGGCTGAAGAAGGGCTTGAAGGCTCTGTTCTTCCGGGAAACCCTGTTCTCGGATTTGGGCTTCGAGTACTTCGGTCCGATAGACGGCCACAACCTGCCGATGCTGGTACGGATCCTCAAGGATGTGAAAAAGCTCGACAAACCTACAGTTGTTCATATCTGCACAGTCAAGGGAAAGGGCTATATCCCCGCGGAGGGAGACCCCACCCTCTACCACGGGGTGTCTCCCTTTTCCATTGTCGACGGCAAGCTGGAGACCAAGGATTCCCCCACCTTCACCGAGGCCTTCTCCGGGCTGATCACCGATGTGGCTCAGGAGGACGAGCGGGTGGTGGCCATTACCGCCGCCATGGCGAATGGAACTGGACTGCGCCTGTTTCAGACCCGCTTCCCCGATCGCTTCTTTGACGTGGGGATTGCCGAGCAGCATGCCGTCACCTTCGCATCGGGCCTGGCCAGGGCCGGCCTGAAGCCGGTGGTGGCAATGTACTCGACCTTTCTCCAGCGGGCGGTCGATCAGGTGATCCACGACGTGGCTCTTCCCGGCCTGCCGGTCGTGTTCGCCGTGGATCGCGCAGGACTGGTCGGCCTGGATGGAGAGACCCACCAGGGTGCCTTTGATATCGCCCTGTTCCGCAGCATCCCCGGTTTGTTCATCCTGGCGCCGAGCACTCTCATGGAAATGGAGCTGATGCTCCGCTACGCCCTGGCAAAGGCGGCTCCGGTGATGATTCGCTATCCGAAAGCCCCCTGCTGCGCACCTGAAACTTCCGGCGTTCTGCCTCTGCTGGAGGGAAGGGGAGTGATGGTGCGCCAGAACCGGGGGGAGGTGCTGATCGTAACCTTCGGCGCTCTGCTGGCAGAAGCGCTGCAGGCAGCCGAGCTGTTGGGAGGCTTGAATATTCGAACCGACGTGTACAATCTGCGTTTTGTTCAGCCGCTGGACATGGATCACCTGGTATCCCGGTTCTATCGATATCGGTTGATATGCCTTGCCGAGGAGGGCTGCCGCTGCGGAGGGGTCGGTGAACAGATCGCCGCGGAACTGAAGCGGCGCGGTACCGCTCTTCCCTTCATCCACCTTGGATTTCCCCGCGAATTCATCCCCCAGGGATCGCGGCGGGAACTTCTTGCTCTCTACGGGCTGGACAGCCGGAACATGGCCGCAGCCGTGGAACAGGCCCTGGCGTCGGCGAATCGGCTGATCCCGTCCGGCTCCCTTCGCATGTGAAAGCGCCGCCGGTGGGTGAGCTCTTCGTTCAATCCTATCTGAGTACCTATTCGCAAGACGGAACCTTGCGCTGT
>CAZPQC010000313.1:0-2855 GCA_964588525.1 uncultured Spirochaetaceae bacterium
ATAGCCATGTCCTACCAGGAGGTGGGAATCGCTCTGCTGCAGGATCGTAAGGGTTTCGTCATGCTGCAGCGTTTTGCCTGGACACTGGCTGCGGTGATGCTGCTCGCATTCACGCTGTTCGCCCTCAGTCCGCTGGCTGAAATCTGGTTCCGCTATGTGGTCGGGCTCAATGCCGAATTGACCCGGATGGCCCGCGTACCCATGGCATTCCTTATGGTTTTGCCCGCCGTAGGCTCGGTGATTTCCTGGAAGAGAGGTATCCTGGTCACGGCAAAGAACACACCGGCCATAACTCGTTCGGTGATCGTGAACCTGATCGTACTGGGGGTGCTTCTCATCGTATTGGGTTTTACCTGGCCGGTGAATGGAGCGCTCGTAGCTGCCATCGCCTACGCCGGCTCCGTGGTCGCGGAGGGGCTGTACGTGCACATCGAAGCCGCCAGGGCTCAAGGGTGCCTGTTCTCCGACTAGGGGCGGGAGCTTGGGAGCAGTGGCCCGACGCAGAGCTCGGCAACGATTAAAGGGCGGATGGATCGTTTTCCAGCTTCCTGGGAGATGATACAATTGGCGTGCAGAGTGGCCGGCAGGGGGCGCCCGGCCGTGGGAAAGGAGCTTTGAATGAGTGCAGATAAAAAATCTCTCGTCGTGCTGTGGACCAGCGGGGACCGCGAGGTAGCCCTCAAGATGGTGTTCATGTATACTCTCAACGCAAAGCTCAAGGGCTGGTGGGAAGAGGTGATCCTGATCGTTTGGGGACCTTCGGCAAGACTGTTGAGCCAGGATGAGGAGCTTCGGGAAAAAATCGGGCAGATGAGGCGGGCGGGGGTCGTGTTGGAAGCGTGCAAAGCCTGCGCCGATCTGTACGGCGTCACCGCCGATCTCGAAGCGCTGGGAATCGCAGTCAAGTACATGGGCGTGCCTCTGAGCGACTATCTCAAAGAGGACAGGGCCGTGCTGGCCCTGTAGGGATCCTAGATGAAGATAAACAGGTTTTGGATAGATACCATTGCCTTGATAGCAATTGCAGCCGCAGCTCTTCTGGCCGTGGACTGTGAGTCCCTGCGGGATGCTGTCGATGTGATGCGAAAACCCCAGGTGCGGATCGCCGCCACCGAGCTGGAAGCTCTCTCCTTCTCCGGATTGACCCTTCGATTCGATGTCGAGATTGAAAATCCGAATCCGATCGGGATCGGGTTGTCCGGATTTGACTACGAGCTTCAGATCGAGGGCAATTCCTTTGTCAGCGGCGAGGTCGCGGAAAAGGTTACAATTGCGGCCCGGGACCGCTCGATTGTCCCGCTGCCCGTTGAGCTGGGTTTCGAAGAGATTGGCCAGACGATCGCTGCCCTGGAAGGCAAAGAGGAGGCGGCTTATCGGCTCTCCTCCGGCTTTACCTTCGATCTGCCGGTGCTGGGCAGGGTCAGAGTGCCGGTGGAGACGGAGGGTACTTTTCCGATCCTGCGCGCGCCCCGGCTGCAGGTCATGAGCCTGCGCCTGAACGAGATATCCCTGTCCGGCGCAAGTCTCGCCCTCGATTTGGAATTGATAAATCGAAACAGCTTCAAGATCTTCGTGGAGTCTCTCGAGTATCGCTTTCAGGTGGATGGACGGGATTGGGCTTCGGGGATGCATCAGCAGAGGGTGCGAATCCTGGAAAATAACAGCGCCCGGCTGACGATTCCGCTTAATTTGGATTTTGGTGCCCTCGGTCGGGGGGTGTACCAGATCATCTTGGGAGGAGAGAGATTGCAGTACGCCCTCAAGGTGAATGTGGATGTCAGTACATCCCTGCGGTCATTGAAGAAAGCATCCCTTCCCTTTGCTTTGACCGGGCAGCTGGGCATTCAACGGTGACGGAGGAAAAATCCCCGACTCAGGCTTGACAGGCGAACCGTAAAGTACTATAAATATGTTAAGTACTTTATGGCTGCATCGACAATAACCGCCACAAAGAAACTCAAACACGCGGAGATCAGTGATTCCCCGATCTTCCCGCATCTGATCCGTGCCGTCGATCTGCAGCCGGTTCGTTTATCTCCCGCTGATAAGCAGGACGGCTCCGACTTCAATCTCGAGACTCTGCGAGGGCGATTGGTCGAGCTGAGCTCCGGTCGATCCTCAGCCTGCCTCAGCCTCAGCTGCACATTGCTGCTGGAGGCTCAAAAGCATTCAACTTCCGTTGTTTGGATCTCGGTCACCCGGGATTCCTTTTATCCCCCCGATCTGGCCGCCAATGGAATCGATCTTTCCGTTCTTCCCGTTGTCTGGGCGCCTGATATCCGCTCGGCGGTTCGAGCGGCGGATCAGCTGCTGCGCACCGGGGCTTTCGGGCTTCTCGTGATCGATCTGTACAGAAATGCCCGGCTGCCTGAGCCGCTTCAGGCACGTCTGGCTCGTTCGGCTCTCCACCACGGCTGCACCGTCTGTTTTCTAACGGTCAAAGCGGAGGCAAGCCCATCCCTCGGCTCGATGATCTCCCTGTATGCCCGTGTTTCGCGCAGCAGGACCGCCGCGGGGCGCTTTCGACTCGATCTGCGGGTCCTGAAGGATAAGAGAAGGGCCCCGGTCTGGAAGCATGTGGAGCATATCGATGGCCCGCCTGGCCTGTGTTAACGTAGCGAATCTGCCCCTGCAGCTGCTGTTCAGGAAGCATCCCGAGTGGCGAGAGCTTCCCGCTGCTGTTGTATCCAAGGACAGCCCCTACGGGACGATACTCATCGCCAATACCCGGGCCAAGGAGTACGGGATCGAGCCGGGGCTGCGCTATGCCGGGGCCCTCAGTCTCAACCATGAGTTACGAGCCGATACTATTCCTGAGCAAACGGTTGCGGAGGGGGCGGATTTCCTTGCCCGTG
>CAZPQC010000314.1:0-2853 GCA_964588525.1 uncultured Spirochaetaceae bacterium
GTTCAAGGGCGACAACATACCGTTCCAGTTGTATTGTTTGGTTTGATAAATAGACCGTCGAAAGGATTGTCGGGGCTTCTTCGAGGTCCCTCAAAGTTTTCTAACCGGAGCTTATTTTATGGCGCTTGTATGGTTTTTCATCATGCCATTAGATGCGAAAAGATTCGGATGGTCACCATCCTTTCCGGTGTGGTTAAAGGTTTTGGGGGTAGTGGCTTTATTACCATCTTTATTTTTAATCTATCGATCAACTGTTGAAAACACATACCTTTCAACATTGGTCAGAATACAGAATGATCGCAAACAAAAAGTAATTTCCACAGGGGTTTATGGCTTGGTGAGACATCCATTGTATCTTGGCGTTCTGTTAATGCTCCTCGGGGCTCCTCTGCTGCTGGATTCAATATGCGGCTTAATCATTGGTTTGATTGGCATTATTAGTTTAGTGGGCAGGATCATTGGTGAAGAAAAAATGCTAGTCAATAAATTGGAAGGTTACGAAGATTATAAGAAGAAGGTAAAAAATAGACTTATCCCATATGTTTGGTAATCTACCTTACACGCGCGTACCCAGCCAGGGGTTGCATCCCGAGCATCGAAAAGGCGCGGGTGTTCAAAGTCGATCACCCCGACATTCCGGACCGGACAGCGCAGTAATCTTTGACTATTCCTACAACGAAATCATGCACGACGCGCGCAGCAGCAAGGTGAAGATGTTGCGGTGTGTAGCGCAGGTGACCGGCGAGCAGTTTCCTTTCGGGATTGATCAAGGCCAGACTGAGCCATTTCTTAGCCAGGGGGATTCTGCGATGTTCGCAACGCGACGCCCGAGGATCTCAAACGGCTGTATTTTACTGGCCCGAGCACATCATCGGTTGCCTGTCTCACATCGTTACCAGAGGAGATTATGCTTTGGAGTGTTTGAAGATAGTTAGACTGCCGATCTGGTTAAGGATCGAACTGTGGATCCGCACCATCTCCGTGGTGCAATACATCAGCCTGTTGAAAAATGGTTCAAAATGATACAATTGCTGGGGTTAATACTGTTAGAAAAAAGTATTTTTGGCTTATTTCTGTGTACATAGTTTCATATCCAGCATTCTTATAAGAGAATATCCAATAATAAGAAAATTCGTAATGCACAACCCGCGAGGTCGGGGAGTCTCTCTCTTGGATGTTGTTGACTTGGCTGCTTTCGATATGACAACCAATCAATGGGATTTATCGAATTTCGTTGCGATAGGTTCGGTTGATTCTCCCGATCCGCTATCATATCGAATGAGAAGTGACCAACATCACTTGCCAGGGGGATTACCCGGGGTCGAACGATTGAAAAGCAACATTATGCGAAAGAAAGCCAATCAAAAGGAGTGTTGCCGTGAGTGCTATTGAAGCCAACCACCTGACAAAGTATTATGGCAAAGCCCGGGGCATCATTGATGTCTCATTTCACGTGGATGAGGCGGAGATTTTTGGTTTCATCGGGCCGAACGGGGCGGGCAAATCAACCACGATCCGATTGCTCTTGTCCCTGATTTATCCCACCAGCGGCAGTGGCACCATCTTTGGCAAGGACTGCATCAAGTATGGGCCTGAGCTCAGACAGGAAATCGGCTATTTGCCCTCCGAAGTTTTCTACTACGAGCGGATGAAGGTCATTGACCTGCTCAAGTATTCGGCCAGTTTTTACGACAAAGACTGCACGCAGCGCATGCATGAATTGGCCGAGCTGATGGAGCTGGAGCTGCATCGCCGCATCGAAGACCTCTCCTACGGCAACAGAAAGAAAGTGGGCATTGTGCAGGGGCTCTTGCACCAGCCCAAACTGCTTTTCCTCGACGAACCCACCGCCGGCCTCGACCCGCTCATGCAGCGAAAATTCTTCCAACTCATCCGAGAGGAGAATCAACGCGGGGTGACGGTCTTTTTCTCATCGCACATCCTGGGCGAAGTGCAACGCATGTGCAACCGCGTAGGCATCATCAAAGAGGGCCGGATCATCGAAATCGCAGACATCCGCACCCTGCAACAGAACAATTACAAAAAAGTCCGAGTGGAGGCCAACGATCTCGATACCGCATATTTTGACCTCCCCGGCGTGATCAATCTGGAGCACCACAATGGCGCAGTTCGCTTCTTCTACAAGGGCGACATCAATACGGTCATACGCAAGATCGGCGAAATAGCAGTCTCCGATGTGACGATTGAGGAGCCCACTTTGGAAGAGATCTTTATGCACTATTACGAGTAGGTGATGACCATGCGTATGAACATTTTCCAGCACGAGTTCAAAATGTACTTGAGATCCGTGATCACCTGGTCGGTGGCGGTGGCGGCGTTGATATTGGTCTTTGTTTCGCTGTTCTCCTCTTTTGCTCAAGATGCTGCGCTTCTGAATGAGGCGATGGCCAAGTTCCCGGAAGAGCTGCGTATGGCCTTTGGAATGAACGGCGTGGACCTCTCGACCGTTTTGGGGTTTTACAGTTTTGTTTTTCTCTTTACCCAAATCTGTCTGGCGATTCAAGCCGCGAATTACGGATTTTCGTTGGTCTCTATCGAAGAGAGAGAATGGACGGCGGATTTTCTGTTGGCCAAACCGGTGGGGCGCACCCAGATCCTGACCAGCAAATTGCTCGCCGCGCTGAGCGGCTTGACCATCACCAATATCGTCGTCTGGATCAGCAGTTTTGGCTTTATCAATTTGTTCAAAGGGGATAGGACGTATGAAACCAACCCCCTGCTGCTGTTGCTGCTGAGTATCGTGGTATTCCAACTATTTTTCCTGGCCGTAGGCCTGGTGGTTTCGCTGTTGGTGAAAAGGATCAGGAGCGTGACGCCCTATGCGATGGCGCT
>CAZPQC010000315.1:0-2840 GCA_964588525.1 uncultured Spirochaetaceae bacterium
CGGGCGTAGTCGACCTTGCCCTTCTCATCCATTCGGATGGTCACCTTCCCGTGTCCCTCGACCCGGGTCACGGGACTGATGACGATCTTCTTTCCTTTATCTTTTGTCGCAGTACTCATAGACACTCCCTTTAGTCCTTCTTCACGTACTCGTAGGGCAGCTCGATCGGCTTGCCCGTGAGCAGTGCCGAGAGGATCGCCCAGATCTGGTCCGCCGGAGGCGGACAGCCCGGCATGAAGTAATCCACCTTGACCACCTCGTGAACCGGGTAGACCTTGTTCATCAGGATCGGGATATCCGGGTCGTCGGGTATCCTGCCGCTGGGATTGACCACCGTGGGTCCGTTGAAGTAGGCCTCCTCCAGGCACTCCTTCAGAGGCACCATGTTTCGGTAGGCCGGGATGTTGCCCTGGATGGCGCACTCCCCGATGGAGATGAGGATCTTGCAGTGCTTTCTGAAGTCCCGGGCGACCTCGAGGTTTTCATCATTCGAGATTCCGCCCTCGATGATCCCCACATCCACCATGCCGGTGAACTCCTTCTTGTCATCGATGGGAGACTTGTCGAACTCCACCAGCTCGAGCAGGTCGAGCAGTCGCTCGTCGATATCCAGAATGGACATATGGCACCCGAAGCAGGATGTCAATGCGGTCGTTGCTACTGTCACTTTGGCCATCATCAACCTCTCTTTCCTTCGATCTCCGAACCGATCGGCTCTTTGTCATACTTGCGGGTTCCCACGGGCATCTTCCACCCTTCCCGCTTCCTCATCAGGCTGCCGGTCGGGCAGTAGCTGGCCGCCTTGTCCACGGCCTTGAGGTCCGTCTCCGACAGATCGTGGCGGGCGTCGATTGTCAGCCGCTTGTCGATCCCGCGGCCATCGAAGCCGAATACACGCTTGCCGTCTATCTCTTGAGAAGCCCGGACGCAGCGCCCGCAGAGGATGCAGCGGTTGCGGTCGATGTAGAAATCCGGGTGCTGGCCGTCCAGCTCCTTCTTGGGAAACAGGTACGGGTAGCTTGGAACCATCATCTGGAAACGGTAGGCCAGGGCCTGGAGCTCGCAGTTGCCGCTCTTCTCGCAGGCCGGACAGATGTGGTTGCCCTCCACGAAGAGCATTTCGATGATGTTCTTGCGCATCCCGTTTAGCTCTTCCGTATCGTTTTCGACGACCATGCCCTGTCCCACCACCATGGTGCAGGCATTGATCGGCTTGCCGTTCACCTTCACCGTGCACACCCGGCAGTGCCCGCCGGGGCTGAGATCCTTATGGTAACACAGGTGGGGGATGTAGATCCCGGCCTCCCCGGCCGCCTCCAGGATCGTCTGGCCCGCTTTGGCCTGGACCGCTCTACCGTCTATGGTTATTTTCACTGTGTCTGCCATCGCTCATCTACTCCTCTACATCCTGGAACTTCCGACCCGTCACCGCACCGTATTCACTGAAGGCGCTCTCGACATCGAAATAGGGAATGAAATCCTTTTCAGTGATGCGCTGCTTGTACAGGACGGGAAAGTTCTGCAGGGTCGTCAGTATGGGATTGGCCGCCGTCTGTCCCAGCCCGCAGCGGCTCATGGTCTTCACGGTATTGCCTAAATCCTTTAGCTCCTCCAGATCGCTCGCCGTTCCCTTGCCGTCGAGGATCTTCTCCAGCTTCATCTTCAGCAGGGTGGTTCCCACCCGACAGGGTACGCACCAGCCGCAGGATTCTTCGACAAAGAACTCGGTGAAGCTCAACACCTGCTGCAGCAGATCCCGTTTAGGACCGAACACGATGATCGATCCTCCGGTTGGGATATCCTCGAAGCTGATCTTGCGGCCGTAATCCCTCGAGGCCAGGCACTGGCCCGAGGGCCCGCCGACCTGTACCGCCTGGGCGTCATCGCCGCCCACCAGGTCCAACAGCTCATCCACGGTGATGCCGTATTCCACCTCGTAGATGCCCGGGCGCTTGCAGTCTCCGGAAACGCTGAGCAGCTTGGTGCCCGCGGATTCCGGGGTACCGAATTTGGTGAACCACTCGCCGCCCTTCTCCAATACTCTGGCTGCCGAGCAGAGGGTCTCCACGTTGTTCACGGCGGTAGGCTGGTCCATGTAGCCCTTCTGCACCGGGTAGGGCGGGCGGTCCCGCGGGGCGCCCCGCTTGCCCTCCAGGCTCTCGATCAGGGAGGATTCCTCCCCGCAGACGTAGGCGCCGGCACCGAGCTGGATGCGGATGTCGAAGTTGAAGTCTTCCCGGCCGCAGATCGACTTGCCCAGCAGGCCGTTACGGCGCCGGCGGGCCAGAACCTGCTCCAGATGGGATGCGAGGTAGCCGTATTCGGCCCGCAGGTACAGCAGACCTTCGGTGGCCCCGATGGCGTAGCCGCCGATGGTCATGCCTTCGAACAGAAGATCCGCCTGCTCGGTGAGGATCAGACGATCCTTGAAGGTGCCAGGCTCTCCCTCGTCGGCGTTGCAGATGATGTAGTGGGTCCCCTTGGCCTTGCGGCAGAAGCTCCACTTCATGCCGGTGGGGAATCCCGCCCCGCCCCGGCCGCGGAGCTTGCTCTTGTTGATCTCCTCGATCACATCCTCCGGACTCATGTTCACGGCCTTGCGGATGGCCGAGCCGTTCTCGAAGGGCGCCATCACCACCGCGCCGGCCTGACGCAGGTTCGGCTGGACCTCGGCGTTGGGGAACAGCTCGCTCTTGCTGACCCGTCCCCCCTCCTTCTTGATCGCCGCCACGATGGCAGGTACATCCTTGGGTTTCAGCCCCGTCACCACCATGCCGTTGATCAAGCCGCCGGGAGCCTGATCGCACATCCCGGTGCAGGAGGTGTACTTCAGGGAGATC
>CAZPQC010000316.1:0-2831 GCA_964588525.1 uncultured Spirochaetaceae bacterium
TCGTTTCCCCGACACCGCACAATCATTCCTACCTAAAACGCTTGGCGCGGAGCATGGTCCCTCTTGTGCTGGTCGACAGGGGGGTGAAAGGATTAGCGGTACCCACAATCAAGACGGACAACCAGGCCGGGGCGTATGAAGCAGTAAAACACCTGATCGATCTCGGGCATGATCGGATAGCCATCATTACCGGCATCCCCGGGGTAGAGACCAGCGAGGAGCGCTTTACCGGATACCGGCAGGCTCTGCAGGAAAGGGGTATCCCCCTTCGCAAGACGCTGATTCGGCAAGGGCACTTTCAGAAGGATCAAGCCTTTTCCGCCACCAAGGAGTTAGTACGGCTGAAGAGACCTCCCAGTGCGATCTTCGTTTCCAATGAGCCCATGGTCAGCGGCTGCATCCTTGCTCTCAAGGAGAGCGGACTGGGCATTCCTGAAGATATCGCCGTGGTCGGATTTGATGACCCTGTATGGGCTTCCTATATGGATCCGCCCCTTACCGCCGTAAGCCAGCCGAGCTACACCATGGGCATACTGGCCTTTGATTATTTGCTTGCCCAGATTTCAGGAAGCGGGAGGGATAAAAAATACCTCAAGGATGTGATCCTCAAACCCACACTGTTTATCCGGCAATCCTGCGGCTCAAATTGACGGATCAACACGTCCACGTACCATAGAAGCTTCTTCCACTACTCGGAGAGACGTCGCCGGCGATCAGTAATCGACGTAGCACCGGCCATCGTGATCGAAGGTCCGGATCGGCAGCCCGTACAGGGCGGACAGATGCTCCCCGGTAAACAGCTCGGCGAACGCGCCGCAGACCATCCCGCCTCCCGGAAAAACAAGAATCAGGTGATCCGCCAGCGCAGCCGCGGTCTCGGGGTTATGGGTGGTCAGGACCGATGTTTTGCCGGCCGCTCTCCAGTCCAGGAGGAGCTCGAGCATGCCCTTCCTGTGCCTCAGGTCCAGGTGGTTCATCGGCTCATCGAGAAGGAGGAGCTTCGGTTCCTGGGTGAGCGAGCGGGCCAGCAGAAGCAGTTGGGTTTCTCCGCCGCTCAACCGGGATATCGACTGATATTCCAGCGGCAGGATCGTGGTCCGAGAAAGGGCATTGGTGGCTATCCGGATATCCCGCTCTCCGGGCGCGGCCAGGGGCTTCAGGTGCGGAGCGCGGCCGAGCAGGACATATTCCAGTACCGTGAACTCGAAACCGGTCGGCTCCTTCTGCGGGAGCAGGCTCTGGGTTGTCCCCCTCTGTCGGGGGGTGAAGGCGTCCAGATCCCTGCCGAAAAGAGAGATCCTGCCGCCGTCCGGCTGCAGCCAGCCCAGAGCCAGGTGAAGCAGGGTGGTTTTGCCTGCTCCGTTGGGCCCCAGAATCGCGGTAATCGATCCTTCCGGAACCTCGAAGCTGCAGTTCCGGATTCGCGGCGCATCACCGCCGTGGGTGAAAAAGACCTCGGAGAAGGCAAGGGCTGCGGGATCGCTCACTGTCGAAACCCCCGCCTGGTGAGAATGACGGCGAACAGAATCGCTCCCAGAAGAGAGCTCATGATGCCGAGGGGGATCTCCCCGGGCAGCAGCATCCGGGCCAGGGTATCACACACAAGGCCGAAGCTTCCCCCGATGAGCAGCGAACCGGGGAGAGAATAGCGCCCGTCGGCGCCGAATATCCGGCGGGCCAGGTGGGGCACGATCAGTCCCAGCCAGAGCACGATGCCGCTGACCGAGATGACCGCGGCCACCGAGAGGGTCGCCGCCACGATCAGCACCAACCGAACCCGTTGCGGAGCAGTTCCCAGGGCAAAGGCCGTCTCATCGGAGAGGGTGAGCAGGTTGACCCGCCAGCGGAACAGCAGCATGAGGGAAAGACCGATACAGGCCACCGGAAACACCCACAGCAGCTCGCCCCAGGATATATGGGAGAGCCCGCCGAGCAGCCAGAAGGTAATCTCCGGGAGCTGGGTGAGCGGGTCGGCGGCGTATTTGAAGATTCCGATGCCGGCGGTGAACAGGGCGGATACGGCCAGGCCGGCCAGGATGAGCCGCAGGATCCAGCCACCGAAGCGGATCTTTCTGGCCAGCAGGTAGGCCAGCCCCAATCCCAGTATTCCGCACAGGGCCGCGGAGACCTGAATTGCCGCCAGGGAGCCTGCGAACAGCAGTATCGCCAGAACCGCCCCGAAGGCGGCGCCCTGGGTCACCCCCAGGAAACCGGGTTCCACCAGTGGATTTGAAAACATCAATTGGAACACGGCCCCCGAGGTGGCCAGAGTCATTCCCAGCAAGACCGACAGGAGAACCCGGGGCATCCGGAGACGAAAAAAGATCTGACCGGCCAGTGGATCCGAAAACAAGGTGCGGGGGGCGGTAAATCCTGGTTTTGGATACCTGCCCAACAGCAGGGCAACAACGATGGCAGCCACAAGAACCACAGACAGGAGGGTCAATAGCAGCCCGGTTCTGGTTCGTGTCAGTGTTGGGACTCCTTCCCGCCCGGGGCTACGGATAGTCGCCGCGGATCATCGGCAGAATCGCTTCCTCGATCCGCTGCGCCGAAAGACCGTACACGAAGCTGTAAAACTCGACTACCTTCTTCTCCAACTCGGCAGTGGCACCGAGTCCCGGATGGAGCTTGCCGACAAGCCACTGCAGCCCGAGGATCCAGCGGGGATCCGGCTGGTCCCAGCTCAAGTAGTCGGCGGGAAAGGCCAAAAGGTTTCCCCGTCTCACCGCCTCCAGCTCGAGCCATTTCGGATCGGAGAGCAGGGTTGCCTTCACTTCATCCACAGGGGTGTGGTAGGAGACCAGCAGGATATAGTCCGGATTCCAGGC
>CAZPQC010000317.1:0-2803 GCA_964588525.1 uncultured Spirochaetaceae bacterium
GCGGAGGGAATGAGAGCTTTCCCATTCGAATCTGTCCGAGCATCTCTCGTTCAGTTAGGATTTTCCTGATTCTTTTCATATTCTTATTTGAGAAAATAATATTTTTCAGGAAAATAACAATCACCCTACGAGGTACCTAGAACCTCAGCCTATGTCGATTTGTCGTCATGCCGTGGACGACATTCCCACACCGAGTTGCTTCTTGCCGTAGCCCGATTCTTCCATGAAATTCCCGCTTGCAATGCTCGATTTTCATGGTATACTGTCCATAAATGATCGAGCGCGCCGAATTGCTTGTCATATTGAAAAAAGCCCTCTCGCGCAGCCGCGTGGTGGTCCTGACAGGGCAGCGCCAATGCGGAAAGACCACGCTGGCGCGCCAGATACTCAGCGAGAAATCGGTCAATTACTTCGACCTGGAGGATCCCGCGGAGCTGGAACGATTGGCCGAGCCCATGGTCGCGCTCAGACCTCTCAAGGGCCTGGTCGTGATCGACGAGGTTCAGCGGCGGCCGAACATTTTCCCTATCTTGAGGGTGTTGGCCGATCGTCGGGACAATCCCGCCCGCTTCCTGATCCTGGGAAGCGCCTCCGGCGATCTCCTGCGCCAGACCTCCGAAAGCCTTGCGGGCAGGATGGAACGCGTGACCATCGGCGGCTTCTCCTTGAGAGAATTGGGCGCGGAAGCGGAACAGACCCTGTGGCTTCGCGGGGGGCTGCCGCTCTCCTACCTTGCGCGCAGCGAGGATGACAGCAACGCCTGGCGGAAAAGCTTCATCCAGACTCTGCTGGAGCGGGATTTCCCGCAATGGGGCGTCCGGGTTCCTTCTACGGCCCTGCTTCGCTTCTGGACCATGCTGGCTCACTATCACGGTCAGACCTGGAATGCCGCGGAACCGGCCCGGGCTCTAGGGGTGAGCGAGTCGACCGCCCGCCGGCACCTGGACCTTCTTACCGACGCCCTCGTCGTTCGGCAACTGCAGCCGTATCATGCCAATATCAGCAAGCGCCAGGTAAAGGCTCCAAAGATATACGTCCGGGATTCCGGGCTCCTGCATCTGCTTTTAGGCATCGGCTCCTTGAAGGAGCTGCTGAGCCATCCGAAGATCGGAGCCTCGTGGGAGGGGTTCGTTATCGAGCAGGTTCTGACGGTCGAGCCTCATGAGGAGGCATTCTTCTGGTCCACGCACCAGGGGGCGGAGATCGATCTGATTCTGCGCCGGGGCGGCAAGCTCCTGGGCGTGGAATGCAAGCGAACCGATTCGCCCGGCATGACTCCGTCCATTCGCATCGCCCTGGAGGATGTGGGACTGGCACGGGTGGCCGTGCTCTACCCCGGAACGAAACGCTTCCCTATCGCGGAACGGGTGGAAGCCGTGCCCGCGCAAGCCCTGGAGAAAAGCGATTCGCTTTTTAGAGAGGCCGGTGCATGAACGAGTATCTCGAAATTGAGAAGTCTCTCGGCGACCCTCTTAAGGCTTACGATCATCCAACCACACTCTCCCATCGTTTCGTCCGTATTCAGTTGCCTCTCGGCGAAGCCTACTATCTCCCGTTAGGACAACCGCCTTCAGTCTGTTCGCATGAAACAGCACCGATTTACATGAGTGCCGTATTCGAGCGCACATTCGGGGCGCGTTTCAAACAGCCCGATATATTGGCCAACCCCTTTCTGGAGGACATCAGGCCTTACCTGAAGGGGCTCAAGGAGCTGCTCCGAACCGATAGCGCGGGTCCGCCGGCGGCTCGCATGGAGTCTGAGCCCGCCCGGGCGGAGCTTTACGTAGGGAACGCCGTACGGCTGCGCAACGCGCTTGGCGCGATTCGGTAGGGATTGTGGCAAGTGGGGGAAGGCGGGTCATTCCCTACAAGATCTTTCAAAGCGGCACGGAAATAGGAAGAACCACAAGTTGTACAAAATGTCCTGACACACCAATTTTTCTTGTGAGCAGAATCGAGTATATTCATAAAAGGATTCAGATGTTCCCTCACCCTAGCACAATCTTGTAAGTATGGTTTTCACCACTTCGGGTCTTTGAAAAACGGTGCGGGCATCAATCCTGATCACCTCGATCCCTTCCTGTTTCACCGCGATGTCTCGCCTTTCGTCTGACCGTATATTTTCGTTGACCAGATGACCCCGACCATCTATCTCGAGATCGTACCGGTTGCCGATGGGGGACACGACCAGAAAGTCCAGGCGATAACGACCAACGGGATATTGGCATTTGAACCATATCCCCAATTCACCAAGCATTTCGGCAACCTTCTGCTCTGCTGGCGATTCGGTTTGGTATTGATCTGGTGTGGAAAAAACACCTGCCTGGAGGGACGCGGCGAATTCACCCAACCTACCTCCCGCTTCGAGGCATGCTTTCATGTCCCCCACCACATGCAGCGCACCCCGAGCGCGGGTAATGGCTACATTTAGAAGCTGATCGGTGTCAGCCACCCATCGGACCAGCCGTGGCAGCATGTCTGCTGCTACTACGGGGGAGAAGACCATGATGTCACATTCGTCACCCTGGAAGCGATGAGCGGTTCCCACAGTCAGGCACTTTGCCACAAGACTGTACCACGAGCATTTACCAATTCGTTGTCTCAGCTTCTCCATTTGCAAGCGGAATGGTGTGACAATACCCAATGTAAGTTGTGAATCCCTGAATAGGCCGTTGTGATACCACTGATCAATACGGTCAATAATGGCCTCAATCTCTACCTTATTCCAAGCACTTCTTGAAGAACGCGGAACCCGTCCTGTTATGTCATGCCAGAACGCACCGAGGGCTTCATTTCCAAAATG
>CAZPQC010000318.1:0-2783 GCA_964588525.1 uncultured Spirochaetaceae bacterium
GTGCTGACATCACCCGTCCAGTTTATGAACTGATAACCTTCGTCAGCCACAGCGGCCAGATTGACCACCTCACCTTTGTCGTAGGTATATGCGTCTTCTCCAGGCGTGGTAACCGAACCCCCTTCCGTGCTGTGGATGACGAGGCTGTATTGCCTGACAGCAAAGGTGGCAGTTATGGAATGATCATCGTTCATCGTAATAGTGGTTGTGGCGTCCTCAATATCGGCAATCGTAGCGACGTCGCCGGTCCAACTGACGAATCTGTATCCCTCATCAACCTCTCCCACCAAATTTACGACCTCACCCTCGTCATAGGTGAAGCCGCCCTCCCCAGGGTTGGTCACTGACCCTCCCTCCGTGCTGGAGATAGTGAGGTCGTACTGCGCAAGAAGGGGAGGGGCGCAGCCTATAGTGCCGCCGAACAACGCTATGATAATCAAGAAGATGCTAACCCTAGCCATGCCACGTCACCTCCTCAAGGTGTTATTGTATCACTAACGACGGAAGCGTCAATACGTGGAGATGGGGTCAACCCTATTTTTCGTTAGATGAAACAAGGACCAGGGTCGATCTTCGACGCTGTTCTTTCTCCCCTGAAGTCACATTTCAGGCTTTTGTGCAATGTCGGACTCAGGCGTACTCTAGCGCTCTTGAGCCCGTTATGTGCATCTTGCTGGTCGGGGCAGTGTCGGCGGCAATGGTGCTCACGGCCAATAAACATTCACACCCCTTGCTTGTAGTTGAGGGATATAAGTGTTGATGGAGGTGGAAGCCAGAGGATTGTTCGACAAGTGGACTTCGTCTCCTTGCGAAAGTCCTGCATTGTTGACCAGAGGCGAAATATCGCTTATCTGGTTATCCTGCAGGCTGAGCTGAGTCAGGTTGGTGAGGTTGGCCAGCGGCGAGATATCGCTTACCTGGTTGTGCTCAAGCTCAAGCACTGTTAGGTTGGTGAGGTTCGCCAGAGGCGAGATGTCGCTTATCTGGTTGTGCTCAAGCTCGAGCACTGTTAGGTTGGTGAGGTTCGCCAGAGGCGAGATGTCGCTTATCTGGTTGCCCGCAAGCCAGAGATAGGTTAGATGCGTGAGCCCCCACAGCGGTGAGATATCGCTTATCTGGTTAGACAAAAGGTTGAGCTCTCTCAGGTTGGTGAGGGCGGCCAGCGGCGAGACATCGCTTATCTGGTTATCTGGAAGGTAGAGATACATCAGGCTCGTCACATCGGCCAGCGATGACACATCGCTCAAATGGTTGGACGAGAGGCCTAGGCTCCTCAGGACGGCGAGGTCAGCAAGATGAGGGAGTTCAGCAGCGCTTATCTGCTTGATGTCCAAGCCAAGCCCTGTCAGGTTAGCGAGATTGGGCAAAGAGGGGATATCGGTCACCGAGTTAATCGTAACGTCGAGCTCTCTCAGCTTGGTGAGGCTGGCTAGTGGCGAGAGGTCACTTATCTCGTTATCCCAGAGGGTGAGCGCTGTCAGGTTCGTGAGGTCAGCCAAAGGCGAAATATCGCTTATTCGGTTGCTTTCCAGAACGAGCCGCATCAGGGCGGTGAGACCGGCCAGCGGTGAGATATCACTTATTTGGTTATTATAAAGGTCGAGCCGTGTCAGGCTGATGAGGTTGGCCAGAGGCGATATATCGCTTATCTGGTCACCCCCAAGCCAGAGCTCGGTCAGTTTGGTAAGGTTGGTCAAAGGCGAGATATCGCTTATCGGGTTGGCCTCAAGGCGGAGCCAGGTCAGTTCGGTGAGGTCGGCCAGAGGCGATATATCGCTTATCTGGTTGTCATCAAGGTTGAGCCCCGTCAGTTCGGTGAGGTCGGCCAGAGGCGATATATCGCTTATCTGGTCACCCCCAAGCCAGAGCTCGGTCAGTTTGGTAAGGTTGGTCAAAGGCGAGATATCGCTTATCGGGTTGCCCCCAAGGTCGAGCGAGGTCAATTTGGTGAGATTGGCCAGAACTGAGACATCGCTTATCAAGTTGTACCCAATCGAGAGCCTTGTCAGGTTGGTGAGGTTAGCCAGAGGCGAGATATCACTAATCCAGTCATTCTCGAGGAGGTGGAGCTCCTTCAGGCTGGTGAGGTTGGTCAGAGCCGAGATGTCACTTATCTGGTTACTCCAAAGATACAGCTCTGACAGGCCAGTGGCATACTCCAGGCCAGTCAGGTTGCAGATGCCCCTTTCCTCGGCATGAAGGGAGGTAAGCCCTTCCATATCCAAGGCGTAAATGGGACGCTCCAGTATGGCGAGGACTTGCCTGATCGCTGACTCAAGGTTAGGGTCAATGAAAGTCACTACTTCGTCTGCTTCAAACATCACCGTGATGGAGTAATCTCCGTTCATGGTGATAGTGGTTGAAGCAGCATTGACATCGTCAATGGTATCCACATCGCCAGTCCAATTGACAAACCGGTAGCCCTCTTCAGCCTCGGCCACCAGGTCGACGATCTCGCCTTCATCATAGGTATACGTGTCTTCTCCATGGGTGGTTACTGAACCACCAGCGGTGCTGGAGATGGTGAGGTCATATTTAACAACACCTCCACAGCCTGCCATCCCAGCAATTAAGGCTAGCGTAATCAAAAAGATGCTAAGTCTTGCCATGTATATTAGCCTCAAAATGCTATTATATCACTAGTGAAGGAACTATTAATATGCTGCGATGTCTGAAGTATACTATGGAGATGGACAGTTACAAAACACCAATCTGTAGTGGGCCTAATTGGCATGGTATCTCTGGAATTCGCATTACGATTGAGTGAATTGCACAATAGTCAG
>CAZPQC010000319.1:0-2771 GCA_964588525.1 uncultured Spirochaetaceae bacterium
GGGGAGCTTCCGCAAGGACCTGTATTTCCGGTTGATGGCCCACCATATCGAAGTGCCGCCCCTGCGGGAGCGATTCGAAGACCTGCCGCTTCTGATAGACCATTTTCTGACCCAGGCGGCGGCGGAGCTGAACAGGAGCAAGCCAGGCATCCCCAAGGAGCTCTACGTATTGCTCGAATCCTACGGTTTCCCGGGCAACATACGGGAGCTGCAGTCCCTGCTCTTCGATGCCCTCAGCACCCAAACGGGGAGCACCCTCTCTCTGGCTCCCATCAAGAGCTACCTGGACAAGCGTCGGGACAGCGGCGGTGCGAGCGCCCCCGCACCTGCAGCGCATACACCGCGGATCAGCTACAGCGGAAGGTTTCCGACATTGCGGGAAGCGGAAGACTATCTGATCGCCGAAGCGCTGAAGAAATCCGGGGGGAACCAGAGCCTGGCCGCCGAACTTTTGGGAGTCAATCAGTCCACGTTGAGCAGAAGACAAAAAAAAGCCCCCCCGAAGGGGGGCTGAGCAGGTTGTCCCTGCAATCCCAGTTGGTTGCTCGATTATTCGCCGTAGTTCTCCAGGACCTCGGACTCCTCCATGAAGCGATTGTAGATCTTGATATCCGACATCGCCCCGGTGAAATGGTATGCGTAGCCGGGAATCTGGGTTCCGACCACCACGTCCCCGTCGGAGCTCATGAAGGGATAGGTATCCGGTTCCGCGATCGTTATTTCATTACTAGTTTCGGGATCAAAATCGTCGGTGATTTTGTAGACAACATCAGAACCGTCGACATAGATGTGCACCTCATCGTCGTCCCAGGTGGCCACGACGTAGGACCACACACCGGTGGGCAGTACATATTGAGTGTGCACAAAAACGATCCGGCCTGCCGAGCTATTCAAGACCAGCAAGAGCTGATTGCCGCCGTCGTACTGGAAGCTGTATCCCTCATCGGACCAGTTGGACTCGGTGCCCTTGTGGATGATCCCGGCCCACGCGACATTCGTAGCGGGCTTGAGCCAGGCTTCGATCGTGCCGTGAAGGGTCAGGTCGTTGCTGGTGTCTGCGGGGATGATGAGGTAGTCTTCCGTGTCGCCGAACTCCATTCCCACGCGCTCGCCGTCATCGACGATCTCAGGGGTTCCGTTGGTCTGAATCGGAGAATCCGCCGGGATCTCCTCCTCCAGGGGAAGGCCGACCACGATCCCCTCCTCGGCATCCTGGTACATCCCCGTATCGGCGACCATGAGGTCCATGAGCGTGACGGATCCGTCCAGCACGCCGAGGACCCGGGCGCGGATCACCTCATCGGCGATCTGATTCGTAATCGTATTGACGACATCCTCTTCGGTAATGCCGTAAACCTGGGCAAGTGTATCCACGGTGATCGCGTAGGTGTAAATCTCGGTGGCGCTGGGCTCTGCGGATAGCGGCTCGATGCCTTCAACCGCTTGAACGAACGTCGCCAAGTCATCCTCGTAGGTCGTTTTGGTCGAAGGGTCCGATCCGGTAGGCATGCTACACGCCCCGATGAGCAGCAATGCTCCGCCAAAAACAAGTAGTGTTGTCAGTCTTATGGTGACCTTTGTCATTTTGCCGTTCATATCGACCTCCTATCCGATGGTCAACGATAATAAAGCAAGTATCGTGCCATACAATATTACTGTTCTAAATACTTACTACGTATATAATTAATTACCGAACACGTCCCTCGGGCCAGGTATGTATGGCCATGCAAAATGCATAGACGAACTGCCCTTTTTGTAATTCTATATCAAGAAAAGAATTAGCTATCTATGTGAAATGCGCGGCTATGCAAAATGAATAGCCGCGCTGGACATTGCCGAACCGTACCGGCTATTCTGGTGCCTTATGGCCGATGCCGCTACGACCGGTTCATTGAGCTACCGCCGCATTTTCTGGTTCTGGATCCCGTTGGCCGCCATGTGGTTCATGATGGCGGTGGAGCAGCCGTTGATTGCCTCCTTTATTGCCCGCATGCCCGATCCGGAGCTGAATCTTGCCTCCTACGGGGTGGTATTTTCCATTGCCCTGATCATCGAGGCTCCGGTCATCATGCTGCTTGCCGCCGGCACGGCTCTCTCCCGAGGGGCGATCTCCTACCGGCGTCTGCTCCGTTTCTCTCATCTTCTCATGGGCGGCTTGACGGCGCTCCATCTGCTGATTGGACTCACGCCGCTCTTCGATCTGATTCTTCTGAGGATCATCGGAGTACCGGCTTCGCTCGCCGAGATCGGCCGGGGTGCTTTTCTGGTCATTACCCCCTGGAGCGCCGCCGTCGGGTATCGCCGGCTGTGGCAGGGTGTGCTGATCCGACACGATCGGACGGGAGTGGTACCGGTTACCATCGCTCTGCGTCTGGCAGTCACCGGAGCGCTGTTGGTGATCGGTTATTCGCTGCACCGTTATTCCGGGTTGTTCGTTGGAGCAGCGGCTCTGGCCGGGGGCGTCATTGCGGCAGCGGCAGCGGCCTACCTGTTTGCCCGGCCCGTTGTGCGCCGAAATCTGAGCGATTCTCTGCAGGAGAATGATCCCCTCTCCTGGCGGGAGCTCTCCACCTTCTACGTACCGTTGGCTTTAACCTCCCTGATCCTTCTGGCTGCCCGTCCGCTGCTGACCGTCGCCATTTCCCGGCTTCCCCGGTCCCTCGATTCCCTGGCGGTTTGGCCGGTGCTTCTCAGCGTGAGTTTTCTCGGGCAATCGATAGCCATGTCCTACCAGGAGGTGGGAATCGCTCTGCTGCAGGATCGTAAGGGTT
>CAZPQC010000320.1:0-2766 GCA_964588525.1 uncultured Spirochaetaceae bacterium
CGATGAGAGTTTTGCACAAGCCTTTCACAAGCGCAGAACTGATCGACGCCGTAGGTTCTGTTCCGACAACCAAAGGGGACAACGTCAAATATTAAGCGATCGAACCCACATCATTCTGCTTGCATCCAGCCTGAATTTGGATCATACCATTGAGGCGGCCAACAACGGTGTGGCGGCAATCTTTATCAAGCCGTATAAAGAGGAGGAGCATACTGAGAGAGTACTGGGCCTGTTGAATGACATCCATCAGGTATCACCGAAACGCTTCCTGCCTCGTTTCATTCCGGACCTGACAGTGCAAATCCACTTGGAATACCTACCGTTGGACGAGTGGTTGGTTTTCCCGAAAGAAGTTAGCAACATTTCTCAGAAAGGAGCGAAGCTTCGGTTGCCGTACAGCTAATTCGCCAAGGAGCTGCAGTCTGGAAGTTCCGGGTTACCCGCTACTCTGGTCCTGGGCACCTTGCGGGTCTGCGTTTATCTCCGCGTCGTCTTCAGAGAGGGTCAAACAGTTGGCGCCGTCTTTGAGCACATCGGCGACGGCCGTAGAGCATTCGACAGCTTCATCCGTGGATTGAGCAATCGAGCCTTCGGTGAAATCGCTGGAGGCCGCAGATGGTGATAGGAGCTCGAGCTGTTTATGGACCTCCCGAACGAGGCGAGGAATTGTTGTGCTTGATACCGGAGCATGCTACTGAAGGAGCTTATTAATCATGAGTGCACTGATCCCTTGGGCTCTGCCTGGGCCAAGCTCATCACCAAGATCTACGAGATAGACCCGTTGGTCTGTCCTCGGTGTTCTTCCCAAATGCGAGTTCTTGCTGCGATCACCGATGCCGACGAGGTGAAGAAGATCCTGCGCCACCTCATCAAGATCGGTAGCCCTCCTCCCGGATTGGATTCCGCTGCACTGAACTGACATGGTGCCCCCTCCTCAGAGTTTAACCCTTTTCGCCCAGAGGAGGGGAACCGCTTGGCTGTTCGACGGGAAGCTCGTTTCTCGCGAAGAGGGTGACTTTTTCAGATCTGGTAGGCCGCTTGACGTCTGCAGGAAAGGAACTTTGTCTCTCGGGCTCCCCCCGTTGTGTGATCTTCATGATGAGCGTATACTGATGCAATGAGATGGCTGTGCTGTGGATGGAGAGGTATCGTTTTTACTATCACTGCGCGCCACCCAGCCAACAGCACGGCGAGGATGCAAAAAAGCGTCTCCGAAGGCGACGCACCCTGGGGAAAACAGTTAAGCCTGTCGACAAGCGACGCATAGGCGGATTTCAAGGTCATGTAAGCCATAGTGAGACTGCATTTGACCCTCAGAACGCGTGGCTGTACAGGGTGTGCTGTAGATCGCAGTCCTCCCCCTGCCCGTCTAGTGCACTGGATGCAGAAACCGGGCCACACTCGGCGTCGAGATGCGCGAGGCATCGACATGACGACTCTTAGCTACGGCCTGGTCCTGATCAGCGTGATTGTGCTCGCCTGGTCGCTCGTTCCCACCAGCCGCCTCATCAGGCGCCTGCCTCGATGCCCGACGCGTGTCAGGTGGAAGCTTCTCTTCGCGTCCATTGTAGTTTTCATAGTCGGCTACCTCGGATTCTTCGGCTTTGGCCTCCGCGGCGTGATCTTGCTGAAGGATCTGATTGTTCCCGTTATCTTCCTGCTTGGCGCGTGTTTTGTGCTGATCGTCGCGTACCTATCCATAGATGCCGTGGAAGCGGTCCGACGCGTAGGGGAGCTCGAAATCGAGAATGCCACCGATCCCCTCATGGGCATTTACAATCGCCGGCATTTCGACCAAAGGATGCGAGAGGAGACGGCGCGCGCGCGGCGGTATAATCTCGCATTGTCGCTGCTGATGGCCGATATAGACCACTTCAAGAAGATCAACGACACCTACGGGCACCAGGCCGGCGACGTGGTGCTCGCCGGAATTGCCGCTCTTTTCTCCCGCGAGGTGCGAAAATCCGACATACTCGCGCGGTATGGAGGCGAGGAGGTGGTGATCATCTCTACGAACACGAATCTCGACGGTGCACGCGTATTAGCCGAGAGGATTCGCACCCGCGTCGAGGCGAGCGCGTTTCCCACCGGAGACCGTGGCGTCGCGCAGTCCATCCGCTGTACGGTCAGTATCGGTGTGGCGATACTCTCAGGCGGGTCGGGCGGGCCCGAGGCGCTCCTGGCCGCGGCGGACGCGGCGCTCTATCGCGCCAAGGAGAAGGGTCGTAACCGGGTCGAGGTCCAACCGGCTCCAGGAGGTCCTTCGCCTGCGTAACCGGATGTGCCGAGGAGCGGGTGGGCACGAATGGGGCCTTCGGATTCGTGGAGCGTGCACCGGCCGTGTCTTTCCGCACGCTCCTCTCCAAAAGCCTCATCGCCAAGAGCTTCAATATTCTCTTCCAAGCGACAATAACATCGAGTAGATTCTGGTCATGCGTGCTGTATGGCGGATCTCGCTACGAAGAGGACTTATGGAAAGATTGATTTTGATGATGGCGCCGGAAAACTCTCTATACTGAAACGAACCTCATGAAAACCGCCACGGTCGACAACTATCGCGCGGATAAGTACTATCCGAGAGTCGTTCGCGCCGTAGCGAAGATCCTGTCACGCTCGAACGCGGTCGCACCAGTCTATGTGCTCCTAGAAATGGGCAATCTCACGAAACAGAACGTTGAAGCCTGGCGCCGCGGTAAAGTCCCTTATCTTGAATTGCATTTCCCCGGGTGATTGTCCTTTCCGATCTCCACCCCCAATTCCCGTCAA
>CAZPQC010000321.1:0-2742 GCA_964588525.1 uncultured Spirochaetaceae bacterium
GGCGAAAGGATATCAAGGTCGTGGCCTTTACCGCAACCCAGATTCCCGACATCGAGGGACGCTGTTATCCCCCGGAACTTGCCGGGCCCAATTACCCGGAAGGAATTCCCATTTTGCCGGAAAACGAACTGCCGGCGCTGTTCGAGAGAGAGCACATCGACGAAGTCGTGTTTTCCTACTCCGATGTGGCCCACCAGTACGTGATGGAGAAGGCCTCCCAGGTTATCGCATTGGGCGCGGATTTTCGATTGCTTGGCTCCCGGGAGAGCATGCTTCAGGCCGCGGTGCCGGTCATTGCGGTCTGTGCGGTGCGCACCGGCTCCGGCAAGAGCCAGACCACCCGGAAGATCGCCCAGATCCTCAGGGATTTGGGGAAAAAGGCAGTGGTGGTGCGCCATCCCATGCCCTACGGAGATCTTACCGCCCAAACGGTGCAGCGCTTTGAAACTCTGGAGGATATGGAGCGACAGGAGTGTACGATCGAAGAGATGGAGGAGTATGAGCCGCATATCCGCCTCGGGTTCACCGTGTATGCCGGAGTGGACTACGAGCAGATTCTTGAAAAGGCTCAAGACGAGGCGGACGTGATCCTTTGGGACGGCGGCAACAACGATCTTCCCTTCTACAAGCCGGATCTCCATATTACCGTAGCCGACCCCCATCGGCTGGGCCATGAGCTGACCTACTTCCCCGGCAGAATCAACCTGATCATGGCGGACGTGGTGATCATCAACAAGGTCGACACGGCCGCACCCGAGGCGGTCAGCGCCCTACGGGCCAACGTGTACCGGGTAAACCCCGGTGCAGTGGTCGTGGATGCGGCCTCTCCGATATTCCTCGAAGGGGGCGAGAAGATCTGGGACAAGAGGGTTCTGGTGGTGGAGGATGGCCCCACCCTCACTCATGGGGAGATGAAGTTCGGTGCCGGGGTGATCGCTGCCAAAAAGTACGGAGCCGCGGAAATCGTTGATCCAAGGCCTTTCACCAGCGGGAAGATCCGCAAGACCTACGAGACCTATCCGGACATCGGCACGGTGCTTCCCGCAGTCGGCTACGGGGAGCAGCAGATCAAGGACCTGGAGGCGACCATAAACAACGTACCCTGCGATCTGGTGATAATCGCCACCCCGGTTGATCTTACCCGGATCATCTCGATAAACAAACCCATGCTCAAGGTGGGTTATGAGCTGCAGGAGATCGGAAAGCCCGATCTCAAGGACCTGATCAAAAAACACTTGAACCTTTGAGTTTACCGGAAATACACCCGATTATTAGTACAAAGGAGAAACCATGGCGTTCAACTTGAAAGGACGGTCCCTCCTGACCTTGAAAGACTACTCCCCGGAGGAGATGACTTTCCTGTTGGAGTTGTCCCACCAGGTCAAACGGGAGCGTCGGGCCGAGAACCTAACCCGGCGTTTCCTCGGCAAGACCCTGGCTCTGCTGTTCGAGAAGCGGTCCACCCGTACCCGCTGCGCCTTTGAGACCGCCTTCGGAGAGGAAGGGGGGCATCCGGTGTTTCTCTCCTCGAGCGATATCCAGCTGGGGGCCAAGGAATCGATCGAAGACACCGCCAGGGTGTTGGGACGCATGTTCGATGCTATCCAGTTCCGGGGTTTCAAGCAGGAAATGGTGGAAGCCCTGGCCGAGTTCTCGGGAGTGCCCGTGTACAACGGGCTGACCGATCTGTACCACCCCACCCAGATTCTGGCGGATCTGATGACGGTCCAGGAGGTGTTCGGGCGTCTGAAGGGCATCAAGCTGGTTTACGTGGGAGACGGACGCAACAACGTGGCCCGTTCCCTGTTCATCGGCTGTACGAAGCTGGGTGCGAACTACACGGTGGTGGCTCCGAAGAATCTGCAGCCGGATGCGGAGACCGTGGCCCTCTGTCAGAAGTACGCCGAACAGAGCGGCTCGGAGATCGAGCTGACCGCGGATGCAGCCAAAGGGGTGAAGGACGCGGACGTCCTCTATACCGATGTATGGGTATCCATGGGGGAGGAGGAGAAATCCAAGGAACGCCTGGAGCTGCTGCGCCCCTACCAGGTGGATGAAAAGATGATGGCCGCCACGGGCAAGCGGGACACGATCTTCATGCACTGTTTGCCCGCCGTGAAGGGCAATGAGGTTGCCTTCGAGGTCATCGAGAGTCCCGCCTCCAGGGTTTGGGATGAGGCGGAGAACAGAAAGCACACGATCAAGGCGGTTATGCTGGCTACGATCTGAAGATTGCGATCTGATTGGAGGTACCATGAAACGGACGGTTATGCTGGTCGCGCTGGTTTTTTTGGTTCTGGGAGTGTTCGCCGTCAACGCCCAGGAGCAGGATCCGAAGCTCTACGTAAAAACGGTGAGCATCATGAAGATCCTGAATCATGCCTTGGGCTACAAGGTTTTATACCTGAAGAGCAACATGGAAGTGGGGGAGTTCTACATACCCCACACCTGGTTCAAGGCCGGCGGTAAGGCGGAGCTCATCCTGGGGGATACTCCGGCATATCCCTACTTCTCGGTTTTTTATCGAGACGGGAAGTTCGACCACATCAAGATCTACGCTCAAGAAAAAATAGGACACCTTTCCTGGGGAAGGCTCAAAAGGCAGGTGGGAGACAGCAGCCACTTCGAGGTTGAAACGCTGGATCTCGAGTTCTAGCCTCTGATGCTCGGCACAGAACAAGCCTCGACAGCCATGCTTGAGGAAAACCTCAGCGCATGGCTTTTTTCTAATTTTCACCACAA
>CAZPQC010000322.1:0-2724 GCA_964588525.1 uncultured Spirochaetaceae bacterium
GGACTCTGCCAGGGCCGGATTGCCCCCTCGGCCAGGGTCTTTCCCGGATCCGGAATCACCAGGTCGGGATCGATGCCGATCACCCGGCCGAAGCCGCGGCAGGTGTCGCAGGCTCCTACGGGGGAGTTGAAGGAGAAGAGGTTGGGCAGGGGATCCCGGTAGTGGATGTCGCAGTCGGCACAGTGCAGATCATCCGAGAAGCGCAAAGGCTGCCCCGGCTGCTGCCTCTCGTTCAGGGCATAGACCCTCACCCGGCCCTGTCCGTACTTCAGGGCCGCTTCCAGGTCCTCGATGATCCGGGATCTGTTGCTCCGCTTGAGCCGGACCCGATCCTGGATCACCTCCAGGACCGTATCCTCCCGCTTGTGAACGCGGGTGTAACCCTGCCGGAGAAGCAGCTCCCGCACCTCCTCCTCGCTGAAGTTGTGGGGGATGGTGACGGGAAACACGATCAGCAGGCGGGGTGCCTGGTCCTCGGAGTCCCCGGCTCCGCTTCCCCCCCCGCCCCGCTCCCGCTCCCACTGCAACAGCCGCTTCCAGATGCTGTCCGGTGTGTCCCGGTGAACCGCTTTGCCGCAGTTGCCGCAGTACAGCCGCGCTGCCCGGGCGTAGAGCAGCTTGAGATGGTCGTTCAGCTCGGTCATCGTACCCACGGTGGAGCGGGAGGTGCGCACGGGGTTCACCTGATCGATGGCGATGGCCGGAGGGATCCCCTCGATACGATCCACCTGGGGCTTATCCATCCTGTCGAGGAACTGCCGGGTGTAGGGGGAGAAGGTCTCGACATAGCGCCGCTGGCCCTCCGAGTAGAGAGTGTCGAAGGCCAGGGAGGATTTCCCAGATCCGCTGACGCCGGTCACGACGGTCAGCTTGTTTAGGGGAAGCTGCAGATTCAGGGACTTGAGATTGTTCTGCCGGGCACCTTCGATCCGTATGTGGGAGTCTGACACGATCGCTCTCGCTTCTAATTTTTTCGCGGGATTTGCTTCCTCTAATCTAATCACCGGCAGTCGGCAGCGACAAGGAGAAGAGGATGACTCTACTTCGAAATCAGCACGATCGCCGATCGGGCCTTCACGTTATAGCGGTTCTGCACCGGCAGCAGCCGTTCGTGCCCGGCGGCCAGGAAGTCCTTCGGAGACGGCAGTCCCGTATCGACGGCCAGGTACCAGCTCTTCCCGTTGGGGGGCGCGCAGACCACGAACTCCTGGTCCTGCTCCAGGGCGCTGAACACCAGAAAGAAGTCGTTGTCGTCCCGATCCGCGTCGATCTCCGCCTTGCTGCCGTCCAGCCGATATGCCAGGAGCCGGTCCGCATTTTTCCACTGCATCTCCCTCCCCTTCTCGTCGAACCAGGTTATGTCGGGGATGCTGTTGCGGCTCCGGTCCTCACCGCTGTAGAACTCGGGACGGTGGAAGGCGGGGTGGTTGCGGCGAAAGGCGATCAGAAGCCGGCAAAAGCGCAGGATATCCCGATGGGCTTCCTTAGAAGCCCAGTCGTACCAGGAGATCTCGTTGTTCTGGCAGTAGGCGTTGTTGTTGCCTCTCTGGGTGCGTCGCAGCTCGTCCCCTCCCAGCATCATCGGCGTGCCCAACGAGAGAAAAAGGGTGAGGAGGAAATTCTTGACCTGACGGTTGCGGGTCCCCTCGATCTCCGGATCCTCGGTCGGCCCCTCCACCCCGTAGTTGGCGCTGTAATTCTGGTTGTGGCCGTCCTCGTTGTCCTCCCCGTTTGCTTCGTTGTGCTTTTCGCTGTAGCTGACCAGATCGTTCAGCGTGTGGCCGTCATGGGAGGTGACGAAGTTGATGCTGTGAAAGGGCTTGCGTCCGTCCCGGAGATAAAGATCGGCACTGCCGGAAAGACGGGTGGCGAAATCGGATGAGGTTCGCGGATCGCCCCGCCAGAAACGGCGCACATCGTCGCGGAAACGGTCGTTCCACTCGGCCCAGCGGCCGCCCGGAAAGGAACCGACCTGGTAGGCGCCGGCCGCGTCCCAGGCCTCGGCTATGATCTTGGTATCCCGCAGCACCGGATCCTCGGCAATGCGCTCCACCACCGGCGGATTCTCCATGAGCTCCCCCCGGGAATCCCGCCCCAACACCGACCCCAGGTCGAAGCGGAATCCATCCACGTGCATCTCCACGACCCAGTAGCGCAGGGAGTCGATGATCAGGCTGCGCACGATAGGGTGATTGCAGTTCAGGGTGTTGCCGCATCCGGTGTAGTTCTTGTAGAAACGCCGGTCTTTGTCGAGGATGTAGTAGATCGAGTTGTCCATTCCTCGGAAACAGAGGGTCGGCCCTAGCTCGTTTCCCTCCGAAGAATGGTTGAACACCATGTCCAGGATCACCTCGATCCCCGCCCCGTGCAGCTCCCGCACCATCTCCTTGAACTCCACCACCTGCTGCCCCCGCGCTCCGGCGCTGGAGTAACTGGCCTTGGGTGCGAAAAAAGTCATCGTGCTGTAACCCCAGTAGTTGCTGAGCTTCTTGCCGGTGGAAGGATCGATGCGCTTCACCTCGTACTCGTCGAACTCCTGCACGGGCAGGAGCTCGATCGCGGTAATCCCCAGCTCCTTGAAGTAGGGGATCATCTCGGCCACGCCGCGGAAGGTTCCCGGATGCTCGACGCCCAGTCCTTTGGAGCTGGGGTGCAGGGTCAGTCCGCGCACGTGGGTCTCGTAGATCACGCTGTGGCGCAGGGGCAGGTTCAGCGGCCGGTCCC
>CAZPQC010000323.1:0-2719 GCA_964588525.1 uncultured Spirochaetaceae bacterium
GACATTCGAGTGGCTCCGCCGCGCGGCACGACAACAGAGAGCGGCCTGGAGTGCCACATCATCTGATCCGAGGTCAGAGCTAGGTCGTCCGGGAGCATCCGGCAGAGTCCGCCAGTTGCCGGTTTGACGCTGAGATAGCGCCGGTGAGGTCCTCGTTGATCTACCTGTGTTCGCGAGCGTCCGCCGAGGATTGGCTGTCACGTAGGCTGTCTAGGCTGTCTGGTGCTTCGCTTCCGAGCGAGCCCACAGCTCGTCAGGCGGCGGCGCCGTGCTTAGTGCTCCACGACCCTGGGCAGCGTCTTGGCCTGGGCGACCCATTCGGCCACGGTGGCCTCGCCGGGCACCCGGCGGACCAGGCTCTTCTGCTCGTTGATCTGCGCCAGCTTGGCGGCCAGGTTCGCCGGAACGCGCTGGGCCAGCTCGACGACGGTATCGACGCCCGCTTCTTCCAGCAGGTCCGAGTACTCGGAGCCGATGCCCTCGATGCGGTAGAGGTCGACGTGGTTGACCCACTCCAGGATCTTGCCGTGGGAGATGCCCGTCGCCCTCTCCAGCTCCTGCCGGCCGGCGGGCGTGGCCCCCATCTTCAGCAGGTCATCGGTCGTCTGGACCCCCGCCTCCTGCAGCTTGGCGGTGAACACGGGGCCGATACCTTCGACGTCGATGATCCGGAGTTCGTTTCTCGCTCGGACCTCGCCGGTTGCCCGCGTGTCGCTACCGGGGCCAAGCGGCGGTCGCTCGCTCTGCTCCTTGCTCAAGCGAACGGTCCTCCCTCACGCGGCGGCTCATGCTCGCGCCTCACTGTACGCCGTTTGACTAGCGCCTCGCGCGACGAGCACGACGTAAGATGGGGCGCCATGCCGCAGGACACGAAGCGCTCTGCGCAGATCATCGTCGACGAAATACGCCGACAGGTCGATCTTCAGGTCAAGGCCGCCGATGGATTGGACACGCGCGCGATGGCTATCTTCGCCGGAGTGGCGGCAGTCGCTGCGGTCGTCGCATCGCGCGTAAGCCTGGCGAGCAATACTCAGAGGCTGGCCGCCAGCGTCACCCTTGTCGCCCTGTTGGCAGCACTCGGCTGCCTTCTGCAGGCCGTCCGGGGGCGCATCGGCGGTTTCTCGAACGGGCCGGATGTTGAGGATCTCGCCGCCTACGCCCAGCTGCCTGCGTCGGATCTGGAACACGAGCTTGTCGATGCCTTCGTGAAGGTCAGGCAGAAGAACGAGTCGTTCCTGAAATGCAAGGCTCGGTGGGTCATTCGCTCGCTCGTATGCCTCATCGTGACAGTTGCCGGGATCGCCTGGCTGGCAGTCGAGGGAGGGCTGCAATGACGGACAAGCGTCCTCCGATTGGCCCGGGGCACGACACGCGCAAGTCGGGTACACCCCCGACCCAGCCCAAGCCTCAGCCCAAGCCCGGCAAGCCGACAAGAACAAGTCCGCGATAGAGCCAGGAGATCTTAGGACACTCCCAACTCAGCACCACGGCGGACACCTACGCGCACGTGGCTCCGGAACTGCAGCGCGAGGCAGCGGGGCGATTGGGAGCGCTGCTGTCCAATCTCGGCTAGCTGGCCTCGGCCGTGGACGCGTCGGCATGCGCAGAATGGGCCATTGACAGCCCCCCGGACGGCGCATAATCTGCGATAGCCCTGCAAGAAGGGCACGGCCAAGTTAACGGGCCCCGGCTGCCGCAAGGTTGACCGGGGCATTTCCTATCTCGGGAATCGCGGGGGTGCAGTGCGAGATCTCGCGATCGATCCAGACGCTCGGGTTCTGGTCTTCGTCGACGGCCAGAACCTGTACAAAGCCTGCGGGAAGCTGTTCGACCATCCTCTCTGCCACCCCCATCTGCTGGCCGAGTATCTAGCAGGCCCCAGAACGAATCACCGGGTCGGTTGCCGCTTCTACACAGGACGACCCAATCCGAACATCTCGCCTCGGCAGGCCAGTCACCTTGACCGCCGCATAGCGGCCATGAGCGGTGTGGGCGTCAGCGCGATCACTCGGCAACTCCGGTATCACTGGGACTGGGGACACCAACAGGACCTTCCGCAACCGGGGCCACACGTGGCCCCCGAAACGGTCACGCTCGCACCGTACCAACGACCCCAGGAGAAGGGGATCGATCTGGTTCTCGCTCTCGACGTGATCGAGTTCTTCCTCGACGATATCTGGGATGTCGCAATCATCGTCAGCCTGGACCGCGATCTATGCGAGATCCCCACGGCGATCGGGCATCTGCGACATCTGGTGCGCAGGGAGATCCGACTTGAAGCAGCCGTTCCTGTCGCCGCAGACGCAAAGCCGAAGTCTCTGAGCGGGTTCTCGTTCACCCATCAGATCAGGCCGGATGTCTTTGCCCTTGTTCGGGACGATGTCGACTACACCGTCCCCGATGACCAGTGGGTTGCCCCAACCCTGCCCCAGAACCTGGCGGAGCGACGCGTGGAGATGGCCCAGCTGAGGATGCCCTTCTCCACATAGGACGATTGGCTGTCACATTGGCTGTCAAGCGGCGGACTCGGCGCCTCTGCAGCGACCCGAAAGAGCCACCCCACGCTCAGATTCTGGCGCGCCCGGAGGGATTCAAACCCCCGACCATCTGATCCGAAGTCATCCGGGGCTCACCGCTTTGCTATGAGCGTGGGAGGGCCACCGTGACGCCCGAACATCGTGCAGAGGAGGTGGCTGAGCGCCGAGGCCGCCGACGAGAC
>CAZPQC010000324.1:0-2694 GCA_964588525.1 uncultured Spirochaetaceae bacterium
TAAAAGGGTTGACAAGTTTTATACTATGCATATATATTCACTAAACGGATAATTTATGCATACAAGGACGGGTCAGCAAGTGCAGCTCGACAAGGCCGGGGCCGACGATCCCCGGGACAGCGGTTCCCTATACGATCCCCGCAACGAACACGACGCCTGCGGTGTAGGATTCATAGCCCAGATCAACGGCAGGAAATCCCATAAGATCATCCGGGAGGCCATCCGTGCCCTGTGCAACCTGGAACACCGCGGCGCGATCGGCGGCGACATGAAAACCGGAGACGGAGCGGGGATCCTCTTTCAGATCCCCCATCGATTCTTCGGCCGGACGACGGCCTTCAGCCTGCCCCCTGCGGGAAGCTATGGAGTAGGATTCCTGTTTCTGCCGCAACCTGCGGCCGAAACGGAGCGGGCACGAAAGCTGACCGAAACCGTGCTCCGCCGGCAGGGAGCCACCCTCCTGGGCTGGCGGCAGGTGCCGGTGCAGCCGGAGTGCCTGGGGGAACAGGCCCGCCGGGAGATGCCCTCCTTCTGGCAGATTTTTCTCAAGCTGCCCGTCCAGGGGCAGGAGCTGGAACGGCGCCTGTACGTGCTGCGCAGATGCCTGGAAAACGCGGCGCTCGAAGCCGGCTGGGACGAGGATCGCTTCTACATCCCCTCGCTATCCAGCAGAACCATCGTTTACAAGGGAATGTTCGTCTCCACCCAATTCGAGAGCTTCTACCCCGATCTGAAAGACCGTGATCTGACCAGCGCCGTGGCCGTGTTTCATCAGCGCTACAGCACCAATACCTTCCCATCCTGGTATCTGGCGCAGCCGTTTCGCTACCTCGCCCACAATGGGGAGATCAACACCCTGAGGCGGAACGTGAACAACATGCGGGCCCGGGAGTCCAGTCTGTCCTGCGATCTGTTCGGCGAAGAGCTGGCCAAGCTCAAACCGATCGTCAATCCCGCTTTGAGCGATTCCGCCATTTTCGACAACGTGCTGGAGTTGCTCACCCAGGGGGGACGTTCCATCGAGCACGGGATGATCATGATGATCCCCGAAGCCTTCGGCACCCGCTATCACATCTCTCAAGACAAGAGAGCCTTCTACGAGTACCATGCAGCCATCATGGAGCCATGGGACGGCCCGGCGGCCATCAGCTTCTGCGACGGTCCCCGGGTCGGGGCGATCCTGGATCGCAACGGACTGCGTCCTGCCCGCTACGTGATCACCAAGAGCGGCAAGGCCATCCTGGCCTCGGAGGTGGGGGTTCTGGAGATCCCTCCCGAAGACGTTCTGGAGAAAGGCCGGCTGGCCCCCGGCAAGATGATCATGGTCGACACCGAGCGGGGACGGGTGATCAAGGACAACGAGATCAAGTCCGCGATCTCCCGCCGCCGGCCCTACCGCCACTGGCTGGAGCACAACCGTATCCAGCTGCGGGGACTCCTGGGTGCCCCCCGTCCCCTGACCGTCGACAGAGATCGGGTCTCTTACGCGCAGAAGGCCTTCGGTTATACCCGTGAAGACCTGCAGCGGATCATCGCGCCGATGGTGGACAACTCTCAGGAACCGATCGGGTCTATGGGCAACGACACGCCCCCGGCCGTACTATCCGAGCGGCCCCAGCTGCTGTTCAACTACTTCAAACAACTGTTCGCCCAGGTGACCAATCCACCCATCGATCCCTACCGGGAGAATCTGGTGATGTCCCTGATGAGCTTCGTGGGCAAGGAACGGAACCTCCTGGATGAGACGCCGGAGCACTGCCACCAGCTCAAGCTCTCCCATCCGATCCTCACGAATGACGACGTCGAGATGCTTCGAAGCTCTCCGATCAGGGATTTCCGGGTGTGCACCGTACCGATCCTCTTCGACGTCACCGCTGCAGCGGGCGCACTGGAGCGGACCCTGGAGGATGTCTGCCGCCGGGTGGAGGCCCGGATCGACGAGGGCTATTCCCTGGTGATCCTGAGCGACAGGGGCGTCGGCTCTCAAGCTGCGGCCATTCCCTCACTCCTGGCCGTCGCCGGGGTACACCACCATCTGGTCCGACGGGGCAAACGGCATCTGAGCGGCCTGGTGATCGAGACCGGAGAAGCCCGGGAGGTGCATCACTTCGCCACCCTGATCGGCTACGGGGCCAGCGGCGTCAATCCCTACCTGGTTTTCGAATCGCTGCCCGTTCTGCAGGAGTTGGGCTACATCTCCACGGAGCTTACGATCCAGGAGGCGATCGAGCACTACATCACCGCAGTCAAGAAGGGGCTGCTCAAGGTAATGTCGAAAATGGGCATCTCCACGATCCGCAGCTACCGGGGGGCCCAGATCTTCGAAGCAATCGGGCTGGGACGGCAGCTCATCGATCGCTACTTCAGCGGCACCCCCTCTCTGATCGGAGGGATCGGGATCGAAACGATCGAGGCGGACAAGCGGGCCATCCATGCGCAGGCCTTCGAGACTCAAGGCTCCGAAGCGTCAGCCCCGGAGCCGGCTGCGGCCGCAGCGCAGGCAGCGCAAGCCGCAGGCACGCCTCAGGCCCCGGAAGCGGCGCAGGAGCCGGCCTCAGCGGCTGCGGCCGCAGCACAGGCGAGCGCCTCAGCCGCACCACAGGCAAGCACCTCAGCCGCCTACAGCCTTCCCTCCGGCGGCCTGTACAGCCAGCGCAACGATTCAGAGAAGCATCTGTTCTCCCCCGAAGCCAT
>CAZPQC010000325.1:0-2689 GCA_964588525.1 uncultured Spirochaetaceae bacterium
TCACGGCGCAGACCTTGAACTCGGGGATCTTGGCCACCGGGTCCAGGGCGTCGTTGGTCAGGATGTTGGCCGCCGCTTCGCGGTAGTGGAAGGTCATGAACACGCTGCCCGGCCGGGAGCGCTCGGTGACCACGGTCTTGGCCGTGACCGTGCCCCTCCGGGAGCTGACCTGGGCCAGCTCTCCGTGGCTGAGTTTTAGAGCCGCCGCGTCGTCGGGATGGATCTCCACGAACCCGTCGGGACGGATGGCGTCGAGGCCGTCCACGCGCCGGGTCATGGTGCCGGTGTGGAAGTGGTAGAGGATGCGTCCGGTGGTCAGCAGCAGGGGATACTCCTTATCCGGCTCCTCAGCCGGGGGAATGTACTCGACAGCATTGAACAGTCCCTTGCCGCGGGAGAACATGCCACCGTGCAGGTACGGGGTTCCCGGATGCTCCTTGTCCGGGCAGGGCCACTGCAGTCCGAAGCCCTGCAGGCGATCGTGGGTGATGCCGCCGTAGATGGGAGTCAGACCGGCGATCTCCTCCATGATTTCCGCGCTGCAGGCGTAGCTCATGCTGTAGCCCAGCCGGCCGGCAACCTCGCTCAGGATCTGCCAGTCCGCCTTGGCCGTGCCCGGCGGATCGAGAACCTTGCGCAGCAGCTGGACCCGCCGCTCCGTGTTGGTGAAGGTGCCGTCCTTCTCGGCGAAGCTGGCCGCCGGCAGCACCACGTCGGCGTAGCGGGCCGTCTCGCTCATGAAGATGTCCTGAACCACCAGAAACTCGAGGGCTTCCAGGTCCTTCTGGACCCGG
This sequence comes from uncultured Spirochaetaceae bacterium, assembly GCA_964588525.1. Lineage (GTDB taxonomy): Bacteria > Spirochaetota > Spirochaetia > SZUA-6 > DRHE01 > JAFGQJ01. The sequence continues at coordinate 795 of CAZPQC010000325.1, forward strand.
TTGACGTTGGGATCACTGAGGAAGGGATTTTCCCCCATCATGTACATCCCGCGGATCGAGCCGTCCTCGGCGCCGTGGAGCATCTCCACCACGGTGAGCCCGGGAACCGGAGACAGGGAAGCACCCCAGGCCTTCTCGAACTTCTCCTGAACCTGAGGATTGGCCACCTGCTGGTAGCCGGGGTACACATTCGGAAGGGCGCCCAGGTCGCAGGCACCCTGCACGTTGTTCTGTCCCCGCAGGGGATTCACTCCGGTGGACCTCTTGCCCACGTTGCCGGTGACCATGGCCAGGTTGGCCAGGGACAGAACGTTGTCCGTACCGGTGGTGTGCTGGGTGATGCCCATGCTGTAGATGATAGACGCCCTCTCGGCCCGGGCGTACAGACGGGCCGCCTGGATGATCTTCTCCTTGGGCACTCCGGTGATCTTCTCCACCTTCTCCGGTGTGTACCCCATGATCACGGACTTGAACTTCTCGAAATCCTCGGTGCGTTTCTCGATGAACTCCCCGTCCTCCAATCCTTCGCTCAGGATCACCTGCATCATGCCGTTGAACAAGGCCACATCGGTGCCGGAGCGCTGACGCAGGTGCAGGGCGGCGAAACCGACCAGATCGATCTCCCGGGGATCTGCCACGATCAGGGTGGTGCCGTGCTTCTTGACCGCCGCCTTGACCTCCAGTCCGATGATCGGATGCGCCTCGGTGGTATTGCTGCCGGTGACGAAGATGCAGTCGGCATAGCGCAGCTCGCCGATCGCATTGGTCATGGCGCCGCTGCCGAATGCCTTGGCCAGCCCAGCCACGGTGGAGGAATGGCACAGGCGGGCACAGTGGTCCACATTGTTGGTGCCGACCACCGCGCGCATGAACTTCTGGAACACGTAGTTCTCTTCGTTCGTACACTTGGCGCTCGACAGGCCGCCGATGGCGTTGGGACCGTGGTTCTCCTTGATCTCCCGCAGTCGTTTGGCTATCAGGTCCAGGGCTTCGTCCCAGGATGCTTCGACGAACTCGCCGCCTTTGGCCGCTTCGAAGTTGCCGCCCTTGGCTCCGGAGGTGCCGTCCGCTCCGGAGGTGCCGTCCGCTCCGGAGGTGCCGTCCGCGGCAGCAGCACCAGCAGCAGCAGCAGCACCAGCAGTGGCGACAGTCGGCTTTCGGATCAAAGGCGCGGTCAGGCGCTCGGGGTGGTTGATGTAGTAGGTGCCGAACTTCCCCTTAACGCACAGGTTGCCCTTGCTCACCGTGCCCTTGGCCGGGGTGGTCACCTTGATCAGCTTGCCGTCCTTGGTGTGCATCTCCAGGGTACAGCCGCAGCCGCAGTACGGGCAGATCGTGCGGGTCACCTCGAACTCCCACTCCCGTCCCTTCCTGACCCGCTCCTTCTCGGTGAGCGCGCCGACCGGACACACGCTGATGCAGCGCCCGCAGAACTCGCAGGTCGTGTCCTGAAGGGGTCTGCCGAAGGCCGTGGAGATATGGGCCTTGAAGCCCCGGTCGGCGTAGTCGATGGCGCTGTCGAACTGCAGCTCCGCACAGGCGCTGACGCAGCGCCCGCAGAGGATGCACTTGTTGTAGTCCCGCACCAGGAAGGGATTCTCCTCCATAAGGGGAAATTCGTTTCGGGCCCGATGCGGTCCTGTGAATACGGACTCGCTGATGCCGAACTCGTAGGCGTATTTCTCCAGCAGGCAGCTGCCGCTCTTCTCGCAGGTGATGCAGGTGATCTCGTGGTCGGAGAGGATCAGCTCCAGGTTCATGCGCCGGGCTTTCATGACCCGCTCGCTGGACGTGTGCACCACCATACCCTCGGAAACCGGGTAGGTGCAGGAAGCGGCCAGGTTCTTCATCCCCTCCACCTCGACCACGCAGAGGCGGCAGGAGCTTATCGGGTG
>CAZPQC010000326.1:0-2683 GCA_964588525.1 uncultured Spirochaetaceae bacterium
TTCCCTTCCAGGAGGAATGCCTCTTCGATCTGCTCGGTTGTCACCGGATCGCCTTCACCGACACCCGGACAGGTATGGTCCACGCTCATCTCCAGCCCCTCGTAGGTGTCCCGGATCAGGGGATAGGTGCGGCAGTACAGCGGTCTGCTGTCGTATACCGAACAGCGGGCATCCTCGTCCAGATAGCAGCAGCCCTTTCCCTTTCCGTTCTCCATGAAGGCGGCGATGCCGCCTCCCTGCTCGTGTTTTGCCAAGGCGATTGTCGAGCAAGCCTCGGGCTCGACCACCTGCTTCAGGCGAACCAGATCGGACTCCGTCAGGGGAATTCTGTACGTCCCGCAGCACAGGCCGCACCCCGGCAGACAGCGGAATCGTAACCCGGAGGAGAAGGAGGTCCTGTACCCGAAGCTATCCGATCCCACCCGGATGGTTCCGCGCAAGACGGGTGCGGCGCCAATAGCCAGATCGCTCATCGAAATCAACTGTTCCCCGATCCTATTGAAATATTTACTTTCCTAAAGTAATATTCTTGATTAAGGTACTATTTCTAATTAAGAGGGCTGTGTCAATAGGGGACCCTCAGTTTCCCGAAATTCTTGGCCGCAGAACCGTTGGCGCTGAGTGATCCGCAGGAGCGTGGGCATAATATGAAGGAAGCACTTTTCCGAATCTTTGCCGGGGACAAATACATCGATATCCAGACCGTAGCCAGAGGTTTTCCCCTGGAGCGGCTCTTCGAGCTGGAGGAGGGGGACAAACTCGAGGACTCGGTGTTTATCAGGGCTCCAAGCTCTACGGCGCCCTCCGAGATACGGTCCTTCCTCACGGCCATGAGAGAAATCCGGGTCGTAGCGCAAGGCTCGGCCGACGCCCGGATCGAAATCGATTTGGGCGAGGAGCCCGGCTTAGAGGTAGAGGGCGGGGCATTCCGGCTCACCCTCAGCCCTAAGCTGATCGACAGGCCGAAGGATCGGCGCAGGACCCTGGCCGGCAACCTGGGGCTGTTCTACTGCCTGTCCCTGTTTCTCCTGGAGAAGAAACACGGGATCGTGAGCTATCACTCCAGCGCCCTGGTGGATGAGAAAAACAGGCTCGTGTACATCAACGGAGGCGAGGCCTCCAGCGGCAAATCGGTGATCATGCTCGAGTACATTGCCCACTACGGAGCGGGCACCGATCACAGGGTGTTGTCGACGGAGATGGGCCACTTGAGCATCGCTGACGGTGAGCTGACGGCCTACAGCGGCGCGGCTTTCGACAACGTCTCCCTGTTTCCCGGAGAGCCGGAAAAGACCGAGCTCATGGGACGGCTGTTTCCGCAAGACCGGATGCCCGATCCCGATGGTGAGGTGGAGGTCAGGGGCACCGACGGCAGCGTCAAGACCGCGGTCAGCGTGAAGGAGTACTACGCGCGCAGCAGCTCCTACTGTTCCCGGGAGGGGTACAGGCTCGTGTACCTCATGCCCACGATCCATCCGAGTTACCAGACCGTGGATCCGGACATCCTGCCTCGGGAGAGCTACAGCGGGCTGCTCAGCTCCCTGATCGGGGTGGCCAGGCAGAAGCTCGGCCAGAAGCAACCGTCCTGGATCTACGACGAGAGGGCCGCCCTGTTTCTGCCCGCCTGGTACCTGGGAGCCGAGCAGCGGATGGAGGGGCGAACGATTGAGAGATCCCTGGAAGAGCGATTCTTGAGAGCCGTTGTGCGGATCAAGGGCAATCCCATGGACTTCAACCGCGATCCGGGGGCTTACTGGAGCAAGATCGCTCGCCTCTTGGAGCTGGATTGAAGCGGGCTTGAAGGAACGGGGCGGAACTGTATAATGCGGAGATGTTTTTGCTGTGAAGCAGGATAAATTAAACAGGAGGATTGAATGACCAGAGCATTTGAAGAACACATCACCATCCCGGAGAAGTTCGGAACCGTAATGGTAATCGAAAAGGAATTCGGACCGAGCGGCGCCAAGGACTGGGCCGCCATGGCCAAATCAGTCGCCGATATCGTGAAGGTAACCTTCGGCACCGCCGCCCTCTACGACGAAAAGCTGTTGAAGGAGAAGATCGCCGTGTACAACGATGCGGGGATCAGCACCATGATCGGCGGCACCCTCACCGAGGTGGCCATCCTCAACGCGGGGGGGTACAAGAAATCCGCACTGCAGGGGTATCTCGAGTATGCCAAAGCTATGGGCTTCAGCCACCTGGAGTTCTCCGACGGCAGCATCTACATCCCGGACAAGGACCGCGGGGAAGTCATCAAAACGTGCAAGGATGCGGGTTTCAAGGTGATATCGGAGGTGGGCAAGAAGGACCCCAAGAAGGATGAATTGCTCACGATACAGCATCGGATCCAGCTGATGAAGCAGGACCTGGACAGCGGGGCGGAGATGGTGATCATAGAGGCCCGGGAGTCCGGCAAAGGAATCGGAGTGATGGGCAAAGCCGGGGAGGTGTTGTTTGCCGAGCTGGATGAGATCGTCAATGCCGTGGGTCTGGAGAACACCATGATCGAAGCCCCAGAAAAAGGTCAGCAGCAGAACATCTTCATGCACTACGGTCCGGCGGCCAACATCGGCAACGTACAGCCAAGGGATATCCTGTCGGTGGGGGCGCTGCGCAGCGGGCTGCGGGGGGACACCATCTCCTCCCTGAGACTGGACAGCTGGAAGAGCTATCACGAGTC
>CAZPQC010000327.1:0-2683 GCA_964588525.1 uncultured Spirochaetaceae bacterium
GAGAAGTACTACGCGGGGGATTTGGAGGAGGCGGTCAAGAACGCCCTGAACCTGATCAAGGGGACCTACGGCATTGTCTGCACCCACGCCGACCATCCGGATCTGCTGGTCGGCGCCCGGCAGGGTTCGCCCCTGGTGCTGGGCATCGGCGACGGAGAGATGTTCCTGGCCTCGGACGTGACCGCCATCATCAGCCACACCAAGCAGGTCGTGTACCTGGAAGACGGGGAGGTGGTGAGCATCAGTTCCCGGGAGTACCGGACCACGGATCTCCACGACCAGCAGATCGAGAAGAAGGTGGAGCACATCTCCTGGGAGCTGGAGGAGATCGAGAAGGCCGGTTTCGCCCACTTCATGGAGAAGGAGATCTTCGAACAGCCCGAGTCGATCAAGCGGGCCATGCGGGGGCGGGTCGACTTCGAAGAGGCCACGGCTCACCTGGGCGGACTGAACATGAGCACCCGGGATCTGCTGAACGTGGAGCGGGTACGGATCGTGGCCGCCGGCACCTCCCTGCATGCGGGCATGGTGGGTATGTACCTGCTGGAGTCCGTGGCCCGAATCCCCTGCACCGTGGAGATCTCCTCCGAGCTGCGCTACCGCAATCCGATCGTGGAGCGCAACACCCTGCACTTCGTGGTCTCCCAGTCCGGAGAGACCGCCGACACCCTCTATGCCATGCGGGAGCTCCATCGCAAAGGAGCCACGGTGCTGGGCATCTGCAACGTGGTGGGCAGCACTATCCCCCGGGAGTCCGACGGCGGGGTCTACATCCACTCCGGACCGGAGATTGCCGTAGCCTCCACCAAGGCCTTCACCTCCCAGATCACGGTCTTCTACCTGTTCACTTTGCTGTTGAGCCGCATGCGGGACATGTCCTTCGAAGCGGGGCAGGAGTTCATCCAAAACCTGCAGAGCATTCCCGCCAAGATCGAGACGGTTCTTTCCAGAGCCAAGGGGATCGCCAGGCTTGCCAAGAAGTACTGCGGGTACAAGGACTTCCTGTTTCTCGGCCGGGGCATCAACTACCCTGTGGCTCTTGAAGGGGCCTTGAAGCTCAAGGAGATCTCCTACATCCACGCCGAGGGCTACAGCGCCGCGGAGCTCAAACACGGGCCGATCGCCCTGATCGGGGAGGACACCCCCAGCGTGTTCCTGGTCTCGGATGACGGTCTGCGGGACAAGGTGATCAGCAACATGAAGGAGGTCAAATCCCGGGGAGGCCGGGTGATCGCGGTGGCTGTGGAGGGAGACGAGGCTATAGGGGAAATTGCCGATGATGTAATCGAGGTCCCGCGGGTGAAGGAGTGCTTCTACCCGCTGGTGATGGTGGTTCCCCTCCAGCTGCTGGCCTACTACAGCGCCGTACAGCTGGGCCGGGATGTGGATCAGCCGAGAAACCTGGCGAAAAGTGTTACCGTGGAGTAGGGCCTACAGATTTCGACTCGTTTTTACCACCGCGCTCGTTGCAGCCGGTCTAGCTGGGACAGCCAGCGGAACGCCTCTGGCAGCCCAGGAGCAGCCGACCGAGGCGGTGCTCTTGAGCGGGCCGACTCCGGTCAAGGGCATCCCGGTCTACGCGCCGAATGAAATTCCCGCCTTTCGGGGGGTGTACACGCTGAAGGGCGCGGAGACAAAGAGCGCGGAGGCGGCGGAGGCACGGATCCTTAAGATCCTCTACACCCGGCAGAATCTGCTGGTTCCCGGGACCTGGACCTCCCGGCGCTGCGCCGTCTGGCGGTTGTACCAGGTTCCCGACTACGAGACCTTCACCCTCTGCTATCGGGACGAGCAGGGTTTCTTCCTGTTTTTCTTTTTTCCCGAAAACCAGGAACCCGCCTACTGGTGCGACTTCACAGATCCGTTTATAGAGAGGTTTTTGTTTCTGTTCAACTTCGTGAGCAGGGAAGCGAACGTGCCCTTTCCCGCGATCCTGCAGGTGGGGGAATGACTACGGCGCTGCTGGTGGGAATGCTGCTACTCGCCTGAGGGTTCTTCCGAAGCGAGCTTCTCTTCGACGCGGACTTTTACCTTCTCGGCCAGGATCCTCGGTCCTTCCGGCAGATCCGGCTCTCCCGACTCGTAGCGCGCCAGCAGTGCGTCGAAGCGCTCCAGAGCGATCTGATTTTTGCCCATCTTGTGGTACAGCAGGGCGATCTCGTATTCCGCCCAGACGTTGCGATCGCGCTCCTCGGGATACTGCTCCTGGAACTTCTCGTAATACGCCATGGAGAGGGCGTAGCGGCCCGCATCGGAGGCCTCCTGAGCCCTCTGGAAGTACTCCATGGGGGTGAGTCCTTCCTCGATCTTGTCCGGTACCGAGGAGCAGACCACCAACAGGGAAGCAACGGCTGCAATTACGAAAAGCTTGAAGAGTCTATGGGATTTCATTAATAGGAATAGATCTCGTCCTTGATCGGTAGGTTCTTCTTCAGCTCTTTGAGGTAGTCTTTCGCGTCCCCCATGGGCTCGTAGTGATCGCAGTCCTCCAGGGTTCTGCGAGCCACGGTGAAGTATTTGTACACCTTTTCTTCACCCAGTTTCTTGCGCCACTGCCCGGCGTCGCAGCGCACGCGCAGGAAGTACTGGCTTCCGTTGCCCGCCGGAACCCGAACCAGCTTGCAGTGGGTGCAGTTGGCACAGTAGATTCTGTCTCTTGATTTCGAGAGGCTTTCTTCTACGG
>CAZPQC010000328.1:0-2682 GCA_964588525.1 uncultured Spirochaetaceae bacterium
CCCGGCGTGCAGGTGCTGCTCGATCCGCTCTGACAAGAGCTCAGGCTTAATAACTAATAGGCGTTTGCAGGAGCCGAGCGAGCACGGCAGCCTGAGTGGGATAGCAGGAAAGTCGAGCGAGCGGTCCTGTAAACGACGTGTTGAGCTAAGCCGCAGACGTCAGCTTGCTATGCAGTGGAAATTAGAAATCCGTATCATGTGGGGAAGAAATCGTTGGAGTGTGCCTCGGCTATCGATTCTACTGGATTTTGGTGGGAGAAAACGGTTCTGACGGTCGGAAGAGGGATGGATTTGGGGGCTGGTGAGACCCTTTTCGGGGCCAAGGACGCAGTTGTCCATTGCCGCGGGTGTGCGGGATAGGGCTGGCATCGGGGAGTGATTCCTGGACGCCATCATGACGTATCTCGTTTCAGCGTGGCCGCCCTGGCCGGATGTTTTGCGGTGACCAGCGTACGCGTCATCAGGTGACAGCCGCAGCGGGGGCAGGTGGGGGCCGTTTCTTGTTCGGCGCGGATGCTCTCGAGGCGCTGACTCACGTGCGCTTGCCCGACCTCGAGAGCGGCGGCGGCGCAAGGGTCGGCTGCTTCGAGGAGCTCTTTTGCCCTTTGGAGCTTGGTGTTCACGTTGCAGGGGGCGAGCAAGCCGAAGTGTCGGATCTTGGTGAAGTTTTTGGGCAGGACGTGCATCAGGAAACGCCGGATGAATTCGAGTGGGGGCAAGGTCTTGGTGTTGCCGTCCTTGGTGTAGAAGGTGACGCCCTGGTCGTCGATGGAGATGAGGCGCTGGTTGGAGATGGCCACCCGATGGGTGTAGCGGCCGAGGTATTCGAAAACGGCGACGGGGCCGTCAAAGGGCTCCTTGCAGTAGACGACCCAATCGGTGTCGTACAGCTTGCTCATCAGCGAGGAGAAACGCTCGGTCGCATCGAGGTCCGCGCAGCCGCCGGCGAATTCGAGCATGCCCTTTTCGCGCGCGCGCTTGAGGGCAAAGAGAAACTTGCCACGGAAGAGCTTGCCGAGGACCTTCACCGGAAAGAGGAAGTCGGACTTCGAGGGGACCCAGGTCTCCCCGTTCGGAGCGAGGCCGCCGGCGGTGACGATGACGTGGAGATGGGGATGGAAGTCGAGCTCGCGGGTCCAGGTGTGCAGCACGGCGGTGAGGCCGAGCAGGCCACCCAAGTGCTTGGGGTCAGCTCCGAGCTCGAGCAAGGTCTCGGCGGCCGCCTTGAAAAGGAGATTATAGACGACCTTGGGATTACACCTGGCCAGGGAGCGCAGCTCGGCCGGGAGCGTGAAGACCGTGTGAAAGTATCCCACAGGGAGGATGCGCTGTTTGCGTTCCTCAATCCACTTGGCCTGACTGAACGACTGACACTCGGGGCAGTGGCGGTCGCCGCAGGAGTTGTACGACGCTACCTTGTGCCCGCACCGGGTACACGTATCCACATGCCCGCCGAGGACCTCGGTCTTGCAGGCTTCGATGTGGCCCATCACCCGCACCTGAGCGGCTGACAGGTTGTGAGTCCGTCGATATGCCTCCCCGTGGGCGCGGAAAATATCCCCGACCTTCAGCGGCGATTCTTCGACGGACGCTTCCTCGGGGGCGCCTACGCAGCACTGCACGGCGCGCTACCCGAGCACTTTTCCTTTCTTGGTGCCGAGCAAATCCAGCGGGCTTTTGGTCCGCCCCACGTGCGCCCGGCTCACCTTCACATATCGCTCGGTCGTGCGAATCGACCCGTGTCCGAGGAGCACCTGGATCGTCCGGATGTCCGTACCGGTCTCGAGCAGGTGTGTGGCAAAGGAGTGCCTCATGACATGAGGTGTGACCCGCTTCGTGATGCCCGCATCCTTGGTCGCTTTGCGCATGGCGTCCCGTACCGCGTCCGCGCCGATATGACTATCAGGGTCGCGTCCGGGGAAGAGCCATTCTCCCGGCGGTTTCACCGACTTCCAGTACTCTCGCAGGCACGAGAGCAGCAGTTTGGGGAGCATCACGTACCGATCGCGGCCCCGCTTGCCGTCCCGGACATGGATCAGCATCCGCTTCGAGTCAATGTCCCCGACCTTCAGCGAGCAGGTCTCGTTGACACGCAGCCCCGTCCCGTATGCCGTCATCATTATCATCCGGTGTTTGATGGACCGGACGTTTTCCAGTAGACAGGACACCTCGGTTCCGCTCAATATGTCCGGCAGGGGCTTCGGTGTTTGCGGCCAGGGAATTCGAACGACTTCCTCGGGCCTGTTCAACGTATGTGTGTAAAGGAATTTGAGCGCAGCTACGTTCATCTTCACGACACTGGGCCCCGCCTTTTTATCTCTGAGCAGGTGCAGTAAATACGACCGGACCTCCTCTTCCCCCATCTCGGCCGGGGACCTCATATAGTGCCCCGCAAACCGCTCCGAGAGTCGTAAATACATCTTTACCGTGTCCGGTCGGTAACACCTCAGCTCCAGATCCGCTGCCATCTTTTCTTTTAACTCGCCCATCGTCTTCTCCTCGTGGTTCACGACAACCGCCAATCGGTCGCCGAAACCCTCAGGATCCGACCTTTGCTTCGATTTGGCTCGGATTTTTCGACAAAAAGCGATATCCACCCCCGCGTAGCGGGTTAGTTCAACCGCGTCCGAGCTCTCCTCAAGCATCTCGACGAAACGCGAGATCCCAACAACACAAAGACAG
>CAZPQC010000329.1:0-2677 GCA_964588525.1 uncultured Spirochaetaceae bacterium
GCCTGAGCCGGTACATACTGATTCTATTCGTGAAAAAACCCTATATCTATCCGGCGAACAAGCAACTCATTTCCGAAGACATGCGCATAGACGAACTTCCCGCTATCAAGATATTGGGGAGGCGGTGTTCCGACGGCAGAGAAGGATGGTTTTTCTTTTCCGCCGTGAAAGGCAGCTATCACTCCGTTCTGCCCGAATGGATTCAAAAGGGAGACGAGGTGGAGTTTTTCGAGCCTCTTGCCGGGGGCGCTAAGAGAAGCCTGACCCTTCCAGGCATCAGAGTCGGCGGTGGTTCGGTCAGCCGGCTCATTCTGGAAGGGGGGAATATTCTCCTGTTTTCCAATATCGCCGGTGTGCACCAGAGCTTCTATCTGCTGAAACCCGGTGAGCTGGACGATCTGCACGAAATAATCGTCGATACGGTGTATATGGAGGAACCCTGCCCGCAATGCGGATCGGAGATGGTTTTCCATTATCGCCACGCCGAGCCGGCAAAAACTTTCTCGAAATGCCTGTCCTGTGGGTACGACTGGAAGGGCAAGGTGCAGGCTGACTTGATCCTGGTGAAGAAGAACCTCGAAAGAAACGTTGCCCGGGAACTGAAACGGCATCCCCGCCTTAAAGAACTGCTCGGGGAGAGGGAGGAGGGAGAAGAGCCGACGATCGGGGTGTGATGCCGCCTAATGAGGGACGCGGAAAAAGGGATTTCCCTTGATTTCTCTTTCGATGGTCGTGTCTAATCCATGACCGGGGAACACCCGGGTCTCCGGCGGCAGAGTGAGGATCTTGCTGCGAATCGCATCGATGAGGGTTTTTTCATCCCCTCCGGGAAGATCCGTTCTGCCGATGCTCATGAAAAAAAGGCTGTCTCCGGAAAACACCAGAGAATCTTTTTCGCTGTACAGGCAGATCGAACCCTTCGTATGCCCCGGTGTCTCCAGAACCACGAGATCCGTGTTGAATACGGTATCTCCCTCTTTGAGAATTACATCCGGTTCGGGAAGGTCGGAAAAAAAATCAGCGAATTCATCCGGGTCCGGCAAACCCAGATCCTTCAGAGTCTCCCGGTTTGTTTTGGCTGATTTTTTACCGAGGAAGTTTTTGTCGGCTTTATGGATGGCGATGGGGATATCTATGCCCTCTTTGCCGTAAAAGCTTTTAAGTTTTCCCGACGAAGCGGTGTGATCAAAATGTCCATGGGTGAGAACGATGCCCGCCGGAATCATCTTCAGCATGTTGATGCTGGATACGATGTGCAGCTCGCTGCCACCCGGATCGATTACGATGCACTCCTTTTTCCCATTAGAGTAGAGGTAGCAGTTGGTCTCCATTGGACCTACTATTAATCTTTCTATCATGGTAAGCTTCAGCCTACTGTATATGTCGGGCTTTGACAACCTGAAGCGCTTCTGATGAGGCGAGGATGAAGCATGGCTGGTGAGCTTGGTTCAATCATCCTGGTGTCCGCAGTGGCATTCCTGTTCTTTGGACTCATCCCGGGGATCGGTGCGTTCTTCGTGCGATCCCGATGGAGATTGTTCCGCCGGCGTATCGCAGAGAGCTCTCTGTATCCCTTCCTGAATTACTCCGATTTGTCCCGTAGAGGAGATTTCCTGGGTCGATACCGCGTATTCGGGCACCTGGAAGCGATCCAGGGGGAAAACAGCATATGGATCAACAACGGCAGTTTCACAGTTGAAGCGGATCTAGCGCAGGCGAAACTGTACTTCCTGCCCTCCTTCTCCGCCGGCACTCGGACTCTGCCCGTGGAACATTTGCAGGAGGAAATCCCCGATGAACAGCCGGGGTTGGTTTCCTGGAATCAGATCTTCTCCCTCCCCGCGGGTACCCAGATGTTTATCGCCGGGCAGCTTTACTCGGAGGACGGCCGGGCGGTATTCCGATCCCAGGGCAAAGATCCGCTTCTGGTGGTACTCTACGACGGAGAGAGGAATACGATCGTACAGAGGGCTGTTTGGGGGGGACGGCAGAAAAATGAATATTGGAATCAGTTTACCATCGCTTCCCTGTTGACCGGTGCTTTTTGCATGGTGCTGCTGGCCTATATTTTCCTGCGCTCCACGCCATCGAGGCTGCCGGTGCTGTTTGCCTTCTCGCTGGCTTTTTTCCCGATTTCAGGCCTGCTGCCTCCGGGCTTTATCCTCTACTATCTGTACCGGTTTTTCTGGAAGCGAGCCAGAATGCTCAGGGCGGAGAGGGATCTGCTGCGCCTGCCCCTGCGCTACTACCCGGAATCTGAAGCGTTGCCGCCGGGCAGCCGCGCAACTTTGCCGACCGGTGAATCCTACCTGTGCAGTCAGGACGCCGATCTGTTGATCGAGGGGGAGCTGACAATCCGGAGTGCGAGCCTTCCCTCGGTGAGGGAAGGAAAGATCGACGAGATATATCTGTTCGGATCCTACAGCGAAAAAGAGGGGCAGCGGTGGATGCAAGCACCCCGGGACCCGATGGCGGAACTCGTGCTGGTAATGGGCGATCCCGCCGCTCTCGCCCGCAGCTGCAATCGCCGGGCCCGTATGTTCGCTCTGCTCTCTGCTGCCGGCGTCTTTTCGGCGTTGACGTTGAATATGTTTATCCTGCTCTTAGTCTGGCATCTTATCATTCGCTGATTCCGCTTGCCCCTCGGGTCCTCCGCTCCGCAGGTGCGGTCCTCCGC
>CAZPQC010000330.1:0-2652 GCA_964588525.1 uncultured Spirochaetaceae bacterium
GTCACATCTTCGATCAGCAGACGCACGATCCTCTTGCGCTCGCGGTTGGGCAATGAGTCGTTTTGCCAGATGGCGGAGAAGTCACTGACGAGTGCCTTCAGTGCCGCTGTATGCTCGTGGTTAAGTATTGCGACATCGCGTTCTCTGGCTGCTTCATAGATATTCTGAGCTTCATCAAGCGCACGGAGTTTTTCGTTCCATTCAGCTTCAAGAACTTCGGCAACATACCGCTTATCGGGATCGACCTTCGAGTATCGTCGATGGGCCAGATCTGCTTCGTAACGACACCGTTCAACCTGCCTGTAGCGCAAGCGGTCGGCTTCGGCAATACGGGTCTGCAGTTCACGCTGAACAGCTACGGCGGCATCTATATTCTCGCTGTTCACCATGCTCACAAGCAGCATTCCGATTGCCTGGTCGATAGGGGTACCAGGTACTCGCTGACAGTCATTGGACCGGCCGTGCTCTATCTTGGCGTGTTGACACACATACTGCGGTGCCAGCTGCCCACGACGCTGATGATACCGTAGCGTCATGCGTTTGCCGCATCGCCCACACAGAATGATTCCCTGAAGCAGAGCGGGTCCCTCTCGGGGCGGAGAATGTCGATCACTGCTGTAGGCTTGAGCATTCCCGGTCAGGATCCGCTGGTTGGATTGGTACTCATCCCAACTAATATAGCCTACATGCACATCTTGAATCAGGCAAGTCCATTTCTCCTCGGCTTGTTTACAATAACGCACGGTACCATCGGGGCCCCGGCGGGTCCGCGTACGACCATAGGCGAACGCCCCGGCATAGCGAGGATTATGGAGTATACGCAACGCTTGGCTGTGAGTAAGGTCCCCCCAAATAATGCGGCTGGATTTTGGGCCTGTGCGGCTGTAGTGAGGCATCTGAATAGTTTCGCGGCGAAACTCTTTAACAACCGCCGATGCGGAACGTAAGCGTCGGAAGGTCACGAAAAACTTTTTCAACGTCTCGCGCACTTGGGTATCGGCACTCAGAACAACCCGATCAAGCTCGTCGTAGGCCAGTCCAACCGGCAGGGGGATCTTCAGTTCCCCTCGCAGAGCTTTATTCAGAATGCCCTGCTGTAAACGACTTTTAAGGACATGTAATTCGGCCTCGCTCATGGCGCCTTTCAACCCCAGCAGCAAACGGTCATTGAAAGCGCTCGGATCGTACAGACCGTCCTGGTCAAGAATCAGGGTATCGGTGAAGGCGCACAACTGGAGCAACCGGTGCCAGTCGGCGTTGTTGCGAGCCAACCGAGAGACTTCCAGCCCCATCACGATGCCGGCATTGCCCAGGCTCACTTCGGCAACAAGCTGTTGAAAGCCATCGCGGCCGGCATCCGATGCTCCCGAACAACCTTGATCGCAGTCGATAATCCGAATCTGTTCACTAATCCAGCCCAGGGCGAGTGCCCGTTCTCGCAACTGGTATTGACGTTTGGTGCTCTCGGTGTTCTCCAGAACTTGACGCATGCTCGATTGACGCACATACAGGTACGCGTCTCGCTGCAGATGAACCGTGCTGACTTTATGGTGTGATGGCGTTGCTGTGTTCATGGGTTACCTCCGGAGTGTCTTGCCGGCCTCGCTGCCTCGAGGATGGCGTCGGTCAGAATGGCCGCTAAACCGGCATGTGGCATGTCCGCCTCCAGTTCGGTGAAAGCATACAAACTCTGTTGGCGTATGGTTCGTCGGGCACTGTCTTGCCCTCCAATCGCCCTTATCCAAGCGCTCATGCCATTGCGCAGAAAAACCGTAAACTCAGATGCTCGGTTCATGGTGCCAAGTGCATTGGCACGCAGCATCTCATACTTGTGCCTTACGAGTTTAGTATCGCAGATAGTGGAGCCATTTCTTGCCGTCATTGTCTGAGCCCCCTTTTTCGCTTCACGGCCCGCTCAACGCTGCGCGGATGAACCTTCGTTCCGAACCTATCTTCGATCTGTTTGCTCAGAAGAGTCCAATCCGGACGCCCCTCAGTTGTCACCAGCTGCCCATCGATGAAAGACATCACCTCTCGGGTGAACTTGTGTGGATGCTTTGGTCCTCTCCTGTACGGCAACAAGCCGGCCAGCCCGTGACTTTGATACTGTTTCCACGCATAATAGTAGGCGACACGCGACAGGCCGAACGTGTTCGCTGCTTCGGCCACAGACTGCTGATCAACAGTCACGCTCCGCAACATCTCATATTTCATCTGCATTAAATCATGAGCGTAAAAAAATGGAGATTTTGCGAGCAAGTCGGCATGAACTCTCTCTGGATTCGGATGAAGGGTCCCTTCTTTCTTCAGTCGTTGCTTTCGCTCCTGGTCGGTATCCATGGTTATCGTCTGTACCTTTATATATGTTATGTTAATTTTGGTCGTATATAACATAAATAAAAGCGCAATGTCAATATTAAAAGCACAGATTACTTGGTTTATATTGTTATAAGTGAACATAATTTAATTTACATATGAATATTATTTGCATTACACTTTGATCTCGCGGAGCATGCGACTCAACTCCAATAAATCTTCAACACGAAATGGACTTCTTCCCGCAGAAACCTGTACGAATGGATCAACGGCCCCGACTGATGTCCAGGATGCCGGCATTGAACACAGGCGGTTTCGATCATCATAGAAATACAC
>CAZPQC010000331.1:0-2648 GCA_964588525.1 uncultured Spirochaetaceae bacterium
CACCGATAGTCTTACTAATCAGGGTAAAGCTGGCACCGCCATCGGTGGAATAAGCTACCTCCCCGTTTCTGCCGCCGACAAGAATAGTCTCCTCACCGGCAAAAGCCAGCATATTTATCTCAGAAATAAAGGTATCCGCCTGGCTCTTCCAGATAAGGCCGCCCCTGGTGCTCTTCTTGATAACGCCGTCGGCCAGGGCAATATAGACGGTGTTCTCATCCCCAACCACCATATCAATCACCGCCCCCGGTGCCTGACGCCAGCTCCACGAGCCGCCGCCGCTGAAGGACACCGCCATTAGATTACCACCCACCTCAGCCGCGTAGATAGTGTGGTCGTCACTGTAATCGGGGCTTAACCTCAGGATGACGGCGTCGGTAACGGTATCCAGTGTCAGCAGGCGCTGCCAGTACCTGCCTAACGGGTCGCTGGTGCTGCGCCATATGCCTTCGGGGCCGTAGGTGCTGTAGGTGGTTACAAAAAGGCTTTCAGAGTCAGGGCTAGGAGCAACATCGGCGATTATAATCTCCGTATCTATAAGCCCCAGCTGCCGCCATTTATCGCCGTCATCAACGCTGGCCGAGAGGGCGCTTTCGTCTAATGCGACGCCGGGGAGCTGGCCGGTGCCGCAGTAAGCTATCTGGCCGTCAGGACTCCAGCCTAGCTTGGCGTTGCCCGGGCCGGTGGGGGGCACGGTAGCCTCCTCCCAGTCCGGGTCCGCCTGGAAAGGCTCCTCGGTCCGCCACACCTGGACGGTCAGCGAGCTGGCAACAGGCTCGACAGCGCCGGCCAGGAGCTTGCCCGAACTGGTCGTCCCGTGGTAGGCGATGCTGCTGATATCAATAGCGTTGCCGTTATCTACATCCAGCCGAACTGCGAGGGTATCCTCCAGAAAGTAAACATCGTCACCGGTGTCCGGCTGACGGTCGTAGCTGACAAGGAGCCAGCGGGACGATGTATCACTGCCGGAATAATTGGCCGGTAGCGCCATTGAGGATGTGAGCGAAGCGCCGGAGGCGTCACCCCCCGAGGAGACATCGCCCGATTGAGCGATTTCTACCGGATAGTTGGTCAGGTCATTCCATATTGTGATTGTAGTGCTGTCCGACATATCCCGCACGCCTAGGCATAAATAGGTCTTGTTCCGGTAGTCACGGTGGTCAATAGGGTAATTATCGGAAACATCGGCGTTGGTAGAAGCAACCACCAGGATTGTCATGTCATCGGGAAAATCAGGGGAATAGGCCAGCGCCGAAACTTCGCCACCGGTAACCTCGACACCAGTATGGAACGGATAAACAGTCAAGTCCTGATTCTGCCATAGTGAAATCGACTTTCCTATCTGATACACCCAGACCTGGCCCGATGTGGTGTCATTGCCCCAGTCCGCCGTGCCGATGGCAATCTCCCTGAACGATTTGCTGTCCTGCGTATATTCTTTAGAGATGGCAATTGCCTGAATGGTGCCCTCAAGAGTGGGGACACCGGTATCAACCCAGTTTATGCCGCCGTCGGCGGATAAATAGACGCTGCTGCCACCGTCGGTAACGACAGCTACGATACCGGGTTTATCGGGGGCAACGGCAATCTTGCTGGCGGGCAGGCTGGCGCCTTCACCCTCCAATTTGTCGGTAATATCCTCAAAAGTCACCCCGCCATCCAGCGAGCGGTAGATTTTGGAGTTTTGGCTGTCTATGGCGTAAAGGACACCGTTACTGCCGATGGCGATTTCACTCACTTCCGATGGGCTGACAATAACGTTGCCGAAATCTCCCGGCTTGTCCACCTCTATCCATTTAAGGGCTGCCGTCTCCGCCTGCGCCGGAAATGGTATAAGACAGACCAAAAGCAATAACACCGCCAGCAGGCCGCAGGTGTACTTTGTTTTCATAATCACGCTTCATTATAATACAGGGGAAATGTTAATTTCCTGTTAATTCCGATTTGCCTGGCTTAAGTGCCATCTGACTTAACAAGTTCTTAACAAATTTCTGCCATACTGTTGGCTGGAAATGCTTTTGTCTAAATGCCAGTAATAATATAATAAAGGCATAGGTGAATAACAATGAAGGTTTTAAAATTGGTAATGATAACCCTGGTGCTGGGCAGTATCAGCATCCTCTCATTAGGCTGTCCACAACCGGATACGGGGTCAACATCGGAGAGCCAGGTCGTCACCGTGCAGCGGGGCAACCTATCCGTAGATATTACCGCCAGCGGCAACCTGACATTCTCGCAGTCGGAGGACCTCGCTTTTGAGATGGCGGGAATTGTGGACGAGGTCCTTGTGGAAGAAGGGGATTCGGTAAAACAGGGCCAGGTGCTGGCAAGATTGGATCTCTCACAACGGGATGAGAACCTGCAATCGCTGGAGAGTGGGGCGCTTCAGGCAGAAATAAGCCTGAAAAATTCCCAACTGGCTCTGGATAAGGCTGAGGACCAGTCCGTCACCCTTGTTACCGGAGATATTGTCTATGCCAGCAACTATGACGATGAGGAAATAGCCATACTGAAGCTAAGTGTTGAGCTTGCCAAGGTGAAACTAGCGGATGCCCAGAAGGCGCTGGCTGATGCTCAGAATGCCAGCCCGGAAATTATTGCCCCCTTTGATGGTTTCATCAGCACGGTCAATGTTTCCGCTGGCGACG
>CAZPQC010000332.1:0-2598 GCA_964588525.1 uncultured Spirochaetaceae bacterium
TAGTGATATTCAGGGAGTGATTCAAGAAAAATCCCCCCCGGTGGGCGGCCACCCGATTGGCTGCACGAACATGCAAGCTTTGTCTTCTCTTCCCGCAATCCTTGGTATACAATCAACCGAGGAATCAGCCATGGAACGGATCGTCGTTTATACGGATACTCTGAACGTCGAAACCATTGCACCCGCTCTGGGGGACTATGAGATCCTCCGGGCGGCGAGCACCGCGGAGGCGGCCAGAGCCATCGTGGAGCGCAGCCGGGTGATCGCCCTGATCATCGAAAAGGCACGGATCGATGAATCCTTTCGACGTCTTCTCGCATCGATAAAAAAGAGCTTTCCGATCCTGCAGATCTGTCTGATCACCGATTCTGAAATAGAACGGGATTCAGCTGATCCGGCGACCGTCGACTGCAGCATCGCCTCGGGCGGGGACCGCCTGGTTGAAGAGCTGAAAACCTTCGTCTCCAACATTGAGGCAACGGAGAGACGTGACCATCCCCGCTTCGACTGGCCCCTACAGGGCAGTCTGTCACTGGACGAGAAGAGCTGGCAGACCTACAACCTCTGGGCTCTGAGCGCTGACGGAGCTTTCCTGGAAAGCCCAACCTACGCTCCAACCCACGGCGAGAGAGCAATCCTCAAGATCAGCTTTCAAAACTCCCGAATGGTGACCGAATGCGAGGTGCTGGACCGGCGTCCCCCTTCCCTCAGGCTACCGGCGGGTTTTGCCGTGCGCTTTACCCAATTGAGCGAGGATTCGATGCGGCTGATCGACAGGATCATTCAGGACGCCCTGGTGCAAACCCTGCTGGAGCCGGACAGTGAACCGGAGATCCCCACCCTGGGCGAGCAGGATCTGTCTATTCCGGACTTCGAATCTTTTTGATGGCTTAAGCTGCTCGGGGGTCGGGACTACCCGCAGTGCCCGCGAACCCCCGCACGCCCTACTTCATGCTCATGTTGAACACACCGTCCCAGGAGGCGGGGGGCGTTTTCTTCTTGAATCCCTGGCAGCGCTTGATGAATACGTCCGAAGGGCCGTCGCCGGGCAGGATCCTCTGCGTTTTGCGGAACTCGGCGATCGCCGCATCCCACTGCCGGGCTTCGAACAGCTCCAACCCTTTGTGAAACAGCTCGACCGCCTCCAGGGTATTGGCGTCGGTAGATGCTCTTTCGTCGATCAGCTCGTACAGCCGTACCGGTTCCTTGATGTTGACCACCCGCACCCGGTCCATCTTCCTCACGGTGAAATCTCTGCCTCCTTTTTCGAAGGTCTCCTCGCTGATCAGAGTCCAGGTGCCGTAGGTCTTGTTCGCCCCTTCCAGGCGGGATGCCAGGTTCACCGAGTTGCCCATAATGGTGTAGTCCATCTTCTGCTTGGTTCCCATGTTGCCCACGACCATCTCCCCGGTGTTGATGCCGATGCGGGTGAACACGGCAGTGGGGCTCAAGTTATTGTTGACGAAGTGTTCGTTCAGGTGCTGCTCGACCTTCTTCATCCGCACCGCCGCCCGGCAGGCCCGGGCCGGATGATCCTCGAAGGGCACAGGGGCACCAAAGAAAGCTATGATCGCATCTCCTTCGTACTTGTCGATCGTACCCTTCAGGTCGAGGATGATGTTGCTCATCTCGGTAAGATAGGCATTGAGCAGCTTCACCAGGTCGGTGGGATCGAGAACTTCCGAGATACTCGAAAATCCCTGGACATCGGTGAACATCGCGGTCAGGTACTTCTTATCTCCGCCGAGATCCAGCTTGTCCGGGTCTGCAATCAACTCGTTGATCACGTCCGTGGACAGGTAGTGGGAGAAGGCGTTGCGGATAAAGCTCTTCTCCTGTTCTAGCAGTAGAAACTTGATCAGGATCACGACGGAGAGGGTGAAAAACACGCTCAGCACCGGAGTGAGCAGATACAGGTACCACCCGCTGAACAGGAAAAACGCCGCGCCGGCGGCAATGATCACGATCAAAAAACCGATTCCAATGAGGATCGACAGCAGCGGATTGAGCTTGCGAATCACGAAGGCGATAATGAGCGCCAGCAAAGCTCCTAAGACCGCCCCGTACCACCAGGGCAGCTCATCGAGAAAGCGCTCCTGGAGGATCGTGTTGACCACGGCCGCGTGGGTGCCCACGTTCATGTACTCCTCTTCGAAGGGATTGACCCCGATATCGGTCGTGGAGGTTCCGGTCCAACCGATGATGCAAAACGCCCCCGGAATCGCCTCCTGCAGGGTTTTTCGCACCGTGGCCAGCTTATCTGACAGATCCCGGGTGGAAGCGAACACCGTGGGCACCTGCTGGCCGATCTCCCGGTAGGCAGCCTTGTCCTCTTCAGGGATCTCGCCACTCGCCAAGAGCGCTTCAACCTGATCCAGGATCTGCTGTTCCGCAGGACCGCTGAGATACTCCGCCACAGCCTGGAAAAAGGTCTGCCGAGTCTGGCGATAGTCGGTCATCAAGGAAGTCTCACCGCCCTGAAGAACCTCCTGCAGAATGCCGTCGGCATAGTCATAGGCATCTATAAGGTCAAAGCCTCCCTCGAAGTAAGACAGGTATCCGGCCTGGTCCATGATCTTGAGGTTGTAGAGCAGATCT
>CAZPQC010000333.1:0-2581 GCA_964588525.1 uncultured Spirochaetaceae bacterium
GTGCAGTTGGCACAGTAGATTCTGTCTCTTGATTTCGAGAGGCTTTCTTCTACGGAGCTTGCTGCCTTCTGGCCGTTTGCCATGCATACCCCCCTCATCATTTCTGACGGCTTACATTATCATATTCGACTTTCCGCAGTCAATAGTTTAGGCCACGGCGGTCGATTCCCGCGACGATTCCGGCTGTCGCCACGGAGCGAAGCGGTGCCTGTCTATGGGTTTTTCTGGGTGCCCAGGGATTTTTCGATGCTCTGCAGCTGCACCTGGAGGGCCGTGTTGTTGGGGTCCAGAGCGATCGCCTGTTTGAGATAGAGACTCGCCTTGCGCAGCTCCCGTTGCTGCACGTACAGCTCCGCGATCTTGACCAGCGCCAGGTAGTTCTGCGGATACTCCATCAGCGCATCCCGCACCAGGGCCATGGCCTCCTCCGGTGACTGCTCCTCGATCATGGATGCCTGCAAAGTGAGCAGCGTGCTGTGGAGGGCCGGGGTTTCCGCCTGCTCCAGCCCCTGCTCGACCAGGGCTGCGGCCTGTTCCGGCTGATCCCCGGAGAGCAGAGCCTGGGCGTAGATCACCAGGTTTTCCACCGTGGGATTTTCCTGGTACAGCTGTTCGGCGTAGTACAGCACCTGAGCCGGATCCCCCAGGCTTCGATAGATCTCGATCGCCTGCAGCAGGTCCTCCTCGGACCGCTCCTGTTCGAGGATCTCGGACAGGTAGATGGCCGCCTGCAGCCAGCGCTGCATGTCCATGGAATTGGACAACAGCAACCGCAGCGTGGATACCCGGCCCGGCTCCAGATCCAGGGATCTCTGCAGCTTGTTCAGCCCCTCCCCGTCTCTGCCGGTATCCAGATAGATCCGTCCGGCCAGCTCGGGAAACTCCGGTGCCTCGGGGAACTGGCTTTCAGCCTCGTTGAGCAGCTCCAGGGCTCCTTCGGGATCTGCGGCTTCCTCGTACCGGAGCCGTGCCGCCAGCAGGTAGGCCTCCCGGTTGTCCGGGTGCTGGTAGAGCAGGAGATTGAGCAGCCGTAGAGCCTGGTTCCAGTTTCCCTCGGCGGCCCGCACCCGGGCGCGGAGCAGCAGGGCGTCCGGTCGATCCGGGTCTTCCAGCAGGACCTTGGCCACCGATTCAGAAGCGGCCTCGAGCTGCCCGCTTTCATAGTAGGCTTCAGCCAAAGGGAAGAGGATCGATCCACCGTGGGGCAGGAGCTCCGCGATCTGCTCCAGGAGCGTAGCCGCCTCCGCAGTCCGCCCCTCCCGCAGCAGAAGGACGGCCAGGCGTTGAGCTCCGGGATAGAAGGAGGGGGCCTTGTCGATGCTGTTTCGATATAGGATAGCGGCCTGGTCCACGCTTCCTTGTAGCTCGCGGATTCTGCCCTGAAGGTAGAGGGGCAGCACCGAGGCGGGGTTCCGTCTCCGGGCTTTTTCTAGCAGCTCGAGGTATCCTGAAAGATCGGAGAGCCGCGCCCCGGAATCGTCGTCGGCCAAACGGGCGAGAAACAGGGCCGGAACCACCAGGTCGAAAAACCCTTCGCCGGCGGCAACGGGTCCGGCAATCGGCGGCCGGCCGGTTCTGGCCCGATCCAGCGTCTGGCTGTACGGACCACGGTACACCGAGAAAGAGCCGCCACTCAGATAGTCCGCTTCAGAGAGCTCCGGATAGAGAAGATCGAACAAGGTCCGGGCAAAGGCAGCCTGCTCCTCGGCTTCGGGAAAGCTCCGGGCGGGGTCCCGCAGCATCTCCACGGCCCGGCGCAGGTGTTCCGGCGCGGCCCGTTCGATCAGCTCCCCGGCGGTTTCCAGCAGAGCCGGGTCGGGACCCGGGGGAGTCTCTTCGATCGGCTCCGGAGCTGCGGTGCAGCCGAGTGCGAGCATAGTCGCGAGCAGCAGGGCAGCCGAGAACAAGACGGCCGACAGGGTCTTCCGAGCTTCAATTTTTTTCATGTCCCACTCCCCTCAAGCAACTGCAATGGACTGTACCACGTTCGGGGGAAAAAAAGAAGTTTCACGGGCTGCCTGCCTGCCGGCCTGCCTGCCGGGCCGTCGGCCGGGCCGCCCATCTATCTCAGCGGATATTACAGGCAAGAAAAGAGCTGTTAAGGGCTGTTCGTGGCCGGGTCCTGCTCGGAATTGCGCCCGGATTCCTGCCCGCTGAAGTAGGGGGTCAGGGGCTCGATCACCATGTAATAGCGGTTCGAAGCGTTCCAGAGGGTCAGGCCCGAGGAGGGGGCGGCCAGGGCGCCTTCGATCTGATTGGTCAGGTACTGCGAATATTCTGCCGGGCCCATGGCCAGTTCTCCGCCGATTAAAAAAGCCTGAACGTAGGGACGCACGATGCTTCGGGATCCGACCATGAAGGCCGCCCGGGTGGTTCCCTCTTCGTAGATCTTGCGTCCCCTCTCCAGATACGGCACGTCCTTCATGAAATCCCTGGGGAAGTGGGATGGATAGAACATCGGACAGATAGCGTCCACGTAATCCGCCAGCACATCGATGCTCTGACCGATCCAGTTGCCCATTCGGTGCCAGGAGTTGAATCCGTACAGATCCGTGCTGATCGGGATGTGAATCACCTCCCG
>CAZPQC010000334.1:0-2570 GCA_964588525.1 uncultured Spirochaetaceae bacterium
AAGATTTCACGGTCTCGATCGGCACAAGAAGCATTCTACCATCTCTGTGCTGAATTGTTTTCTGCAAGATAAAATTCCTCAAAATTGCAAAGAGGAATTCCCCGCTTTTGCAAGGGTGAATTCCCCAGAATTGCAAAAGCCATTGTAAGGCCTCGGGTGGATCGCCTACTCTTCGTGAAGCACAACCAACACGAAGGGAGGCACCCAGGAGGATGCTTACAATGGCCAAGGTACATGATATCCGGAAGGCCTTTTTTGAGAAAGGCCACCGAATCAGCAAGATCGCTGAGGAGCAGGGGATCGATCGGAAGACCGTGCGAAAATACATCGACAAGGAAGACTGGAATATGGCGGTGAAAAAGCCACCGAGGCTCCGATCGGGGATTCTGGACCCGTTCAAGCCGATCATCGACGAGTGGTTGGACGAGGACCGCCGGCGGCGAAAGAAACAACGGCATACGGCGAAGCGGGTCTATGACCGTCTTGTTGAAGAAGAAGGGTTCACCGGCTCCTACCGGACTGTTGCCACCTATGTAGGACAGAGAAAACAGGAGCTGGGCAGAGATTCTCGGTCTGCTCTGCCGCTGGTTCACCGACCTGGAGAGGCACAGGTGGACTTCGGAGAGGCAGACTATGAGCAGCAAGGCACGTTGGTCCACGGGTTTTACCTGAGTGTGTCCTTTCCCTACAGCAACGCCGGGTTTGTGCAGGTGGTTCCGGGCGAGAACACGGAGTGCCTGTTCGAGGCGCTGATGGCGATCTTCCTGTTCATCGAGGGTATTCCGGTTCGACTGTGGTTGGACAACGCCTCCACGCTGGTGCGCAAGATCCTCGGAGACGGCAAGCGCATGCTCACTGAGCGGTTCTGTCGTTTCCAGGAGCACTTTGGATTCCAACTGGCGTTCTGCAACCCCGCCGCCGGTCACGAGAAGGGCAGTGTGGAGAACAAGATCGGCTACCACCGCAGGAACTTGCTCGTTCCCCTGCCCACCTTTGATGACCTGGACACCTTCAACGAGGAACTCCTTCGCCGCTGTGCCCAGGATCACCAGCGGGAGCATTACCGCAAGGAACGGCTCATCGCCGAGCTGTTTGACGAGGATCGGGCACAACTGCTTGCGATGCCTCGTATTCCCTTCGACCCGGCCCGCTACGAGAACTACCTTGCTGACGCCTATGGCATGATCACCACCGAAAGCGGCCGCCATCGGTACTCCACCAGCCCTCGCTACGCCGGGGAGCGTGTGAAAACGAAGATCACGGCTCAGTGGGTGGTGGTTCTGGACGACAGTCTGCGGCCTGTGGTCAAACACCAGAGGCTGTACGGATCGGCCCGACAGGAATCGATGGATTGGCTGCCATACCTCACCCAGCTCTCCCGCCGCCCTGGAGCCCTGAAGTACACGCCGGTGTACTCCATGATGCCAGAGCCTCTGCAACGCTGGATTGATGCCCAACCCCGCCACCAGGTGGGTAAAGCGGTGGCCCTTGTGGCCGAGCTCACCAAGATTTCTGGGTTTAGCGGCGCCTGTAGGGCCGTCAGCGACTCCATCCAGCGAGGTGTCACGGATCCGGACAGTCTGGTGGCCCTTCACGATCGTCTGAGGCGCCACACGCCGCTGTGTGAGCCCCTACCGGAGCCCCGCCACTCCATCCAGGCTCCTCAGGTGCTGTTCGATCCAACGCGTTACGACGCGATGCTCTCAGGAGCCCGCCATGAGTGAGCTGCGGGAGAAGATCGCTCAGTGCTGCAAGCGCCTTCGGCTCAGACGGATGACCGACAACCTGGATCGGGTCTCTGAAGCAGATCCTGAGGCGTTCCTGCTGCGCTTGCTCGAGCTGGAGGTTCAACACCGTGACCGCGGACGGGTCGAACGGGCCATCAAGAATGCCGGCTTCTACACGCCCAAGAGCCTGGAAGACTTCCTGTTCGATGAGGTGACGCTGCCTGCTCAGCTCACCCAACAGCAACTCCTCGATCTGGAGTTTATCGTCAATCGGCAGAACCTCATTCTGTACGGCAACGTGGGGACCGGGAAGACCCACCTGGTGACTGCCCTTGGGATTGAGGCCTGTAAACGCAACTTCAAGGTCGCCTTCTGGCGCACGGCCGCCCTGGTGAACCATCTCATCCAACTCAACGACGGAGGTGAACTGCATGAGTTTCTGAAGACAATCGAGAAATTGGATCTGCTCATCTGCGACGAATGGGGCTATGTTCCCGTCAGTCGCGACGGAGCACAACTATTGTTCCAGGTGGTCTCGGCCTGCTACGAGAAGCGCAGTATGGCGATCACCACCAACCTGGAGTTCGGCAGGTGGGTGAATATCTTCCTCGATCAGACCATGACAACCGCTCTGATCGATCGTCTGGTACACCACAGCCACCTGCTGATCTTCGACGGAGAGAGCCACAGAGTGAAGAATTCGCTTATGCGGCGATAGCCAAAATTCCCCACCTGGGGTCTGGGGAATTTTCTTTGCAACAATGGGGATTTTGTCCTTGCAATAAATAGCCCAGTTCCTGCCATAGCCGTTGGAAGACAAGTTCCGGACCGATACTGACATCG
>CAZPQC010000335.1:0-2561 GCA_964588525.1 uncultured Spirochaetaceae bacterium
AGAAGCAGCTGCCGGAGATCAACGATGAGCTGGCCCAGGATATCAGTGACAAATACGAAAATCTGGACGATCTGAAGAAGGACATCCGCACACGGCTGGAGGAATATGCGAAGCAGAAAGTCCGGGAGCAGAACATTTCCCAGATCCTGGAAAAGATCGCCGAGCAGGCGGAGGTTCCGCTGCCTAAATCCATGGTGGACAGCGAACTGGAGGACCAGTGGCGCCGCTTCATCTCCCGCCTCGGGGGAGAGGAAGCGCCGATACTGCGCCAGCTGGAGGCCGAGGGCAGAAGCAAGGAACAGATCCAGGGGGAGTGGCGCGCCGGGGCCGAGAAAAAGCTCAAGCTGCAGCTGGTTGTGAACGAAATGGTAAAACAGGAGGGCATCGAGCTGGAAGACAAGGAGGTCGAGGAGCGGATCCAGAGCGAGGCGGACGCCCAGAACATGAGCCTCGAGGAAGCCAGGGATATGATGAATCGCAACAATTACCTCGATTTCCTCAAGTACGACCTGAAGAATGAGAAGCTCTACGATATCCTCTTGGAGAGCGGGACCCGCAAGAAGGGCAAGAAGGTAAAATTCCTGGACTTGGTACAGGGAAACTATTAAATTACGAACTATGAACGAGAAAGCAAGCAACCTCGTACCTATCGTCATCGAGCAAACCGGCAGGGGCGAACGCTCCTACGATATATACTCTCGGCTCCTCAAAGACCGAATTGTTTTTATAGACGGCGAAATCATAGATCTGAATGCCGATCTGGTCGTGGCACAGCTGCTGTTTCTGGAGTCCCAGGATCCGGAGAAGGATATTCATCTATATATCAACTCCCCGGGCGGGACGGTGACCGCGGGGCTGGCCATCTACGATACGATCCAGTACATAAAACCGGATGTGCAGACGATCTGTCTGGGTCAGGCAGCCTCCCTGGGAGCGTTGCTTCTGACCTGCGGGACACCGGGAAAACGTTTCGTGCTGCCCTCCTCCCGTATTCTCATCCATCAGCCCTGGGGCGGAGTAGCCGGGCAGGCGGCGGATATCGGGATTCAGGCCCGGGAGATCGTGCGGATGAAGAAACTGATCATTCAGTACTTTGCCCGTCACACCGACAAGAACGAAGAGGTAATTGCCCAGGATCTGGAAAGAGATTACTATATGTCTGCTGAGGAAGCGGTTGAGTACAAGCTGGTAGACAAGATCCTGGAACGGCCGAAGAATAATGAGCAAACTAGCAAGAAATGAAGGCCTCAAGGTCTGCTCCTTCTGCGGGAAGAGCGCAGACACCGCCCGGCGGCTGATCGCCGGCCCCGGCGTATACATCTGCGATGAGTGCGTCGTCGTCTGCAAGAAGATCCTGGACGAGGAGGACGAGCTCCTCTCCGCCGAGTTCAAAGAGGACATCCCCACTCCCAAGGAGATCAAGGAGTACCTCGACCAGTACGTAATCGGCCAGGAGCAGGCCAAGAAGGTCCTGTCCGTCGCGGTCTACAACCACTACAAGCGCATCGCCATGGGCCACAAGCTGGATCCGGATGTGGAGATGGAGAAATCCAATATCCTGATGATCGGGCCCACCGGCACCGGGAAAACCCTCCTGGCCCGCACGCTGGCCAGCAAGCTGAAGGTCCCCTTCGCCATCGCCGACGCCACCACCCTCACCGAAGCCGGTTACGTGGGCGAGGACGTGGAGAACATCTTGCTCAAGCTCATCCAGAATGCCGGCAACAACATCGCCGCGGCTGAAAAAGGGATCGTCTACATCGACGAGATCGACAAGATCTCCAGGAAGACCGAAAACGTCTCTATAACCCGGGATGTCTCCGGCGAGGGGGTGCAGCAGGCCCTGCTAAAGATCATCGAGGGCACCGTAGCCTCGGTTCCCCCCCAGGGAGGACGCAAGCACCCCAACCAGGAGATGCTCAAGATCAACACCAACAACATCCTGTTTATCTGCGGGGGCGCCTTCGTCGGGCTGGACAACATCGTGGATGCCCGGGTATCCAAGCATCCAATGGGTTTCGGCGCCGACGTGAAAGCCACCCACGAACGAGATCTGATCGAGCTGTACTCCCACCTGCACCCCGATGACCTGATCCGTTTCGGTCTGATCCCGGAGTTCGTGGGCCGTCTGCCCATCAACGTCACCCTGGAGGAGCTGAGCCTGGAGGTGCTGAAGCGCATCATCACCGAGCCCCGCAACGCCATCGTCAAGCAGTACAAGGCCTCGATGAAGCTGGACGATGTGGAGCTCGTCTTCGAAGATGAGGCCATCGAGGCCATCGCCAAAAAGGCGAAATCCATAAAAACCGGCGCCCGGGGTTTGCGGGCCATCGTGGAAAAGGTGATGACGGGCATCATGTACGACATCCCTTCGATCAAGGGCAAGAAGCGGGTGATCGTTACTCCCGACGTAGTGGAAAAATCTGAAGATCCTGAGATCACGCTGATAGACGCAAAGAAAACCGCATGAAGATCTTTCCCTCGAGGACTGAGCTCTGTCTCGTACCTTTGCGGGATATGGTCATCTTCCCCAACATGGTTGTTCCCTTCTTCGTCGGCCG
>CAZPQC010000336.1:0-2552 GCA_964588525.1 uncultured Spirochaetaceae bacterium
CGTCAACACGGATTGTCTTCGGCCGAGGGTTGTATTATACTTTAAATGAGAATATTCTCAAAAAGATATGCTCGTATACGGGCCGGTACCCTCCAGAAGGCTCGGGCGCAGTCTCGGGCTCAACAATATACCGTACAAGTATTGCAGCTACTCCTGCATATACTGCCACGTGGGTCGGACCACCAAGATGCAGGTGGAGCCGGCCGTGTTTTATCGACCCGAAGCGCTCCTGCGGGAGACAAAGGCCCGGATCGCGAAGGTGGCCACCGATAACCAGGCAATCGATTACATCAGCTTCGTTACCGACGGAGAGCCGACCCTGGACAAGAACCTTGGACCCCTGATCTCCATGCTCAAGCGGGACCTGCGCTACCCCGTGGCCGTGATCACCAACGGGTCTCTGCTTTGGCGGGAGGAGGTAGCCGAGGCTGTGAGCCTGGCGGACTGGGTATCGGTAAAGCTGGACAGTGTAGTTGAGTCGATCTGGCGGCGAATCAACAGGCCGGACCCTGGTCTGGAATTTCGGGAGGTTCTTGAGGGAATCCGGACCTTTGCCGCCAAGTATCGAGGTGAGCTGGTCAGCGAAACCATGCTGGTGGATCGAGAGAACACGAATGCCGGAGAGCTCGCATCACTGGCCGAGTATCTGAGCGGGCTTTCCCTGAAAACCGCCTACCTCTCCGTGCCGTCACGGCCGCCGGCGGAACCCGGCGTTCGCATTCCGGATGCGGAGCAGTTGAACCGAGCTGAGCGAGCCTTCGAGGCTGCCGGATTGAGCATGCAAACCCTCACCGACCACGAAGGGGACCGATCCATGACCGCAAGACCTACTACCGGGTAGTTTGAATTTCCTCCGTTGATTTGAAACCCCGACTGATTTGGAATAGAGTGTAGTCGGGGGAGGTTGACCCGAGTCGACTATGAAACAGCACTCTAATGATATCGAATCCCTGATCGACGAGGCAATCAGGAAGAACTGCTTTCCCGGTATTGTTACCCTGGTTTCCAAGCAGGGTTCTGTGGTATTGTCGCAGGCAAAGGGATCCCGCCAGCTCGATCCTCAAGAGGAGAGCATGACGGAGGACACGATTTTCGATCTGTCGGAAATAACCCAACCCCTGGCCACCGCCCTGTTGACGGTGATGATCATGGGTCGGGAGAAGATCGGAGTGGGGGAGACCATCGGGTATTTCTTGCCGGAGATCGTGCCGGAGAGCCGGGATATTACTTTGGGGCAGCTGCTGCTGCATACCGGTGGGTTACCGCCATGTGCGGAACTGTACAAGGAGTTTCCGGATTCCCGGAACATCGATTACAACCGGGCGGTTCAACTGCTGTTGGCCGTGAAGCCGCAAAACCCACCGGGAAAACAGGTGCTGTACAGCCAAACCGGATATCTGCTGCTGGGACAGTTCCTCAGGCGAGTGACGGGCGCCCGTGTGCAGGAGCTCTTTGCCCAGCTGGTAGCGGCTCCCTGCGGCCTGGCCGATACCTTTTTCAATCCTCCCGTCGTTCTCTGGGGGCGGGTTGCACCCACCGGGCGATGTCCCTGGCGAAAGCGCCGGATCCTCGGACAGGTGTACGATAAAGACTCCTACTGCCTGGGGGGCGAGGGAGGAAACGCCGGCTTGTTTGCCACGGCTCCGAGCGTGCTGCAGCTTCTGTCCCTATTTGAAAACGGCGGTGTGGCAAACGGATTCCGGCTGCTTTCGAAAAATCAAGTCAAACTGATGCGTACGTCTCTGACCAACGGCCTCAACGGCAGACGGTCCTTCGGTTTTTTCCTTCAGGATGAGGGTTCTCCCGTCGGTCCGCTTTACAGTAGCGAGTCCTACGGACACACCGGAGATACGGGAACGAGCGTCTGGATAGAGCCTGCCGGTCAGCTGATGATCGTGATGCTCACCAATCGTGTCCACTTAGACGGGGAGCAAACACAATCCGCATTCGCTGATTTTCGAATGCAGCTCCATACGCTCGTTCACCGCCGCTGGGGTTGACGCACCCCGATCTGTAAAGGATAGTCCGCTGAGCGGAACGTTCCCTGGTCAGAGAGGGGGTGATATAAATGTCGTCCCTTCAGATCGGGCCGCCCATCGTCCTTTCACTGAAGGGGGGGATGGGGGCTTTCGCCCCGGTTGTCCAAAGCGCTACAGTGATTTTAAGAATAGGTTCATCTTGGTGCCGCAAACCGGGCAGATCCCTTTTGCCTGGCGGCGACCCTGCTTGTTGGTGACGACCTGAGCGTCCTTCATCACGCGTTTCGCTTTGCACTTGACGCAGTAGGCTTCGTAGTCAGCCATGTATCCCTCCCTGAATTATGATGTTGCTCCAATTCTACCCCAACACGGCCGAATTATCAAACGTATTTTAACTTTGTTCTCGCCTCGATATACAGTGGTCCGTTGCCGGGTTTATCACAATGATACAATACCCTTTTTCGGTTATCCTCGCCCGGATTCAGACCCGGGGAGCTACGGAGGAGGAGATTACCCGTGCATTGCCCGGAGACGAGCTTCTCTCCAACCCCACGGTGTCCATGACCCGCGGGA